>DATFWL010000016.1:0-31801 GCA_035259385.1 Vicinamibacterales bacterium | reverse complement strand
CGTTCGCACCGGCTGCGAACGGCTCCATTTCGGGCGTCGGTCGATACGCGCAGTACCGGCTCGACCTCGCGACGACCGACACCAAACAGTCACCGGTCGTGACCGACGTGACTCTCTCCTTTACGCGCTAGACACGCTCCGCCGACGAGGACGCCTTTTCGCATGATGCGAAGAGGCGTCCGCACGACAGGACGGCTATATCACCGGCGTGCGCTTCTACAAGAGCGCGTTGAACACCGGCACGCACGTGGCAAGCGTGTGGACGAGCTGCACGCCGTCGCCAACGCGACGAGCGCCAACGGCGTGTATCAGTACGGCGGCGGCGGATTCCCGACTGCGAGCTTCAACGCGACGAACTACTGGGTGGACGTGGTGTTCACGACCTCGGCGCCGCAGCCGACGAGCGGATTGCTCGATACGGCGGTCGCCGACTTCATGCGCGGAACCGTGGGCACCGGCGCCTACATCAGCCACATGACCGACGGGGAGGTCACGCTCGCGTCGGTGGTCGGCGAGGAACTCGACGGGACGACGATGCCGTCAGGATGGTCGGCGGTGTCATGGGGTGGCGCGGCGACGGTCAGCGTCGGCGGTGGCGCCCTGAACATCGGCGGCGCCCGCGCCGCGACTGACGGCTTCTACGGTCCCGGTCGCGCCATCGAGTTCTCGGCGACGTTCAGCGGCGCGCCGTACGAACATCTCGGCCTCGGTGTCACCTTCAACGAACCGTTGTGGGCGATCTTCAGCAGCGGCTCTGGCGACGCATTGTATGCGCGGACGAACAACGGCGTTGGTGCGGTGGACACGCCGATTCCGGGCGCATGGTTCGGCGCCCCGCATCGTTTCCGGATCGAATGGACGGCGACCTCCGTGACCTACGCGGTGGACGGCGTCGTAGTGGCGGCGCACACCGTGGCGATCGCCGACAGCATGCGGCCGATCGCAAGCGACTTCGCCGGCGACGGTCGAACGCTGGCCGTTCAGTGGCTGCACCTGTCGCCGTTCGCGACCTCGGGCACGTTCACGTCCGCCGTGTTCGATGCAGCGTCGGTCGTAACGTGGACTGGTGCGGCGTGGAGCGGCACGATGCCAGTCGGAGCGAGCGTCGTGCTGAAGGTGCGGTTTGGCGACGCGCCTGCGCCTGATGCGACCTGGACGCCATTCGTGCCGGCGGTGAACGGCACCATCAGCGGCGCCGGTCGATACGCACAGTACCAGCTCGAACTCTCCACGACCGACCCGACTCAGGCTCCGGTCGTCACCGACGTGACGCTCACGTTCACACGGTAAGGACCTCGGTGAGGACGCCTTCGCACGACGTGCGAAGGCGTCTTCCGGTGCGACGGAGTCCCGCAGCATCGCGGGCATCTCCTCCATGCTGTCATCCAGTTCGACCTGCACAAGGGTCGGCGTCACCCGCCGCAGCGTATCGTCCAATGCGATGACGATCGGGCGATCGCAGTCCTGCACGCGGCTGCACGCCACCAACAGGGTGCGTCAGATCGCAGAAGTCTGCCCCACGCGCGACTAAGTTCTCGGAATCCTCCCTGACCGCGGCCTGCTCCGGCCAGTGCGTGCCAGGGAATCGCACGACCGCACAGCGGTACATCCTGAATCTTCCGTTCAGAGGCTTTCTTTAGAGTCCGTCTGCGTTCGCTCGAGTGTTGGCCCGCCCATTGCTCCGTGCCTACACGCGGGTCTTCTAAAAACAGATCGCCGGTCAGGAGCGCGCACGTGCTGTGTCTGTCACACGTGTGCCTGCACGACGGCGATGACATGGGCCGCGGTGCCCCGAGTGACAAGCGATTTTATGCAGACGACGCCTCTGTTCCGTGCCATTGCCAGCCGTTTCACGTATCGCACCCTCCTCGTCGGCTGCGCCGTCCTCGCAGTCGTGCTCATGAACCGCGGCTCGAGCCAGCCGCTGGTGCATGCCAGCTCGACGACCATCTCGAACGAAAACACCAAGGCGGGCGCGGTCGATTGGGACATCACCGGTGCGGGCGATCCGGACATTCAGGGATTCGCCACCGACATCAGCGTGAACGTCGGCGAGACGGTGCACTTCAAGATCGCGGCACCAGGGGCGTCCGGTTATCAATTGATCATCTACCGCCTTGGGTTCTACGGCGGCGCTGGTGCGACGCAGGTCGCCGTCGTCGGTCCCTCGGCCTCGCTGCCGCAGACGCAGCCGGCATGCGTCAGCCAGATGGGGACGACCGGGTTGCGGGACTGCGGCAACTGGGCCGAGTCGGCGTCGTGGACGGTGCCGGCGACCGCCGTGTCGGGCATCTACATCGCCAAACCGACGCGCCCGGACAACGGCCACGCGAGCCACATCGTCTTCGTGGTGCGCGACGACAGCCGCACCGCCGACATCGTGTTCCAGACCTCGGACACGACCTGGCAGGCCTACAACCAGTATCCGGGCGTGACGAACGGCGGCGCGAGCCTTTACTGCGGCGGCCCGCTGAGCAACGTCGGGAGCTCGTACCTGCAGTCGTGCGCGACGCGTGCGGCGAAGGTGAGCTACAACCGCCCGTTCGACACGCGCGCGCACGATCCGCAGAGCTTCCTGTTCAACGCCGAATATCCGATGGTCCGCTGGCTCGAGGCCAACGGCTACGACGTGAAGTACCAGAGCGGCGTCGACACCGATCGCCGCAACTTCGATCTGATTGGCGCGCACAAGCCAAAGGTGTTCCTCTCGGTCGGCCACGACGAGTACTGGTCGGGCGCGCAGCGGCAGGCGGTGGAGAACGCGCGCAACGTTGGCGTGAACCTCGCGTTCGTCAGCGGCAACGAGATGTATTGGAAGACGCGGTACGAGCCGAGCATCGATGGCTCTGGGACCGCGTATCGCACGCTGGTCACCTACAAGGAGACGATCGCGAACGCGAAGATCGATCCGGCAGTCGATCCGATCACGAATGTACCCATCTGGACCGGCACGTGGCGAGACCCGCGGTTCGCAGCGACGAGCGACGGCGGTCAGCCGGAGAACGGGCTGATCGGCCAGATCTTCACCGTCAACTGCTGTTCGGATCGCATCAAGATTCCGCGGTCGATGGGCAGCCTGCGCCTGTGGGCGAACACCGGTGTCAGCGCGGTGCCGGCTGGCGACGTTTACCGCACGCCCGAAGAGACGCTCGGCTACGAGTGGGACGAGGACCTCGACAACGGATCGCGGCCCGCCGGCCTCGTCCACCTGTCGTCGACGACGCTCGACGTGGCGGAGAAGCTGAGCGACTTCGGCGCGAACGTCGCTCCCGGCCGCGCGACCCATGCGATGACGCTGTATCGCCACAGCAGCGGCGCGCTCGTGTTCGGCGCCGGGACGGTGCAGTGGTCATGGGGTCTCGACGGCAACCACGATCGCGGGACGACGCCGACGTCGCACAACGCCGATCAGGCGATGCAGCAGGCGACGGTGAACTTGCTCGCCGACATGGACGTGCAGCCGGCGACGCTGCAGATTGGCGCCGACCCGACACGGCCTCTCGTCGCCGCAACCCGGTCTGCCGACACCTTCGGGCCGTCATCCTCGATCGTCTTCCCCCTGCCCGGCGAATCGGTGGCGAGCGGCAGCCGCCTCACGGTCAACGGCACGTCGACCGATCAGGGCGGCGGCCAGGTCGCCGGCGTCGAGGTCTCGGTGGACGGCGGCACGACATGGAAGGCCGCGCAGGGCACCACGCAGTGGACCTTCGACTGGACGCCCGGCACGCCCGGCTCGGCGACGATCCGCGTGCGCGGGATCGACGACAGCGGCAACATCGAGACGCCGGGAGCCAGCGTCACCGTCGTCGTGGCGCCGGGCGACTGCCCGTGCACGAACCTCTGGAAGCCGACGACGGTGCCGCCGATTCCCGATGCCGGCGACGCCAACGCGTACGAGCTCGGCGTCAAGTTCAAGAGCGACATCGACGGGTTCATCACCGGCGTCCGCTTCTACAAGAGCGTGGCGAACAACGGCACGCACACCGGCACTCTCTGGACGACGGGCGGCGCGCCACTCGCGACGGCCACCTTCGTCAGCGAAACGCCGTCGGGCTGGCAGCAGGTGCTCTTCGGCGCGCCGGTCCCGATTGCGGCCGGGACGATGTACGTCGCGTCGTACCACACCAACGTCGGCCACTACACCGCGACCAACGACTACTTCACATCGGCGTCGGTCGACTCACCGCCGCTGCACGCGCCGACCAGCCTGATCGCAGGTGGCAACGGCCTGTTCATCAGTGGAGCCAGCGCGTTCCCGACCCAGACCTTCCGCGACACCAATTACTGGGTTGACGTCGTGTTCTCGCCGACGACCGCGGACACTACGCCGCCGACCATCTCGAACCTGCGCGCGCGGACGATCGACAGCGCGAAGGTCTCGATCTCCTGGACGACCGACGAGCCGGCAAACTCTCAGGTGGAGTACTCGACCGACTTCACCTTCCCGCAGGCGCAGACGTTGAAGGTGACGAGCGCGGCGTTCGTCACGACGCGCACGCTGCTCCTCACCGGCCTGAAGTCGAACACGACCTACTACTACCGCGTCACCTCGGCGGACGCGGCCGGCAACTCGACGACTTCTCCGGCGCCGAGCTTCACCGTGCCGGGCCCGACGCTGCGCGACACCGCCCAGACCGACTTCCTCGCCGGAACGGGAACCGGCACGTACGCCTCGGAAACTGACGACGGCGAGCTGATCCTGGCACCGGCGGTCGGCAACGAATTCTCGGGGACGACGATGCCGCCCGGCTGGATCGAGTGGGCGTTCGGCCCGAACGGCTACTCCGCGCTTGGTGGCGGCGAGCTGATCGTGGACGGCGTTCGGGTGGCGATGTGCGCGACCGATCCCACTACCGGTGCCTGCCTGCCTGGAGAGGCGGTCGGATCGACGCCGTCGGCGATCTTCACCGCGCCGCACACGCTCGAGTTCGTCGCGACCTTCACCGGCGATGCGTTCCAGCATGCCGGCTTCGGCCAGACGCTCTGGCTGGCGTCGGAGCCGTGGGCCATCTTCAGCACGATGAGCGGCGGCGCGCTGAACGCCAGGACGAACACCGGCAGCAATTCCATCGACACGTTCCTCGGCAGCGGCCTCGTCGGCGAACCGCACCTGTTCCGCATCGACTGGAAGACCAGCAGCGTCGACTACTACATCGACGGCAGCCTCGTCGCCTCGCATCCCTTGACCGTCACCGGTCCGATGCGGCCGATCGCGGCGAGCGACTTCAACGAGTTCGGCGGCAACGTCACGGTGAACTGGATGCGGATGACGCCGTATGCCGCGAACGGCACGTTCCTGTCGCGCGTCTTCGACGCCGGCAGCCCGGTGGACTGGAACAGTATCCAGTGGACCGCCGCGACGCCTGCAGGCACGAGCGTCGCGATCAGCGTGCGCACCGGCAACGCGCCGACGCCGGACGGCACGTGGACGGCGTTCGCGCCGATCACCACGCCCGGACCGCTGACGGCGCACTCGCAGTTCATCCAGTACCGCGCCGTGCTGTCGAGCGCCAGCACCGGCATCACGCCGCGGCTCGACGACATCATCATCAGCACCGGTCACGCGCCGGTCGCCAATCCGGACTCCGCGATAGTCGCCACGAACGGGTCGCACCTCTTTGCGGCATCTGGTCCGACGAGCCTGATTGCGAACGACACGGATTCGGATCCGGGTGACGTCCTGCACGTCGACGCCATCACGCCGCCCACCCACGGATCCGCCGTGCTCGCCGCTGACGGCTCCGTGACCTATACGCCCGCGGTGAACTACGTCGGGCCGGACGCGTTCATGTACACGGTCAGCGATGGCCTGTTGACCGCGACGGCGGCCGTTTCGATCGACGTGCGCTCCGGCAACGCGCCGCCGGTCGCAGCGAACGACTTCTACAGCGTCAACGAGGACTCGACGCTCACCGTGCCCGCCGCGGCCGGCGTGCTCGTCAACGACACCGACGCGGAACACGATCCGCTCACCGCCGCGGTGACTGCCTTGCCGCTGCACGGTCTCCTGACACTCTCCGGCAACGGAGCGTTCGCGTATACGCCGGCAGCGAACTACTCGGGATCCGATTCGTTCGCCTATAGAGCAAACGACGGCGCGGCCGACAGCAACGAAGCGACGGTGACGATCACGGTCAACCCGGTCAATGACGCACCGAGCTTCAGCGCGGGCGGCAACGTCACTGTGCTCGAGGACGCCGGTGCGCAGACCGTCGCCAACTGGGCCACCAACATCAGCGCCGGTCCCGCGAACGAGAGCGCCCAGACGCTCAACTTCGTGGTGACGAGCAGCAACACGGCGCTGTTCTCGGTCCAGCCCGCTGTGGCCGCGGACGGCACGCTGACCTTCACGCCCGCGCCGAACGGCAACGGTTCGGCGACGGTCAGCGTCCAGGTGCACGACAACGGCGGCACGGCCAATGGCGGCGTGGACACGAGCGCCGCACAGACGTTCACGATCACGGTCACTGCAGTCAACGACGCGCCGAGCTTCACCAAGGGCGCGGACGAGTCGAAGCTCGGCGTCGTCGGCGCGCAGAGCGTGCCAAACTGGGCGACCAACCTCAGCGCGGGCCCTGCGGATGAAGCGAGCCAGACGCTGAACTTCATCGTCACCGACAACAACACGGCGCTATTCACCGCGCAGCCAGCGGTCGCGGCGAACGGCACGCTGACGTACACGCCGGCCGCCAACGTCGCCGGGTCGGCTGTGGTGAGCGTGTCGCTGCACGACAACGGCGGCGTCGCAAACGGCGGCGTCGATACGAGCGCCGCGCAGACGTTCTCCATCACCATCGGCAAGGCGACGACGACCACGGCGGTCAATTCCTCGCTCACGACATTGATCTACGGCCAGGCGGTCACCTTCACGGCGACCGCTGCCGTCGTCGCACCTGGCACCGGCGTGCCGTCGGGCAGCGTCACGTTCATGGACGGCGCGGCGACGCTGGGCTCGGCGACGCTCGATGGCACCGGCAAGACGACGTTCGCGACTTCGGCGCTGAAGGCCGGGACTCATTCGATCACGGCCATCTACGCCGGCGGGACGCTCTTCACCGGCAGCACGTCGGCGGCCGTGACCGAGACGGTCGGCACGGCGAGGGTCACGATCACGGCCGACAACAAGACGCGCCCGGTCGGCGCGGCCAACCCGCCGCTGACGGTCACCTATCTCGGCCTGGTCAACGGCGACACGCCCGCAAGCCTGACGACGCCGCCGACGGTGACAACGACGGCGACGAGCGCGAGCCCGGCGGGCACCTATCCGATAACCGCGACCGGCGCAGCCAACAGCAACTACACCTTCACCTATGTGAACGGCACGATGACGGTGATACCGATCCCCACGCTCACAGCCTTCGACAGCAGCGCGAACGAGGGCAACACTGGGACCTCGCCGTTGACGTTCGCGGTCACGCTTTCGTCCGCGATCGATGTCCCGGTGACGGTCGACTACGCGACCGTCAACGGCAGCGCGGTTGGCGGCGTCGACTACCTCTCCGCGTCCGGGACGCTCGTGTTCGCGCCGCGCGAGACGACAAAGAGCGTCGCGGTAGCGGTCATCGGCAACACCACGTTCCAGAATGACCGCAGCTTCACTCTGAAGCTGGCGAACGCCACGAACGCCGCAATCTCGGGCAGCGTCGGCAAGGGAACGATCGTGGACGACGATCCGAAGCCGGTGATCTCGGTCAGCGCCAACTCGGTCGTCGAGGGCAACACCGGGACGACGCCGGTGACGGTGACGGTCACGCTCACCGGGGCGACCGCTGTGCCGGCGAGCGTCGACTACATGACGGTCGATGGCACCGCGACGGCGGGCAGCGATTACATCGCGGCGTCCGGAACGCTGACCTTCGCGCCGGGCGAGACGGTGAAGACCTTCGTCGTCTCGGTGCTCGGCGACATCGTGGCCGAGGCGACCGAGACGTTTACGGTGCGTCTCACCAACACGGTGGCGTCGGTTGGCGGCGTCAACGTGGCGACCGTCTCGATCATCGACGACGATTCCACATCGTGGGTGAACACGTCGGCGGCCGACTTCCGATCCGGAACGCCTGATGCCGGGGCCTATCTCTCGCAGACGAACAACGGCGAAGTGATCCTGGCGCCGGCGCTGGGCTCCGAGTTCCGCGGCCAGACCCTCGATGCCGGCTGGACGAGCACGACGCTCGTCGCGGGCGGAGCCGCTACACTCGGCGCGGGCGGCATCACGATCGATGGCGCCTCGGTGGTCGGCGGCGCGTCGGGATTCAACCCGGGCCGCTCCGTCGAGTTCTCCGCGAAGTTCAGCGGCGCGGGCCAGAACGCCGGTTTCACCGCAGCCGGCGCACTGTCGGCGCCCTACGCGGTGTTCGGCACCAAGGTCGCGGGCACGCTGCTCGCGCGGTCGGTGATCGCGGGGACGACGCTCGAGACGCCGATCAGCCCGTTCCAGTTCAACCAGACTCACAAATTCCGGATCGACTGGAACGCGACGACCATCGTCTATTGGGTGGATGACAAGCAGGTGGCCACGCACACGATCACGGTGTCGCAGGCGATGCGTCCGACGGCGCTCGACACCACGGTGGGCGGCGGCGCGCTGTTCATCGAGTACATGCGGATGACGCCCTATGCCACCTCAGGCACCTACACGTCGGCCGTGTTCGATGCGGGCGCCGTGGTGACGTGGATGACGATGTCCTGGACGTCGAACCTGCCGGTGGGCACGACGGTCGCCTTGACGTATCGGACCGGCAGCACGCCGACGCCGGACGCGACGTGGTCGGCGCTCAAGTCGGTCTCGTCGTCAGGCGCCACGCTCTCCGGTTCCTCGCGCTACCTGCAGTTCGTGGTGCAAGAAAAGACGACCGATCAGTCGCAGACGGCCGTACTGAAAGACGTCACTCTGACATTCAAGCGGTAGACACGGCGGGGGACCTTGGCCTCCTCCTCCTTGCTCCCCCACGCCGGACGCAAGAGGGCACGAAGTCGGCAGAGCGCAGTCGCTTTGCTGGCTTCGGCCCTTTCGCGTTAGCCACGCATCAAAGTTAGCCGCTCAGTCTTTCGGCATATATTGCCGGGCCGCTCCCGCAGACCGCCTTTTGTTCTTCCTGGGCCCAAACTTCGTTTGAAATCTCATCTACAAATTCGTGGGTCGTTTCGACACATTCAGGGAAACGACGTGCGTTAGTGTTCATTTTGCACACAAAAATCACCTAAAAAGCGCGTTTTATGGACATGTATTTACTCTTGTGACATATCGAGGCGCTCAATGGTCAACGAAGTACGTTGACTTCTTTGTCGTTTTAGGCGATAAACCGTCGAGCTTCGGCTCGCGCTCGTTTCAGCGGGCGCTACTACGCAAGGAGCAGCTGTGCCCAGTTCGATCGTTCTCGGCGGAAGCCGTGCCATCTTGGATGTTCTCGAGGAAGCGCGGTATGTCGCGCCGACCGATTCACGGGTTTTGATCACAGGGGAAAGCGGCGTCGGCAAGGAGGTGCTGGCGCACCTCATCCACCAGCGCAGCCCCCGCGCGCGCAAACAGATGATCACCATCAACTGCGCCGGCGTACCCGAAACCCTGCTCGAGTCCGAGCTCTTCGGACACGCGCGCGGCAGCTTCACCGACGCGCACCGCGATCGCCGCGGGCTGCTGGAAGTCGCCCACGGTGGAACGATCCTCCTCGACGAAGTCGGCGAGATGAGCCTGCGCATGCAGAGCATGCTGCTGCGCTTCCTCGAGACCGGCGAGATTCAGCGCATCGGCGCCGAGGGGCAGCACGCGCGCGTCGACGTCCGGATTATTGCGGCAACGAATCGCGATCTGTTCGAGCGGACCCAGCAGAAGGAATTCCGCGAAGACCTCTACTACCGCCTGAACGTCGTCCACCTCGTCGTGCCGCCGCTGCGCGCGCGCGCCGAAGACATCCGGCTTCTCTTCGAACACTTCCTGCGGCTGATGGCGGAGCAGTATCGGCTGCCGCAGTGCCGGATGTCGGAGGAGGCGTTTGCGCAGCTCGAGGCGTATCACTGGCCGGGCAACATCCGCGAGCTGAAGAACATCGCCGAGCGCGTCGCGGTGCGCTGTGCCGGTCAGCTGTTGACGACGCTGCCGCTGCCGCCGCCGCAGGCCCGGAAACAGGCGCAACCGCAGCCCGACGTGCCGCCCGCGATCGCCTACTCGCAGATGATTGCCGACGAGCTCTACGAGCGCATGACGGCCAACGGCGAGTCGTTCTGGACCATCGTCTGCGCGCCGTTCATGGCGCGCGACCTCACGCGGGAGACCGTCCGCGCGATCGTCCGTCGCGGGCTCGAGTGCACGCGCGGCAACTACCGGTTGCTCGCGCCGCTCTTCAACTTCCCGGTCACCGACTACAAGCGCTTTCTCAACTTCCTCGACAAGCACGATTGCCACGTGCCGTTCCAGCACTTCCGCCTGATCGCGCGTCCGGCGGCGAGGTCCGATCAAGCCGAAGCGGCGGCAGGCACGAAAGTCGGCTGATCGTTTCTCTCGAAGGGCGCGAATCGGATGCGGAAGACGCCGGATAAGAAAATCGTAATTGCATGGGATAACGGCCCGCGGCGAGGAACCGAACACGCGTTGTCACATTGGCCGCGACGACAGCGCGCGCGTGACGACGGCGAGCAGTTCGGCCCGGCCCTCGGGAGCGACGACGCAGGAGGCGCCGAACACTGAGGCGTCCGCCTCCAGGATTGGATCTTTCGCCGGCGTCGTCACGATCGCCGTGGTGCCGGAACGGTTGACGTGAGCGCACAGGACCAGGTGGATGCCGTTGAAGCCGCCCAGCCGCGACGACGCGATCAACAGGTTCGGTGGATGCGCCGCGAGACGCTGACGCGCCTCTTCGAAGCTGGTGGTCGCGGCGACTTCATAGCCTGCGTCCAGGAGTGGCGCGATCCAGGTGGCGAGGACGACGGGATGCTGATCGACAACGAGGACTGAGTACGGCATAGACGACGTACGGACCTCGCAAGCACGCCGCCACATGCTCGTCTTTTCTCCGCCCGAGCAGAAAACGTGCACGGATTCTCTCGTGCTTGCGCCGCGGCGCTCGTGCACTTTCTACATGGCGTGCACGATGAGTGGCCGCACGCCGGAGCGGCGCGACGCGAAACACGCCTGATCTGCGCGATTCGTCGTGGCAGCCTCGTTGCCCGTCAGTGCGCCATGGCTCAGCATCGAAAGAACCCGCACGCGATCGCGCTCGGACGTCTCGGCGGACTGAAGGGCGGCCCAGCCCGCGCGGCGAAATTGAGCGCGCGGCGGCGCAGCAGCATCGCACGCCACGCGGCTTCCGTCCGATGGGGCAGAGCCTCCTCGTAGACTGCGGCGTCCGCCACTTCCAGACTTTGTTCTGCCTCGGCGTTGACGCTGCGCCGCGCTGCCGGCCGCGCGACGATCGTCGCCGGCGCGTCGCAATCGGCCGGTGACCTTATCTCGTCGCCGGCTTTGACTTGTCAGCGTGCAGCGTGAGGCGCTGCACCCGCCAGTTGTTCATGTCCGCGACGACAATCTGATCTTCCGACGGGCACGCGAGCCCGTGCACCCAGTTGAACTGCTTCACGTCGCGCCCTGACTCGCCGAGCATGCCGAGGATCGTGCCGTCGAGCGACAGCTTGTACAGCCGCCCGGGCTCCTGATCGGTCGTGAACAGATACTGCGTCGGGCCGTTCGTGATGCAGAGCGTCCACGGTGCGGTTTCGTCGGGCGGGTTGGCGTTGAGATTGCCGAGCACCGGATGCCGCTTCTTGTCGTACGGCACGTTGAGGTGAATCATCCGCAGGAACTTGCCGTCCGTGTCGAATACCTGGATGCGGCGATTGCCACGATCCGCGACGTAGACGTTGTTCTGGCGATCGATCGCGATGTTGTGCGGCGTGTTGAACTGTCCCGGATTCTCGTCGGCGTGCGGACCGCCGCTGCCTCTCGATCCCCACGACTTCACCCAGTTGCCGCGCTTGTCGAACTTCGCGACGCGTGAATTGGTGTAGCCGTCACTGATGTAGATGTTGTCGTCGGAGTCCCACGCCACGTCGGTCGGCTGGCGGAACATCCCGTCGACGTGCACCGGCGGCTCGCGCCGTCCGGGCCGGTAGTACGACTCCGCCGGATCGTCGGGCCCTTCCGGCCGGCGCCCGAGGTTGAGCGTCACGTAGCCGGCAGGATTGAACCGGACGACGGCGTTGGTGCCTTTGTCGACCACCCAGAGATTGTCGTACCTGTCGAACCGCACGCTGTGCGAATATCCGAGCCCGTACACGCCGCGGCCGATCTCGCGCACGAACTTGCCCGCCTGATCGAACTCGAGGATCTGCGTGGACGCATTCCCGTACAGCGGCGCATTCGTGCTGCCCTGATGGTTCAGCACGACCACGTGCCCCTTCGAGTTGACCGCGACGCCGAGTACTTCGCCGAAGTTCATGTCGGGCGAGTACTTCAGGAAATCGGTCGACGACTCGAACGGGATCGTCGGCGCCGTGGCGCGTGCGGGCGCCTGCGCCGAGAGGACCGCGGCTGCGGCAGCGAGCGCGCACGACAGGGCGACCAGCGGCGTGGACATTCTCATGGCCGATCTCCTTTTTCCGCAGCATCATAATGCCGCCTGCGCGTTGCCGCGGCCGCTATAATACCCGCGCACGCCGAACGTGCAGGGGGTGCGATGATCCTGCGACGCCTGTTCGTCTCCGCCGCCGTCATCGGCTGCTCCGGGCTGGCGCTCGCCGGCCTCACCGCGATCGCCGCGAAAGACCCCGACAACGCCGCCGCCGAGTGGCATTTCCATTCGGGCGACAACGGGGCCCGCAAGTACTCGCCGCTCGATCAGATCGACAAGGCCACGGTCTCGGCGCTGCAGATTGCCTGGCGGCGCCCGCAGATCGATCCGGCCGTCGCCGCGATCGTGCCGCCGAATTTCCGCCTGTCGAACAACTTCCGATCGACGCCGCTGATGATCGACGGCGTGATGTACGCGTCGAACGGGATTGGCCTCGCCGAGGCGTTCGATCCGGAAACCGGCCGGACGCTGTGGGTGCAGAAACCGGGGACCGAGGAGGTCCGCGCCGGCAGCAATCGCGGCGTCGCCTACTGGCGGCAGGGCGCCGCGGAGCGCATCTTCACGTTTCGCGGCCATTCGCTCTTCGCGCTCAATCCCAGGACCGGTGAGCCGATTCCCGAGTTCGGCGACAAGGGCGCCGTCGATCTCGACGACGGTCTGGACACGACGCTCGGTCAGTGGCACTGGACGTCGGCGCCGCTCGTCGTCAGGGACGTCGTCGTCATGGGATCGGCGATGGCGGAGCAGGATTCGGCGACGAAGCAGGAAGGTCAACCGGGCGACGTGCGCGGATACGACGTCCACACCGGCAAGCTGCGATGGACGTTCCACGTCGTGCCGCGCGACGGCGAGGACGGACGGGAGACCTGGGAAGACGAGGCGTGGCGCTACACCGGCGCCGGCAACGTCTGGGCGCTGATGAGCGCAGACGAAGAACTCGGCTACGTCTACCTGCCGACGACGAGCGTCACCAACGACATGTACGGCGGCCATCGCCGGGGCAACGGCCTGTTCAGCGACTGCATCGTCTGCCTCGACGCCAGAACCGGCCGGCGGGTGTGGTACTTCCAGACCGTCCATCACGATCTCTTCGACTACGACAACCCGGCGGCGCCGATCCTCGCGGACATCAGCGTCGACGGGAGAAAGATCAAGGCGCTCGTCCAGATCACCAAGCAGTCGTTCGCCTACGTGCTCGACCGCACCAACGGCAAGCCGGTCTGGCCGATCGAGGAGCGGGCGGTCCCGCGGTCGGACGTACCGGGCGAGCAGACGTCGCCGACGCAGCCGTTTCCGACCAGGCCGCCGGCGTTCGATCGTCAGAGCGTGACCGACGACGATCTGATCGACTTCACGCCGGAGCTGCGCGCGATGGCGCTCGATCTGGTGAAGCGCTACCGGCGCGGACCGCTCTTCACGCCGCCGTCGGTGGTGAGCAGCGATCCGGGCGGTACGCTGGGCACGATTCAGCTTGCAGGAAGCGTCGGCGGCGCAGACTGGACCGGCGCGGCATTCGATCCCGAGACCGGCGTTCTATACGTGCCGTCGATGACGAACCCGTTCGTCGCGAACCTGGTTCCCGGCAAGCCGGAGGAGACGAACCTGCGGTATCGCGCCAGCGATCGGCGGCTGATTCAGCTGCCCAACGGATTGCCGCTCGTCAAGCCGCCGTACGGGCGGATCACGGCAATCGATCTGAACCACGGCGAGCAGCTGTGGATGGTGCCGAACGGCGACGGTCCTCGCAGTCATCCGCTGTTGCAGGATCTCCATCTGCCGCCGCTCGGTCAGGCGGTCCGTGCGGCGCCGCTGGTCACGAAGACGCTGCTCTTCGTCACGGAGGGCGATCAGGTCAACGTGCGGACGCCGCCGGGCGGAGGCGGCAGGAAGATTCGCGCCTACGACAAGGCGACGGGCGCGGTCGTGTGGGAGTACGAGATGGAGGCCGGATCAACCGGCACGCTGATGACCTATCTCCACAAGGGCCGGCAGTACGTCGTCGTCGCCATCGGCGGCCAGAATCATCCGGCGGAGTTCATCGCGTTCGCGCTGCCGCGCGCGACCACGACGCCGGTTGCGCACAAATGAGCAGGATCGAGGTCCGCCACGAAGGCGCGCGGCTTCGTGTCTTCGTGGCGGCTCGAAATGGTGACGACATGTTGACGCGACGTGAATGCCTGATGCTCGCGGCCGCACCGTTCGTCGCGCCACGTGCGATCGACGCCGCCGCTCGTGCGTTCGACGGTGGGCCGGCCGGGAAGCCGATGCGCGGCGCCTTCATGATCCTCACGACGCCGTTCTCGACGTCGGGCGGCGTGGATTGGGACGATCTGGTTCGCGAAGTCGACTTCTGCGATCGGTGCGGCGTGCACGGCCTCGTCTGGCCGCAGGGATCGAGCGGGGTGCGCTTTCTGACCAGAGACGAGCGCATGCGCGGGCTCGAGGTGCTCGCGAAGGCGGCGCGCGGGAAGAAGCCGGCGCTGGTCCTTGGCGTGCAGGGACGCGACACCGCCGAGATGCTCGAGTACGCGCATGCCGCCGAAGCGCTTGCGCCCGACGCCTTGATTGCGATGCCGCCGACGACGGCCGGCAGCCTCGACGAGTACGCGTCGTACTTCCGGGCGCTCGCCGGCGTCACCAGGCGGCCGGTGATCGTGCAGACCAGCGGCGGCGCGCCGTCGCTGCCGCCGTCGGTCGATCTGATCGTCTCGCTGGCGCGCGAGTTCCCGCATCTCGGCTACGTGAAGGAAGAGAGCCAACCTCTCGTCGCGCGGATGAAGGAAGAACTCAGACAGCGGCCGCCGATGAAGGCGGTGTTCGGCGCCAACCTCGGCGCGAACTGGCTGTACGAGATGCGCCTCGGCCTCGACGGCGTGATCACCGGCAACGCGATGTACGCCGACGCGATGGCGCGGATGTGGGCGCTGCACGAGCATGGCGAGGCGGAGCCGCTGCGCGATCTGTTCTCGAAGTTCCTGCTGATGCGCAATCTCGCCGACTCGATTCCCGGCGTGGACCTCTACGTCATGAAGAAGCGTGGCATCTTCAAGGCCGCCGTCCAGCGATCGGAACACGGACCGCGCGTCGTGGAGTTCTCACACGACGAGATCGCAGAAATCGAGTATCGATTCGCCGCGCTGAAGCCGTACTTGACTGGGACGACGTAGGGGCTCGGGGCTAGGGGCTAGCTGGCTGCAGCTCTCCCGTCGACGGCTGGCCCCGAGCCCTACTTGATTTCGAACACGTAGTACCGCGACGCGGTGCCGGCGCCCTCGTCAGCGTGCACCGTCCCGCGCTTCACGAACAACGCGCGCGGTGTCTGCCCGTCGATGGCGGCGACCACCGCGTCGTGCTGATGCCGGTGGCGGCCCGACGGCGGCTGCACGAACTCCCAGACCGTGACGCGCTCGTTGTCGAGCTTCTGCGTCGCGCCGCTTCCGGGGAACGGGGGCGCGTCGCCGCTGGCGTCGGCGCCGTACGGACCGGCGTGCTTCATCTCGACGAAGACCGCGCGCAGCGGCGCGTCGCTGGTGCCTTCCTCGATGTGCGTGACGCCCTCTTTCTGAAACGCAATGTCCCATGCCTTCGTGGACACCGGCCGCTTCGAGCCTTCGGGCGACACGATCATCCGATCGCCCGGCTCGTAGTAGACGCCGACCAGATCGTAGAGATGCCGGTGCAGCGGCGACGGCTGACCCTTCAGCCACGCGATGTTCCAGACCTGCACCTGATCGTTGTCGAGAATCCTGACGGCGCCCGCGCGCGGGTAGGCCGGCGGCAGCTTCGCGGCGGGTGACTGCACGAGAACCGATAGAACGGCGAGCGCAACCCAACGCATGGCGGCTCCTCCGGAAAAGTCGCGTGGGTCAGGTGGGCCGGACAGGTCCGGTGGGTCGGAAACCTCTAGCCCGAAGGGCTACGTGACACGCAACGCGACGGACCCCAAATCTACTCGATCAACGCGCGAACCTCCGACTTACCCGACCCACCCGACCTGCCCGACCCGCCCGACCCACCCGACCCACCCGACCCACCCGACCTGCCCGACCTGCCCGACCTGCCTGACCTGCCAGACCTGTGATATGGTGCCGGTCGTGGTCGCGGTATCCGCCTGCGCATGTTGTTGTCGCCTCGGGGCCCGAGCCTCCGAAGGCGGCGGTGTCTGCAGACGGATCGTGAAAACGTAAAAAGTTCGATCGATCGTCAACAGCTCCAAGGCCCGGAAGCTCTCACGCTTTCCGGGCCTTTTCTTTTCTGGGGCACGACCATGACGCTGTCTCGAGACTGGCTCGCCGTCATCGCTGCCGCGACGCTCATCCTGCTCGTCAAGCTGGGAATCGCGTCCGGCATCCCGTGGTGAACGCATGACTGTCACCATCGCTCCGCAGACGCCCGCGCCTCCTTCGACCGCACGGCGCGTTGCGAAGGCCGTTCCGGGGATCGTGCTGCTCGGCGTCGTCGGCTACGCGGGAAAGCTGGCCGAGCAGTCGATCGCCGCCTACGGCCGGGCGCATCATCTCACCCTCCCGAACATCGAGTACGTGCTGTGGGCGATCGTCTTCGGCCTTGTCATCTCGAACACGACCGGCGTGCCGAAGGTGTTCGACGCGGGCATCGATACCTATGAGTTCTGGCTCAAGACCGGCATCGTGCTGCTCGGTGCCCGTTTCCTGCTCGGCGACGTTGCCCGGCTTGGCGGCGTCAGTCTGGCTTGCGTCGTGCTCGAGCTCGCGGTGTCGATCGCGGTGATGACCGCGCTCGGTCGCGCGTTCAGACTGCCGCCGAAGCTCACCAGCCTGCTCGCAATCGGCGCGTCGATCTGCGGCGTCTCGGCCATCATCGCGGCGAAAGGTGCGATCGCGGCCGACGACGAAGATGCGTCGTATGCGATCGCGGCAATCCTCGCGCTCGGAGCCGTCAGCCTGTTCGTGTTTCCGATCGTCGGGCACGCGCTCGCGATGAGCGACCACGCCTACGGGTTGTGGGTCGGCCTCGCCGTCGACAACACCGCGGAGGCGACCGCCGCCGGCGCGCTCTACTCGGACGCGGCCGGCCGGTTCGCGGTACTCGCCAAGACGACGCGCAATGCAACGATCGGCTTCGTCGTGCTCGGCTACGCGCTGTACTGGGTGCGCCGCGGCGGCGCGGCGGACATCACCGACAGGACGGCGTTCCTGTGGGCGAAGTTTCCGAAGTTCGTGCTCGGGTTTCTCGCAGTCTCGCTGCTGGCGACGCTCGGCGCCTTCACCAGGGGGGAGACGGCGGACATCGCCAACCTGTCGCGTTGGGCGTTTCTGTTCACGTTCGCCGGGATCGGCCTGCGCACCAACCTCCGCGCGATGGCGCGGCAAGGCTGGCGCCCGCTCGTTGTCGGCATCGCCGGCGAATGCGCGATCGCCGTGCTGACGCTGGCGATGATTGCCGGCGCCGCGCAGCGGTTCCTCGACTGATCAGCGCTGGCAGATGGGGCAGAAGAATGTGGATCGCCCGGCCTGCGTGATTCGGCGAATCGTGCCTGGGCATCCGCGCGTGCGACACGGTTCGCCCTCGTGCTCGTACACACGAAAGCGGCCGCCGCCATCGTAAGCGGCCTTCCGGTCAATCGCCCGCTGCAGCACGCTCTTGATCGCCGCGACGAGGCGCACCGCGTGAGGCCGCGGCTGTCCCGCCGCCGTCGCGATCGTCGACGCCCGTCGTCGCGGTGACAGGTGGGCGACGTGCAGCGCTTCGCTTGCGTAAATGTTGCCGAGTCCGGCAACGACGCGTTGATCCAGCAGCGCGATTTTCAGCGCGACGCGCCTGCCCGCGCACGCGGCGGCCAGCGCGGCGGCATCGAAGGCGGATGACAGCGGCTCCGGTCCCATTCCCTCGACTGCCGGATGCCCGGTCCCCGGCGCCGCGCCAATCAGATCCATGGCGCCGAAGCGGCGCGGATCGTTGAACGTCACGATCGCGCCGTTCGACAACGAGAAGACGACGTGATCGTGGCGATCCGGCTGAACGCGCCTGTCACCGCCCGGCCTCTTTGCGGCCGGGTCGATCCGGAACGACCCCGACATGCCGAGGTGCATCAGCAGGGTGTCGCCCGAATCGACCACGACCAGCAGGTACTTGCCGCGCCGATCGACCGAACGCACCCGGCGGCCTTCGAGGCGCCGCACGAAGTCGGCGGGAAAGGGCCTGCGGAGGTCCGCGCGGCCGAGCCGCACGCGATCGATCCGTGCGCCGCGCATCACCCGCTCGAGCCGGCGGCGGACGGCCTCGACCTCGGGAAGTTCGGGCACGGCCGCATCATGCCATGCGGCGGGTCAGAAATTCTGCTGGACCCTTCTCGATCGTCCATCCGACCGGCTCTACGTGTGGCGGCTGCCGGTGAGCGCCGTCGCCGCGCCCAACCCAATCAGCGCCCCGCCGGTGACGTAGCGCTGGCGTCGCGCGAACTGCGGGTTTCGACGGATCCAGTTCCCGGCGGTGCCGGCCGCAATCGCCCATCCGGTGTCGGTGGTCGCGGACAACATGACGAACAGCACGCCGAGCGAGAGCATCTGTGCCGCGACGCCGCCGCGCGAGGGATTGACGAATTGCGGCAGGAACGCGAAGAAGAACAACGCCGTGTGCGGGTTCAGGAGGTTGACGACCACGCCCTGCGCAAAGACCCGGCGCACGCCGGTGCGCTCGATCGTCGTGGCGGTTGGCGGCGGCTGGCGCACGAGCGCCTGGATGCCGAGCACGATCAGGTACACCGCGCCGACGTACTTGACGGCGGCGAACGCGAGCGCCGACGACACCAGCAGCGCCGACAGGCCCAGCGTCGCGGCAACCACGTGCACCATCGTGCCGGTACAGATGCCGAGCACCGAGACGAGACCAACCAGCCGACCCTGAGCCACGCTGCGCGTCACGATATAGAGGACCGCGGGGCCGGGCGTCAGCAGCAGCGCGATCGACGCGCCGACGAACACGACCAGCGTCGAACCATGAGGCATGGCCCGGCAGTATAGCGTGCCGCGCCTACATCTCCAGGTTGTACGCTTCCTCGCCGTGCTCGGTCAGGTCGAGGCCTTCGAGCTCCTGATCTTCGCTCACGCGGACGCCGACGAGGAGATCAGTGATCTTCAGCAGCACGAAGCTGCCGGCGAGCGCGAAGATCCAGGCCATCGCAATCCCCACGAGTTGATAGCCGATCTGCGACCGGTTGCCGTCGAGCAGACCGACCGGCAGCGGGCGGCCCTGCGGATCGTGAAAGACGGGGTTGACGATCCGCGACGCGAAGACGCCGGTGAGCAGCGCGCCGATCGTTCCGCCGGCGCCGTGCACGCCGAATGCGTCGAGCGCATCGTCGTAGCCGAAACGGCCTTTCGCGATCGTGACCATCACGAAGCAGCCGATGCCGGCGGCGAGGCCGATCAGCAGCGCGGGCACCGGCGTGACGAAGCCTGATGCCGGCGTGATCGCCACCAGGCCGGCGACGGCGCCGGAAATCGCGCCGAGCGCGCTCGGGCGCCCGCGCGCGATCCACTCCGCGGCGAGCCATCCGATCGTCGCCGCCGCGGCGGCGAAGTGCGTCGCCACGAAAGCGCTCGCGGCCAGGCCGTTCGAGGCGAGCGCGCTGCCGGCGTTGAAGCCGAACCAGCCCACCCACAGCAGGCACGCGCCGATGAAACTCAGGACGAGGCTGTGCGGCGGCATCGGCTCCTTGGGATAGCCGGTGCGCCTGCCAAGATAGAGCGCGCAGACCAGCGCCGACACGCCGGAGGTGATGTGCACGACGGTGCCGCCGGCGAAGTCGAGCGTGGGGAAGCGGCCGCCGAGCGTCGCGTTGAGCAGGCCGCCCTTGCCCCACACCATGTGCGCCAGCGGCGCGTAGACGACGAGCGACCACAGGGTCATGAACACGACCGTGCCGCTGAACGTCATCCGTTCCGCGGTCGCGCCGGTGATCAACGCCGGCGTGATGATCGCGAACATCAGCTGATAGACCATGAAGGTGAGCTGCGGAATCGTCCCGGCATAATCGGCATTCGGATCGACGCCGACGCCGCGGAGGAGCACGTGACCGAACCCGCCGACGATCGGCGTGCCTTCGCTGAAGCAGAGGCTGTAGCCGACGATCGCCCACAGGACGGTGATCAGCGCCATCAGCGCGAAGCTCTGGATCATGATGGCGAGCGTGTTCTTCTGGCGGACCAGTCCGCCGTAGAAGAGCGCGAGGCCAGGGCCGGTCATCATCAGCACCAGCGCGGCGCTCACCAGCATCCAGGCGTTGTCGGCCGACGATTGCGCGGCGGCCAGGCGCTGATCCAGCCTGGCGAGATCGACCTGCGCCGGCGGCGCGCCGCCGGCCGTCTGCGCATGCGGCACCGGGCCGAACAGCACGACGCACACGAGCGCGAACGCCGCGGCCCTCACAGGTCGCTCCGTTCGCCGGTGCGGATGCGATAGCTCTGCTCGACCGGAATGACGAAGACGCGGCCGTCGCCGATCTCGCCGGTGCGCGCCGCCGTGATGATCGCGGCCACCGCGTCGTCGACGAGGTTGTCGGGCACGACGACCTCGATCTGCATCTTGGGAAGCAGGCTGACGTCGTATTCCTTGCCGCGGTAGATCGCCGTGTGGCCCTTCTGTTTGCCGTGCCCCCGAACCTCGGTCACGGTCATCCCCGGAAGGCTCACCCGCCCGAGCGCGTCTTTCACGTCGTCGACTTTGTTGGGGCGCACGATGGCCTTGATCAACTTCATCTCATGCCTCCAGGGTGCGCTGGATATCCGCGGTCAGTTCGCCGATCGCCGCGTCGGTCAGCTTGGCACCCGCCTTGGTGATGTGGAACACGTCGATCGCCTTCTGACCCTCGGTGGAAATCAGCACCAGGTCGACGTCGCAGCCGTGCCGTGAGATGACGCGGCTGACGCGATGGAGCAGGCCGAGCGCGTTGTCCGCGACCAGATCGAGAATCGTGTAGCGGCGCGACGACTGGTTGTCGGCGTGAATCACCGGCAGCGTCGCCGTCACGCCGGCGCGGCGCCGGTAGAGGACGCTTTGCTCGCGCGCCCGCAGGCGCTCGGTCACGTCAGCGCGGCCGGAGACCACCGCCGCGAGCACGCTCAGGAACTGATCCCTGCCGGTCGCGTTCAGCTCGAGAAAATGCTCCTGATCGGTGAACTCGCAGACGTCCAGCACGAGGCCGTTGGGATTGGTCATCGCGTGGCCGCGCGCGATGTCCATCCCGAACGACGACAGCGCGCCGCAGATGTTGGAGAACAGGAATGGCTTGTCGAGCGTCGCGACGGTCAACTCCCACAGCGAGTCCTTCCGCTTGAGATCGGCGTGGACGTCGTCCGGCCGCATGTCGCGCGACAGCCGCACGTGGCGGTAGATCTGCTCGCGCGGAAAGAGCTTGAGGTAGCGGCGCGGCAGCCCTTCGGCGAACCGCGCGATCTCGGCCTCGGTCAGGTCGTCCGGACGGCCGGCGATCAGCGCCCGCAGACCCGATTCCTCGTGATCGATGCGCTCGTCGGCGTACCCGAGGGTGAGATGATTGTAGGTGTCGACGTACAGGCGCCACAGCAGTTCCTCGCGCCACGGCGTCAGCGTGTCCGGGCTGACCGCGTCGACGTCGACCAGCGTCAGCAGGCACAGCATCTTCAACCGCTCTTCGATGCCGACGAGATCGGCCAGCTGACGGACGATCTCGGGATCCTCGGTGTCGCGGCGGAACGCGATCCGCGACATCCGCGTGTGATGGCGAATCAGAAACTCGATGAGCGCTGCGGCGTCTTCGGCCAGCTGCAGCCGACCGGTCATCGCCAGCGCCATCCGCACGCTTTCCTCGGCGTGGTCGTCCTGATCGCGCCATTTGCCGACGTCGTGATAGAGCAGCGCGAGGACGAGCAGCTCCGGATGGGCGAGATCGGCCAGCAGCGCGCTGAACCGCTCGCGTCCCTTCGCGGACCGCGTCGCGAGACGCTCGAGGTTCCTGATCGTCAGCAGCGTGTGCTCGTCGACGGTGTAGCGATGATAGAAATCGCGGACGACGCGGGAGTAGATCGTCTGGAACTCCGGGAACATGTGCCCGAGCAGACCGCAGTCGTGCATTTCGGACAGCCGCTCGTAGAGTCCCGCGCGCGGTCTCAGAAACGCGAGCAGCGCCGCCCGGTCGGCGGGCGTCGGGAAGAATCCCTCGGCTGACCGCCGGTCGACCCGCTGCCGAATCCACGCCAGCGTCGAGTCGGCGACGGCGGTGTTCGCCTCCAGCGCCGACTGGAACAGCGACAGCCAGCTCCCCGGGCAGCTCTCCGCCCGATCGAGATCGACGAACCGGATGCCGTCACGCGATCGGACGACGTTGTCGGCGACCGGCTCGGGCGCATTCTGCCGGACCCAGTCGAGCGATCGGTTCACCGTCCGCGCATGACGGAAGTAGTCGCCCATCAGCCGCTCGACCTGCTGGCGCGGCGCGCCGTCGTACCCCATCAGACGGGCCGCCGGCTCCTGGCTCTCGTGGCTCAGCACGTTGTTGTTGCGGTTGTGCTCGACGTGCAGGATCGACCGGACTCGGAGCAGGAATTCCTCCGCGTCGTCGAGGCGGGCGCGATCGGCTGCGCCGCGCTCCATCAGGGCCGGGTCGGTGATGTCGGCGATCGCGCGCGCCGCCCAGACGTCGCGAAGCGCGCCCGGAGCGTCCTTGACGTCCGGCTCGAGCTGGTACAGCGTGTCGTTGAAGCGGGCGTGGCGCTCGCCGATCAGGCGCTTCAGCGCGTCGAGAATCCACGCCCGCGCGGCGGGCGCGTGCACCTGCCCGGCGATGCGATCGAGGAGCGCTGCGTCTCCTGCGATCGCGCGCGCGTCGAGCAGGGCGATCAGGAATTCCGGGTTGTCGATTTCGAGCTCGGCGAAGTCGGCGACCTGGCGAATCTGGTGGCCGACCGAGAAGCGCACGTCCCAGAGCGGATGCAGGATGGCGCGCACCAGCCGCTCCTCGGCCGCCGCGATCTCGCCGTCGAACAGGAGGAGGACGTCGACGTCGGAATGCAGGCACAGCTGACGCCGACCGTAGCCGCCGAGCGCGACGATGAGGCTGGCGCCGGTGTCGCGGGCGGCCTCCGCGAAGAGCGCCTGCAGGAAGCGGTCGACGGAGTCTGAGAACCGGCGAAGCGCCGCGCGCCCGCCTTCGCCGCGCGCCGCCGCCGCCGACAGCTCCGCTCGCGCGCTGTCCACCGCGGAGAGCGCCATGGCTAGGAGCGTAGGAGGGATGGGAGGGATAGGAGGGATGGGACGGAATGCAAGGATGGCTTGGTCGCACGCATCTCCTTCCCCATCGGTCCCATCTGTCCCATGCGTCCCATCGGTCCCATCGGTCCCATCCCTCCCATCCGTCCTAGGCGACGGGAGCCGGCAACGATGAACTGCCCGTCAGATAGGCGTCGACGCCGCGCGCACAGCTGCGTCCGTCGGCGATCGCCCAGACGATCAGCGACTGGCCGCGCTGCATGTCGCCGGTGGCGAACACGCCGGGCACGTTCGTCATCCAATCCTCGTTGCGCGCAACCGTGCCGCGCTCGGTCAGCTCGACGCCCAGGGCGTCGATCACGCCGTTGCGCTCGGGTCCGACGAACCCCATCGCGAGGAGGACGAGATCGGCGTCGAACTCCATCGGATCCTTCGTGTCGACGCAGGCGGCGTGGAGGCGCGCGACCTGTCCTTCCCGGCCGGGCGCGGTGGAGAACCGCTCGGTCGCGATCGCGTAGTGGCGCTCGCCGCCTTCTTCGTGCGCCGAGGAGACGCGGAAGATGTTCGGCCAGGTCGGCCACGGATTCTGCCGCGCGCGCGTGTCGGGCGGCCGCTGCAGCAGTTCGAGCTGCCGGACGCTGCGGGCGCCCTGGCGATGCGCGGTGCCGAGGCAGTCCGCGCCGGTGTCGCCGCCGCCGATGATGATCACGTGCTTGCGGCGCGCGTCGATGGTCTGGACCGGGTCGCCTTCGCAGGCGCGGTTCTGCGCCGTCAGGTACTCCATCGCGAAATGAATCCCGGCCAGCTCGCGCCCCGGCACCCGCAGATCGCGCGGCATCGTCGATCCGCCGGCGAGCACGATCGCGTCGAACTCGCGTTTCAGCTCCTTCGCATCGCGGTTCACGCCGATATGGCAGCTGGTCTGGAAGACGACCCCTTCCTCACGCATCAGCGCGAGCCGGCGCTCGAGAAACCGCTTCTCCAGCTTGAACGCCGGAATGCCGTAGCGAAGCAGGCCACCGATGCGATCGGCGCGCTCGAAGACCGTGACGTCGTGGCCGGCGCGGTTCAGCTGATCGGCTGCCGCGAGGCCCGACGGCCCGGAGCCGACGACGGCGACGCGCTTGCCGGTGCGGGTCGCCGGCGGCTGAGCGCCCACCCAGCCTTCCGCGAACGCGCGCTCGATGATCGCGACTTCGGCCGACTTGATGGTGACCGGCGAGTCGTTGATGCCGAGGACGCACGATCCTTCGCACGGCGCCGGGCACAGCCGTCCCGTGAACTCCGGGAAATTGTTCGTCGCGTGCAGCCGATCGATGGCGGTGTGCCAGCGATCGCGGTACACCAGATCGTTCCAGTCCGGGATCAGGTTGCCGAGCGGACAGCCGTGGTGGCAGAACGGAATCCCGCAGTCCATGCAGCGCGCGGTCTGATCCTTGAGCGCCGACGGCTCGTACGGCAGCGGCACTTCCCGCCAGTCGCGGATGCGCTCGGCGATCGGGCGCGACGACGGCTTCTGCCGCGCGATCTCCAGGAAGCCGGTGACCTTACCCATGTGCGACCATCCGCCGGTTCAAGAGCGCGATCGGCTCGGGCGGCAGGAGCGTCGCGAGCGCGCGCTTGTAGTCGCGCGGCATGATCTTCGTGAACAGCAGCGACGTCGCCGGCCATTCCGCGATGAGCCGTGCGCCCAGCGAGCTGCCGGTCAGGTCGACGTGGCGCACGATCAGATCGAGCACGAACGCGAGGTCGTCGGTGTCGAGCGGCTCCAGGTCGACGAGCTCGTGATTGCAGCGCCGCTCGAAGTCACGCGTCGCGTTCAGGACGTAGGCGACGCCGCCGCTCATGCCGGCGGCGAAGTTGCGGCCGGTCCTTCCGAGGACGACCACCCGCCCGCCGGTCATGTACTCGCAGCCGTGATCGCCGACCCCCTCGATGACCGCGGTCGCGCCCGAGTTCCTCACCGCAAAACGTTCGCCGGCGATACCGCTGATGAAGGCTTCGCCGCTGGTGGCGCCGTACAACGCGACGTTTCCCGCGATCACGTTGTCCGCCGCGGCGAACGTCGCGCGGCGCGGCGGCGCCAGCACGATCCGCCCGCCGGAAAGTCCCTTGCCGACGTAGTCGTTGGCATCGCCTTCGAGCGCGAGCGTGATGCCGCGCGGCACGAACGCGCCGAAGCTCTGGCCAGCGGATCCCGTGAAGCGGATGGTAATCGTATCGTCGGGCAGTCCGACGCCGCCCCAGCGTCGCGTCACTTCGTAGCCGAGCATCGTGCCGACGGCGCGATGCACGTTGCGGATCGGCCGCTCGAGGACAATCGGCCGGCCATGCTCGAGCGCGGCGCTGCAGCTCCGAATCAGCTCGTTGTCCAGCGCCTGCGCGAGGCCGTGATCCTGCGCCTGGGTCCGGCGGCGGGCGACGTTCGGCGCGGTCTTCGGCATCTGCAGGATCGCCGAGTAGTCGAGGCCCCTGGCCTTCCAGTGATCGATCGCGGGGCGGACCTTCAGGCAGTCGACCCGGCCGACCATCTCGTCGATCGTCCGGAACCCGAGCTGCGCCATGTGCTCGCGGACTTCCTCGGCGATGAAGCGGAAGAAGTTGACCACGAATTCCGGCTTGCCGGAGAACTTCTGGCGCAGCGCCGGATCCTGCGTCGCGATGCCGACCGGACAGGTATTGAGGTGGCACACGCGCATCATCACGCAGCCCGAGACGACGAGCGGCGCCGTGGCAAAGCCGAATTCCTCCGCCCCCATGAGCGCGGCGACGACCACGTCGCGACCGGTCTTGAGCTGGCCGTCGACCTGCACGATCACGCGATCGCGCAGCTTGTTCATCAACAGCACCTGCTGGGTCTCGGCGAGCCCGAGCTCCCACGGCACGCCGCCGTGCTTGATGCTGGTGAGCGGCGACGCGCCGGTCCCGCCGTCGTGCCCCGAGATGAGGATCACGTCGGCGTGGGCCTTCGCGACCCCCGCGGCAATCGTGCCGACGCCTGACACCGCCACGAGCTTCACCGAAATCCGCGCCCGGGGATTGGCGTTCTTCAGGTCGTAGATCAGCTCGGCGAGGTCCTCGATCGAATAGATGTCGTGGTGCGGCGGCGGAGAGATCAGACCGACTCCCGGCGTCGCATGGCGCACCTTCGCGATCCACGGGTAGACTTTGTGCCCGGGCAGCTGGCCGCCCTCGCCGGGCTTGGCGCCCTGCGCCATCTTGATCTGGAGGTCCTCGGCGTTGACGAGGTACTCGCTCGTGACGCCGAAGCGTGCGGATGCGACCTGCTTGATCGCGCTGCGCCGCCAGTCGCCGTTCGCGTCCGGGATCTGCCGCGCGGGATCCTCGCCGCCCTCGCCGGTGTTCGACTTCCCGCCGATCCGGTTCATCGCGATCGCCAGCGTTTCGTGCGCCTCCTGGCTGATCGATCCGTACGACATCGCGCCGGTCGCGAAGCGCTTCACGATGCTCTCGACCGGCTCGACCTCCTCGATCGGGATCGGCGGCCGATCCGACGCGAGCTCGAGCAGGCCGCGCAGCGTCGCCTGGCGCTTGTGCTGATCGTCCACCAGCCGCGTGTACTCCTTGAAGATCGCGTACTGGCCGCTGCGCGTCGCGTGCTGCAGCTTGAACACCGTGTCGGGGTTGAACAGGTGGTACTCCCCGTCGCGGCGCCACTGGTACTCGCCGCCGCTGTCGAGATCGCGCGCGCCGCCGCTGCGCGGCGGAAACGCCGCGGCGTGGCGGCGGAGCACCTCGTCGGCGACGACGTCGATGCCGATTCCGCCGATCCGCGAGGCGGTCCAGGTGAAGTACTGATCGACGAACCCGCGATCGAGGCCGACCGCCTCGAAGATCTGCGCGCCGCAGTAGCCCTGCAGCGTCGAGATGCCCATCTTGGACATCACCTTGAGGATGCCCTTGTTGAGCGCGTGGATGTAGTTGATGACCGCCTGGTCATGCGTCACGTCGACGAGCTGACGCTGGCGGATCATGTCGTCGAGCGTTTCGAACGCGAGGTACGGGTTCACGACGCCCGCGCCGTAGCCGAGGAGCAGCGCGCAGTGATGCACCTCGCGGGCGTCGCCCGACTCGACGACCAGGCCGCAGTGCGTCCGCGTGCCCTGCCGGACCAGGTGGTGGTGCACGCCGGCGGTGGCGAGCAGGCTCGGAATCGGCGCCTGATCGCGATCCGCGCCGCGATCCGACAGGATGACGATCGTGTAGCCGGCGGCCACCGCGTCGCTCGCGCTCTTCTTCAGCGTGTCCATCGCGGCCGAGAGACCGCGTCCGCCCTTGCGGGCGTCGTAGAGCATCGGCAGCGTGATCGACTTGAATGCCGGCTCGTAGACGTAGCGCAGCTTCGCGAGCTGATCGTTGTCGATGATCGGGTACTTGATCCTGATCTGGCGGCACGACTCGGGCCGCGCGTCGAGCAGGTTGCCTTCCGGCCCGATCGTCGAGCCCATCGTCGTCACGAGTTCCTCGCGGATGGCGTCGAGCGGCGGGTTCGTGACCTGCGCGAACAGCTGCTTGAAGTAGTCGTAGAGCAGGCGCGGGCGGTCCGACAGGACCGCCAGCGACGTGTCGGTGCCCATCGATCCGATCGGCTCTTCGCCCTTGAGGGCCATCGGCGCGAGCAGGGTGCCGAGGTCCTCCTGGGTGTAGCCGAACAGCTTCTGCCGCTGGACGATCCGCTCGTGGCTGAGCGGCGGCAGATGCGGCGCCTCCGGCAGATCTTCGATGTCCACCAGATGGTCGGCGAGCCATTGTCCGTACGGCTGCCCTGCCGCGAGCGCGCGCTTCACTTCCTCGTCGGAGACGATGCGCCCCTGCACGGTGTCGACGAGGAACAGGCGTCCGGGATGCAGGCGCTCCTTCAGCAGGATGTCTTCCGCCGGGACGTCGAGCACGCCGACCTCGGACGCCATGATCACCAGGTCGTCCCTGGTCACGTAGTAACGCGACGGACGGAGGCCGTTGCGATCGAGCACCGCGCCGATGACGCGGCCGTCGGTGAACGCGATCGAGGCCGGGCCGTCCCACGGTTCCATGAGCGCCGAATGGAACTCGTAGAACGCCTTGACCTCGGGCGCCATCGCCTCGTGGCCCGACCACGGCTCGGGAATCATCATCAGCACCGCATGCGGCAGCGAGCGGCCAGCCATGACCAGGAGCTCGAGCACGTTGTCGAAGGTCGCCGTGTCGCTCCCGCCTTCGCGGATGATCGGCAGAATCTTTTTCAGGTCGTCGCCAAGCAGCGACGATCGGAGCAGGCCCTCCCGCGCGCGCATCCAGTTGATGTTGCCGCGCAGCGTGTTGATCTCGCCGTTGTGGGCGATGTAGCGATAGGGATGGGCCAGCGGCCACGACGGGAAGGTGTTCGTGCTGAAGCGCTGGTGGACGAGCGCCAGCGCCGACTCCAGGTCCGGATCGGTCAGATCGCGGAACGTCGGCGCGATCTGATCCGCGGTCAGCATCCCCTTGTAGATGAGCGTGTTCGCCGACAGGCTGACGATGTAGAAGGCGGCGCGGCCGGCGATCGGCAGGCGGTCGGCCGCATGTTCGATCTGCTTGCGGATGACGTAGAGCGCGCGCTCGAAGCGGGTCCGTGCCGCGGCGTCGTCGTCCGACGCCTGGCGGCAGCCGTCCGCGACGAACAGCTGCTCGATGACCGGCTTGGCGGCACGCGCCGAGGCGCCGAGCACGGAGTCGTCGCCGGAGATCGTTCTCCAGCCGAGAACGGTATGCCTTTCGGCCCGAACCGTGCGCTGGATCAGCTGCCGGATTTCTTCGCGATCCGACGGGTCGGTTGGCAGGAAGACCATGCCCGCGCCGTATTGGCCCGCGGGCGGGAGCGTGAACCCGAGGTCCGCCGTCGCCTTGCGGAGGAAGCGATCGGGCATCTGCACGAGGACGCCCGCGCCGTCGCCGGTGCTCGCCTCGCAGCCACACGCGCCGCGATGCAGCAGGTTGAGCAGCACCTGCAGCCCCTTCTCGATGACGCCGTGCGACTTGCGCCCCTTGATATCGACGACGAAGCCGACGCCGCAGGCGTCGTGCTCGTTGGCCGGATCGTAGAGACCAGTGGCGTGGGGAAGGTGGCCGGACATGGCCTGCCTGTTATCGCAGACCACGAACCAGAAACAAAATACAATGATCCGATTGAATTCATTCCTTTTTGGAATGGGTTATCGGCTCTGTAACGTCCCGGTCCCCTTCACGCCTGATGGGCTGTGTTGCCGCCGACCACGGTCCGCACGATCCGGATGTCCTTGATCTTCGACGGATCAACCGAGTGCGGATCCTCGGCAAGGACGACGAAATCGGCCAGTTTGCCCGGTGTGATCGAGCCCTTGATCGATTCCTCCCGCGACGCGTAGGCCCCATTCAGGGTATTGATCCGGATCGCCTCGTCAACGGTCACCCGCTGGTTCGCCCCCCACGTCTCGCCGTTCCAGCCGGTGCGGGTGACCATCCCCTGGATCCCCATCAGCGGCGCAAACGGCCCGGGGCTGAAATCCGATCCGGCACAGGCGGGCACCCCGGCGTCGAGAAAGCTCCGGAACGCCATGCAGCGCTTCATCAGCTCCGGGCCGTAGAAGTGAAACTTGTCGGTGTTGTAGTAGGCGTACGAGGTGAAGCAGGCCGGGACGGCGCCGGTCGCCTTGATGCGGCGGATCAGATCGTCGGTGATGAGCGTGCAGTGCGTGATCTTCGGCCGCGAATCGGCGCGCGGCACGAGCTTCTGCGCGCGCTCGAACGCGGTGAGCGCCATGTCGATGGCGACGTCGCCGTTGGCGTGGCAGTTGACCTGGATGCCCGCGCGATGCACCCGTTCGATCCATGCGTTGAGCTCGTCCTGCGTCTCGGTGACGTTGCCCTTGTAACCGGTGCTCATCCCGGGATACGGCACGCTCAGCGCCATCGTCCGCTCGGAAAACGATCCGTCGACGGTGTGCTCGGAGGTGGCGCCCATGCGGATCCATTCGTCGCCGAACCCGGTGGCGATGCCGCTCGCGATCATGCTCTCGAGCACGCGTCCGTTCGACTCGTAGCTCACGCGGTGGAGGAGCTCTCCGCGCTCGCGTACCTGCTGCAGCGCGAGCAGATCGCCGCCTTCGTGGTGCACGCTGGTCAGGCCGTAGCGGACGAACTGCTTCGAGATGTGCGCGAGCCCGTCGCGGTCGCGGCGCCCGGTCTCGTCGGCGGTCAAGCTGCGCCGGGTGCCGACCCTGCTGAACACGGCCCGCGCGCGATCGGTGACGCGGCCGTTGAGGTCGCCGAGCTCGTCGCGGTCGAAGGTGCCGCCGGGCGGATCCTTGGTCTCCTTCGTGACGCCCGCGAGCTCCAGCGCCTTGCTGTTGTAGAACGAGGTGTGGCCGCCGCGATGCTGCACGACGACGGGATGATCCTTCGAGACCTCGTCCAGGTCGTGGACGTTCAGCATCCGCTGGTCTTTCACTTTGGTGTCGTCGAAAAAGTAGCCTTCCACCCATGTCCCTGGCGGCGTCTCTTTCGCGCGGGCCCGCAGCTTGTCCACGATGCTGCGGATGGTGACGAACTCGACCTCGAACGGGTTGCCGACCAGCACCTCCTCGAGCAGCGTGGTGCCGGGGGCGTGGTTGTGGCAGTCGATGAAGCCGGGAACGACCGTCATCTGCCCGGCGTCGAAAGTCTGCGTCGCCGTGCCGGCGAGCCCGCGGATCTCCGCACTGCTGCCGACCGCCAGGATCCGGCCGCCCTTCACCGCGAACGCCTCCGCGCGCGGCACGCGCGCGTCCATCGTGTAGACCTTCGCGTTGATCACCACGAGATCGGCGTCGCGCATGTCGAGCGTCTGCGCGGCGGCAGCCGGCATCCCGATCCCCTGCGCGCCAATGGCACCGGCGACGCCGGCGCTCGTCAGGCCGATGAATTCTCTGCGGCTGCGGTTGTTCATGGACGTTGTCTCCCGGATGCTGGGAGCTTATGTCGGTTCTGCCACGGGGACAAATGAGAGAGGGGCAGGA
>DATFWL010000015.1:0-4932 GCA_035259385.1 Vicinamibacterales bacterium | reverse complement strand
CGGCGTGAACTGGTAATGCCATTTCAGCTTTCCGGTGTCGGCGTCGAGCGCCACGATTGACGCCGTGTAGAGATTGTCGCCGGGCCGCTGCACGCCGTTGTAATCCGGACCGACGTTGCCGGTGCCCCAGTACGTCAGGTTGAGGCGCGGATCGTACGAGCCGGTCATCCATATCGAACCGCCGCCATGTTTCCACGCGTCGGGATCGCAGAAGGCGTTGGCATCGGGAGGACAGCGCTCCCACGTCTCGCCGCCGGGCTCGTCCGGCGCGGGGATCGTGTAGAAGCGCCACGCTTCGCGCCCGGTCGCGGCGTCATACGCGGCGATGAAGCCTCTGATGCCGTACTCACCGCCTCCGACGCCAACGATGACCTTGTTCTTGACGACCAGCGGCGCGTGCGTGATCGAGTATCCCGACTTCGTCGTCGCCACCTCGGTTTTCCAGATGGCCCGGCCCGTCTTCCGGTCGATCGCAATCAGCTGCGCGTCGAGCGTGCCCATGAACAACGTGTCACCGAGGATCCCCAGCCCACGATTGTTGGCGCCGCAACAGACGACGCGATCCTGGGCGGGAGTGTAGCGATAGATCCAAAACACTCGACCAGTGAGCGGGTCGAGCGCGACGACGTCGTTCAGCCGCTGCGTGATGTACATCATGCCGTCGACGACGAGCGGTGTCGTTTGCCAGTTGCCGGCAACCGGCGCTTGGTACACCCATTGGAGCTTCAGGTTGTTGACGTTCTCAGGTGTGATCTGGGCCAGTGGACTGTAGCGCGTGCTCGAGTAGTTGCCGGAGTAGGTCAGCCAGTTCTGCGGCTCGCTCGGCGCGCTGACGAGGCGACTGGACGTTACCTGCGCGTGCACGCGCATGGACAGGACACCTGCCACCGATACGATCAACCAGGCGACGATTCGTCGTCTTCCGGTCATGGCTACCGTCCTTTCAGCGAAAGCAGATACGCGAGCACGTCGCCGAGCTCTTCGTCCGAGAGCTTGCCCTTGTACGACGGCATGGGCGACGTCTTCACGATCGTGAACTCGCGAAGGTTGGACTTCATCAGAGAATGCAGGACTTCATGGTCGTCGATGATTTGAAGACTATAGGTGTCTTCGTTGAGCCTGCGGCCGTTGATGACCGAGCCGTCTTTCGTCACGATACGAACCGGACGGTTGATCGGCATCATCTGACCGGTCGGGTCGACGAGCGATCGCTGGAGCGAACCCGCGCTCCGCGCGGCGCCAATGTCGCTGAGGTTGGGGCCGACACGGGACCCGTCCTCGTTGATCCGGTGACATTGGGTGCAGGAGCCCTTGCCGAGGAAGACGGCGCGTCCGCGCGCCTCGTCGCCGGCCTTGACCGTCGCCGCATCGAACGCGTTCATGTTGCGCAGATAGGCGACGATGCCCGCTGTGTCTGCGGCGTCCAGCGTGAACGGCGGCATGCCGGCCGCCGATCCGGTCCTGATGAATCGCTCCAGGTCTCGATCGGTGACGGCGTTTCGAAACGTGCCGCTCCGCAGATTCACGCCGCCGATCCCGTCGCCCTGCGGTCCATGGCAGGTGACGCAGTTCGCCGCGTAGACGTTCGCGCCGTACGCGATGTCGGCGGTTGCGTATGGGCTGTCGTGCGGTGCGCCCGGACTCTGCGCCGAGGCGACGGCCACGCCGATGGTCACGAATACGATTGCACGCATCACGGCCGCACAAGCTCCAGGCATTGGACGCCTTTCTGCACCTGTTCCGTTCGGCAAGCGGGCGAATTCAGAACCCCAGGGCGAGGCTGATTCTAGCGGCAGGGCCTCTACAGCTAAAGAGAAACCACGAGGCTCGGACTTCCGCGCGTCGCCATAAGAACGCTCGACAACCTGTGAGACAAAAAGAGACGAACTGCACAAGAACCCACCGAAACGGAGAGGAGCAAACCAGAGAGGCGGTCGAGAGAACCGGAGCAAACCGGAGCGGAGCGAAGCGGAAGGGGAATCCGAACACCGCCCTCTGGACCACGGTGTCGGGGTTCGAATCCCTGCCTCCCAGCCAGACAAAATCGCCCGTGTTTTCAACGATTTCCAGTGTCGGGTGATTTCAGTATCGAACTCGCGCCCGCGATGTCGTACAACTGAGCCACGGCGACCAGTCGATCCGTCGCTCCGGCGCGGATCGCGGGATCGTAGGCGCCGAAGTACGCAACCGAGCCAAACCCAACGCGCGCAAAGACCGACTCGAGTTCGCTTCTCGTCCAACACCGCATCACGAAGCGATAGTCGCTCGAATGTTCTCCAGCGTCATTGACGAGAGTGTGCGTCTCGAGCAGAAGAAGCTGGTGGCGCTCCGGCTCAAGTTCCGTGATGCTCGTAAACGTGAGCTTGCCTCGATCAGTAAGAACGCTCTTTCGAAAAACGGGTTCGCGCTGCTTGCGGTCCCTCGTCGCCTCCCACTCGCGAACGTCCAGAATCAGGACGCCTGCAGGTTGGAGCGCGCCCGCAAACGCGCCACACACCGATAAGCGTGCGTCGTCATTCACGAAGTCGTTGAGAACGCCGCGGCAGAGAATGCCGTCGTACCGCGCCGCCGGTAGAGCGAGGATGTCCCCGATGCGAAATGAGACGGAATGGCCGTGACCGTGGACGGACTGCCTGGCGGTCTCAATCAATTCGGACGACCGGTCCACGCCTTCGACGGTATAACCTCGGCGCGCGAGTTCGCCGGCGTATCGGCCTGTTCCACAGCCGGCATCGAGAAGGGTTGCGCCTGGAAGAACGCCCCGCTCAATCAACCAGGCGGTGATCGCGGCGCACTCCTTACCAACAGGGCGATCGATCAGCAGATCGAACGCCCATGCGTACTCACCGTAAAAAGGACGGGCGGATTGCTCGGCCATGGAAGCCCGCAAACTGTACACCGACGACGTCGGCCAGGCTACGCGGCGAGAATGAGTTTTTGCCAACTTGCTGCATAGGGTGATTTCACTCTAGAGAACTCGCGTGCGGCAAGCCGCCCGGTGCTATGCATCCGCGCCGGAAGCGCTCGCGTATCCATGTGATGTTTTCGTCGAGTACACCAAGCCTGACATCGCCACGGCCAACGTTCTGGCCGCGCTTGAACATGGTGCCCATGCCCGTGATTGGCAGGTCCGGCCTGACCGACAGAGATTACGCGGAGATCGATCGCGTGGCCACGCGGGTCGAACGCGGCGTTCTCGCCGTCGGCAACTTTGCGCTGACGGTCGTACTCATGCAGAAGTGTGCCGAGATGGCGGCGAAGTGGATCCCGCAGTGGGAGATCATCGATTCGCGCAGGATGGCAAAGTCGACGCCCCCGGCGGCACCGCGCGCGAGTTCGCGACCCGTCTGGCGCGGATGAGAACGCCCGAAGCGACGGTGCCAGTGGAGGGCCGTAGATGCCCGCAATATTCGGACGGTTCAGCGAGGCGAGCACTTCCGCTTCGCGCTGGGATCGGGCGAGCCACTCGGCGTCATCCGCCAGACAGTGGAAGTGCTTTGATCGCGACCTGGCGTTTCAGCTTCGTGTCGGTCGCGCGGTACACGTCGCCCACGCCGCCGACGCCGATCGGCGCGGTGATCTCATACGGACCGAGACGCGCGCCAGGGTTGAGGGCCACCGGTGATGTGTACAGGGCGGAACCGGAGACTACTTGGCCAGCATGCGCGTCCTCAGCTCCTCCAGCCAGTTGAGCGTGACCACCACTTCGGCGCCTTCTGCCCTCACCGGTTGCATCATGAGGAATCGTTGGCCGTCTGGCGATACGGCGTAGCTCGGATCGCGACCTTCGCTGCTCGTTATGTACGGCCCATCGAATAACAGCCGCGACGGCCCGACATCCAGAGCGGCAGTCCCGGTCGCCACGCTCATCAGACGCCGGCCGGACCGATAGAACAACTCGCGGCCATCGCCCGACCAGACCGGCTCCGTTCCGCCCGCCGACGAAACCTGCACTTTCCCGACACCGTTTCTCGCGGTCAGGTACACGTCGGCATGTCCTGCTTCGTCCGAAACAAATGCCACCCGTCGTCCGTCCGGAGAAATGGCTGCGCCATACTCATTGAACTTCGACTCCCGGAATGGTCGAGCGCTGATTGATGGTTGCAGTGTCACCTCGACCAGAGTCTGCCGCTGGCCGTGTGTGGCATTGACCAACAGGCTTTTTCCGTCTGGAGTCCATGCATTCAGGTGAATGTGTTCATCTGTCGACCAGATCCGGTGTTCAGCGTCGCTCCCGTCCGACCGTTTGAGCAGAATGTGATATTTGCCGTCGGCGCCACCGGCCCAGGCCATGCTCGATTCGTCCGGTGACCACATCGGTGTTTCGCCCTCATCCGTCGTCAGCCTGGACAGCTGACTTCGTCGAAAATCGTAGATCGAGATATCTCGGCTCCTGCCGTCACGGATGTCGACGAGCAGCCTCTGCCCGTCTCGTGAGAGCCGCGGTTGGCGGAAGCCGCGCTCAACCAACTCTGTCGGCGTTCCTCGACCCTGGCGATTCACCCACACAAACGAGCTCTGGTCGATGTACCTCGAGTCGCGAAAGACCATTGCGGCGCTACCTGACGCCGCCGCAAACGTGAAGTCTGCGCTGGCGCTGCCAGGTTGGTATCCGATGCCTGGCTGGACGACAATCGATTCCCCACTGATCTCGAGCCGCGACTGGTTGAAGGTCGTCCCCAGCAAATCGCCGCCGCGAACGAACAATAGATGCCCGGTGTCCGCCAGTCTGCCATATGCCGCGTCCTCAACCAGCACGCGCTTCTGACCGGTTCTGGTCGACAGGACGGCGACCGCCCCCGTTTGCCCACCCCGTCTCTCGATGCTGAACAAGACGTACTCTCCGCCCGGTAACCACTGGGGCCATCCATACTCTTCGCCTCGCGCGAGATCGGGCGCGAGAAGCTCGGTCGGCGTTCCACCGGACGCCGA
>DATFWL010000014.1:0-51840 GCA_035259385.1 Vicinamibacterales bacterium | reverse complement strand
GGTCGACGACAACCTCGAAATCATCCCGGTGATCAACAAGATCGATCTGCCGGGCGCGCAGCCGGAAGAGGCGCGGCGCCAGATCTCCGACATCATCGGCCTCGACGGCGACCACGCGCTGCTGGCCAGCGCCAAGCAGGGGACCGGCGTCCCCGAGATCCTCGAAGCCATCGTCCACCGGCTCCCGCCGCCAGGCGGCAGTCCCGAGGCGCCGCTGAAGGCGCTGATCTTCGACTCCTGGTACGACCCGTACCGCGGCGTCGTGATCGTCGTCCGGGTCATCGACGGCGTCCTGAAGCCGGGCATGAAGATCCGCCTGATGGCGGAAGGACAGGACTACGAGTCGCTGCAGGTCGGCGTCTTCAACCCGAAGTCGGTGGAGGTCGGGGAGCTGGGCGTCGGCGAAGTCGGGTTCCTGGTCGCGAACATCAAGAAGATCAGCGACGCGAAGATCGGCGACACGATCACCGAGGCGGCGCGGCCGACGCTCGAGCCGTTCCCGGGCTTCAAGGAGCTCAAGCCGATGGTCTTCGCCGGCCTCTACCCGGTCGAGGGACATCAGTATCCCGAGCTGCGCGACGCGCTGGAGAAGCTGCGGCTGAACGACGCCTCGTTCTTCTACGAGCCGGAGACCTCGGTGGCGCTGGGCTTCGGCTTCCGCTGCGGGTTCCTCGGGCTGCTCCACATGGAGATCGTCCAGGAGCGGCTCGAACGCGAGTTCGACATGGATCTCGTCACCACGGCGCCTGGCGTGCTCTACCGCGTCACGACGACTGGCGGTGAGGTGCAGGAGATCGACAGCCCGGCGAAGCTGCCGGACGCCGGCCGCATCGAGAAGATCGAGGAGCCGGTGATCACCGCGATGATCATGACGCCGTCGGAGCATGTCGGCGGCATCCTGCAGCTCTGCCAGGACAAGCGCGGTGTGCAGAAGAAGCTCGAGTATCTCGCCGCCGATCGCGTGCTCATCACCTACGAGCTGCCGTTCAACGAGGTCGTCCTCGACTTCTACGACAAGCTGAAGACGATTTCCCGCGGCTACGCGTCGCTCGATTATCATGTGACCGGCTACTGGCCGTCGCCGCTGGTGAAGCTCGACATCCTGGTCAACGGCGATCCGGTGGACGCGCTGTCGATCATCGTGCACCGCGACATGGCCTACGAGCGCGGCCGGGCGCTCGCCTCGAAGATGCGGGAGCTGATTCCACGGCAGATGTTCGAGGTCGCGATCCAGGCGGCGATCGGCGGCCGGATCATCGCCCGCGAGTCGGTCAAGGCGATGCGCAAGAACGTCCTCGCCAAGTGCTATGGCGGCGACATCACCCGGAAGCGGAAGCTCCTCGAGAAGCAGAAGGAAGGCAAGAAGCGCATGAAGCGGGTCGGCAAGGTGGACATCCCGCAGGAGGCGTTTCTGGCCGTCCTCAAGATGGGGACGGAGTCCGAATGACCGCCGATTTCAAGAAGTCGACGCTGCGCGAGTACTTCGAGTCGATCGTCATCGCCGTCATCCTGGCGCTGTTCATCCGCACCTTCGTCGTGCAGGCGTTCAAGATCCCGACCGGCTCGATGGAAGAGAACCTGCTCATCGGCGATCACCTGCTGGTCAACAAGTTCATCTTCGCGCCGACCGTGTCGGCGATCGAGCGGGCGGTCCTGCCGGTCGGCACGATCCGGCGCGGCGACGTCATCGTCTTCAAGTACCCCGAGGAACCGGAGCGCGACTTCATCAAGCGGGTGATCGGGTTGCCGGGAGAGACCGTCGAGCTGAAAGAGAAGAAGGTCTACATCAACGGCAAGGGGCTCGACGAATCGTACGTGCATTTCCTCCAGCCGCCGGGCCAGAACTCCGAGTTCCACGAGGTGACGTCGTTCGACGTGCGCGAGCGGTACGGGCCGGTGACCGTGCCGCCGGATCACTTCTTCGTGATGGGCGACAACCGCGACAATTCGCAGGACAGCCGCTACTGGGGCTTTCTGCCGCGCGACTACGTCAAGGGCAAAGCGCTCATCATCTACTGGTCGTACGAGTCGGACCGCGAGGACTACGCGGACGACGGCGCCGGCGCGACGCTGAAAGGGTTGATCTCGGTGTTCGCGCACTTCTTCACGCGCACGCGCTGGGATCGGATGTTCCATCAGATTCATTGATGAGTGCCGATCGACGGCTGCTGATTGATCCTGCTGATTGAGCGCCGCAATGAAGACGCTGATCAAGCTCGCGCTGGTCGCCATCGTCGCCAACGCCACGTGGCATCTGTTCGTGATCTATTCGGCGAACTACAAGTTCAAGGACGCCGTGCAGTACGCGGCGGAGTCCCGCGGCAAGAAGAGCGACGAGCAGCTCAGGCAGGAAGTGCTCGGGATCGCGACGCAGTCCGACCTGCCGATTGAAGAAGAGACGGTCAAGGTTCGACGTCTCGACGCGACGCACACGACCGTCGATGCCGGCTACACGCGGATCGTCGAGCTCTTCCCCGGCTTCGCCTACCCATGGCCGTTCACGGTCCACGTGGACGCGTATACGAAGGTGCTACCCGACGCGAAGTAGATCCTGTGCGCGCTGCGCGCTCGCACCAGCCCGCGCCATCAGATCGCCCGCCTCCTCGCCGACCGCCGCCCGATAGCCGATGTCGCCGATCGCCCCGAGGTTGACGTCGACGTTCAGCTTCGCCCCGGTGGTTCCGGCGATCAGCAGCGCGAGCGCTACGCCCACGTCGCTCGACGCCGACCTGTACCCGTGCGCCGCGACCACCGTTGCCTGCTCGAGCCCGCCCGCTGACTGCTTCATGACCTCCAGCGGCACCTCCGTCGCGGCCTGCAGCGCGCGCTGGATCGCCGCCTTGCGCGCGGCGTGCTCGTCTCCCGTTCCCTTGGGCAGCCTGTAGGCGGCGACGACACCGTCGTACGCGGCGGTGTCCTCGTCGATCGCCGCGGTCAGCCGGTCGCGGATACCGGCCAGCGTCCCGGCCGCTGCCGCGAGCGCCGCGCGGTCGTCGTCCGAGCTGGTGCGGGTCTTCGGCAGCGACGCGACCATGAGCAGCAGCGACGCGCCGATCGCAGAGGAGAGCGCCGCCGCCGATCCGCCGCCCGGAGTCGGATCCGGCGAGCTGAACGCGGCAAGGAGATCCGAGATCGCCAGATCACGCAGCATGCACGACCCGTCCCTTCTTGATCACGGCGCGGATCGTGTCGGCGCCGACGCGGATCAAATCGACAGCCGGTCCGTCGACGACGACGGCGTCCATCTGCTTCCCGGCCTCCAGGCTGCCGACGCGATCATGACGATCGAGGGCGTAGGCCGCGTTGATGGTCGCACCCACGAGCGCCTCCTCGAAGGTGAGCCGCATGCCGAAGCAGGCGAGCGTCAGCGCGAACGGCATCGACGGGGAAAAGCCGCCGCCAGGGTTGACGTCGGTGGCGATCGCGACGGCAACGCCGCGTTCGATCAGCAGCCGCGCCGGCGCGAAGCGGCCGAGCTTCAGGTAGAAGGCGGCAATCGGCAACAGCGTCGCGACCACTCCGGCGGCCGCGAGGGCCTCAGCGCCCGCGTCGTCGACGAAGATCAGGTGGTCTGCGGAGCGCGCGCCGAGCTGCGCCGCCACACGCGACCCGCCGCTGGCGCCGAGCTCGTCGGCGTGCACGCGCGCCTTCAGTCCCGCGCGACCGCCGGCCTGGAGGATCGCGCCGGTCTCCTGTGGCGTGAACACGCCCTCCTCGCAGAACACGTCGCACCATTCCGCCAGCCGCTCGCGCGCGACCGCGGGAATCATCGCGTTGATCACGAGATCGACGTAGTCGCCGCGGCGGTCCCGGTACTCGATCGGCACCTCGTGCGCGCCCATGAACGTCGGCGCAATCTCGATCGGGTGAGACGCGGAGAGCGCACGAAGCACGCGCAGCATCTTCAGCTCGCCGTCCACGGTGAGCGCGTAGCCGCTCTTGGCCTCGCACGTCGTCGTGCCGCAGCGGAGCATCTCGTCGAGGCGGCGGCGGGTTTCGGCGATGAGTTGATCAGTGGAGGCGGCGCGGGTCGCGCGCACGCTGCTGACGATGCCGCCGCCGGCCGCGGCGATCTCGGCGTAGGTCGCACCGCCGAGACGCCGCCGCAGTTCGTCGCGGCGGTCGCCCGCGAAGACGACGTGCGTGTGTGGGTCGACGAAGCCCGGCACGACCGCGCCGCCGCGGGCATCGACCACCATCGCGTCGTCTGTCAGCGAGCCGCCACTGCGCCAGGCCGTTTCCTCGCCGACGAACACCACGACGCCGTCGCGTGCGGCGACGACGGCGCGAGGCCGCGAGCCGGCGTCGGCTTGCGCCGATCCCCGCCGCGGCGCCGGTCCGGCGCAGGTCAGGACCTCGCTTGTGTTGTGGATCAGGAAGTCGGCGATCACCGACCGACATTGTAGCGGCGGCTCGGGGCTCGTGGCTCGAGGCTCGGGGCTGGCTGCCGCTCGGCTAAAGCCTTCGCGCTGCGAAAACAGCCAGCCCCCGACTGGACGTAGCGCGAAGGCTTCAGCCGAGCGGCACCAGCGCGCGGATCGCGTCCGCCGTCACGCCCGCAATCGCGATCCGCTTCCGTCTGCCGTGTTCGCCGCTGACGATCGTGATCGCGCGCCGCGGGACGCGCAGCACCGACGAAAAGAGTTCGATGAGGGCGTCGTTCGCGGCGCCCTCGACCGGTGGCGCGGCGATGCGGACGACGAGCGCGCCGTCGCGCTCGCCGCCGATTTCAGATGTCCTGGCTCGAGGAATGACCCGGACGTCGAAGGCGACGCCGTCCGCGGTCGCGACAATCACCCGGCGATCTTGCGGGCCTGATGCGGGTCGGCCGCCGCGTGCTCCGTCAGCCGCGGACGGTGGAGCAGGATGCGCTCGTCACGCTCGCGCTCTTCCTGCTCGCGTACGAATTCCAGCGTGTTGTGCAGCGCCTTGATGCTCGCCTCGAGCGTGACCTCGACGTCCTTGCGTTTGAGCTTCAGGCCGTCGATCTCGCGCTGGATGTCCTCGAGACGCGCCTGCGTCTGGTCGAGCAGCAGCTCCGACCGCGAGCCCGCCTCGAGAACGAGGCGTCTGGCTTCTGAATCGGCATCGGCGACGACCCGCTTCGCTTCGGCCTCGGCGCCGCCGACGATCCGCGCCGCTTCGGTCTCCGCGCCGGCAACGATCCGCGCCGCCGCCGCCTCGGCGCTCGTCTTGATGTCGTCGGACAGCTTCTGTGCCGTCATCATCGTCGCGCGAAGGTTCTGCTCGTTGTCGCGATGATGGGTCAGCGCCACTTCCATCCGCGCGAGGTCCTGGCGCATCCGATCGGTCTCGCGCAGCGCCTGCTCGTAGTCGTCGGCGACCGCCGCAAGGAACGACGTTACTTCGACGGGATCGAAGCCACGGAGCGCCCTGCGGAAGCGCTGCTGGCGAAGATCGAGCGGGCTCACGTTCATACGTGCTTTCTCCGCTCCCGCTTATCGGCTGCACGGTCTGGCTTCAATAGATCAGGGCCGAGGGTAGAAGCGGCCGCCGAAGATCGCCGTCCCGACCCGGACCATCGTCGACCCTTCCTCGACGGCGACCTCGAAGTCGTGGCTCATCCCCATCGACAGCTCCCTCAACCGGGAGCCGTCGACCCCCCGTGCCAGCAGGCGATCGCGGACGGCCTGCAGTTCCTTGAAGTACGGCCGTGCATCTTCAGGATGCTCGACGGCCGGCGGCAGCAGCATCAGGCCGACGATGCGCGCCGCGGTCAGCGCGCGCGCCGCGTCGAAAATCTCGAACAGCTGCTCCTCGCGGGCGCCGTGCTTTGTCGCCTCACCCGCGAGGTCCACCTGCACGAGCACCTCGATCGTGCGCCCAGCCGCGCGCGCGGCGTCGTCGACCTTCGCGATCAGCGGAGCGTCGTCGATGGAGTGAATCACGTCGAAGCGGCCGGTCTTCCTGGCCTTGTTCGACTGCAGGTGGCCGACGAGATGCCAGCGGAGCGGCAGGTCCGACGTGCGCTCGATCTTCTCGAGCGCTTCCTGCACCTTGTTCTCGCCGAAGTCGATCTGGCCCGCGCTGGCTGCGGCGCGAACGGCGTCGGCAGGAAATGTCTTGGAGATCGCGACGAGGCGAACCGAGGCGGGGTCTCGCCCCGCCCGGCCGGCCGCGCGCTCGATGCGAGCGCGTACGTCGGCCAGCCGGGTCCGGAGCCCAGACGGATCGATCACTATTTCTTGAGGGTGCCGAGGATCCCCTTCGCCGTCGCCGCGTTCGGGCCGTTGGGCGCCAGCTTCAGATAGGTTTCGAATTCGGTCGCTGCGCCCTGCAGGTTGCCCTCGTTCACGAGCGCCATCCCGAGCTGGTAGTGCGCTTCGGCGTGACTCGGATTCGCCGCGACGGCGCCTTCGAACTGCTTCTTCGCCTCGGGGATCTTGCCGGCATTCCAGAGAATGACACCCTGGTTGAACATCGCGTCGGCATTGCCGCCGCCGCCGCCCGCCGCCCCGGCGGCGGCGCCGCCGCTCAGCTCCATCGCCTTGGCGCTGGCGGCCGCCGCCTCATCGAACTTGCGGGTCGCATTGTAGATGTTCGCGAGCCCGTTGTAGGCCTCCGCGTAGTCCGCCTTCAGCTCGATGGCTTTCTTGTACGCGGCTTCAGCCTTGTCGTAGTCCTTCTTCTGCGACTCGGAGAACGCGATGTTGTAGTAGCAGTCGTAGCAGTTCGGGTTGAGCTCCGCGGCATGCGTGAACGCGGCGATCGCGGCGTCGTGGTTGCCGGCGCGGCTCGCCGTCACGCCCTCCTCGAAGGTCTTCTTCAACTCGGCGTTCTTGGCTGCGGCTTCCGGCGACGCGCCGCCGCCGGCGCCGAGAACGAGCGTGATCGGGTTGCCGCCGCCGATGCGCACCTGCACCGGGACCGGCTGCGCACCCACCTTGTCCTTCTCCGCCGACACTTTGTAGGCGCCGGGCGGCAGGCCGATCTGGACGAACTCGCCCTTCTTGTCCGACTTGGTCTCGAAATGCCGGTTGTTCGCGTCAGCGTCGATGCTGATCTTGGCGCCTTCGACCGGCTTGCCGCTCGCGTCTTTGACCGAGCCTCTGATCATGCCCGTCGACTGCGCGGCCGCCGGCAGCGTCAGCGAAAGCGCGAAGAGGGCGGCGCACGCCACCAGCCATCGGTGCCGGCCGTTCAATCCGCGAATCATGGAGTCCTCCTGAAAATGACGAAAAACTCTTTTGCTGGGGGTAGTTTACCTTACTCGTAGTGGAGCGCTTCCACTGGATCGAGGCGGGCAGCTTTCATGGCGGGATAGACGCCGGAGACGAGACCGATGAGGACGGACACCGAGAACGCAAGCGCGAGCGATCCGCTGGTGATGATCGTCGACCAGCCGGCGAAGCTCGCGATCGCCCGCGAGAGCGACGCGCCGACGATAAGCCCAACCGTTCCGCCGGCGACGGCGATCAGCGTCGTCTCCATCACGAACTGCCGGACGATGTCGGTGCGGCGGGCGCCAATCGCGCGGCGGATGCCGATCTCTCGGGTTCGCTCCAGTACGCTGGCGAGCATGATGTTCATGATTCCGATGCCGCCGACGAGCAGCGAAATCGAGGCAAGCGCGACCATAACGATGTCGAAGATCCGTTTCGTCCGTTGCTGCTCGGCGAGCAGCTCGGCCGGGACGACGAGCGCGTAGTCGTCGGCGCCGCGATGGGACGCGGCGAGGATGCCGCGAACCGTCGCCGCCGCCGCGGTCACGTCGGCGTCCGGCTTCACGCGGATGTAGACGCCGTCGATCTCGTCGCGAATCGACGTGTAGTTGTCTTCGAGGCGGAGAATCGCCGCCGCGGTCGGCACGTAGATGACGTTGTTGCGATCCTGAGCGGGCACACCGGCCACGTCGCCCTGCGTGACGGCCTGCGGGCCGGCGAGACCAATCGTCCGGAACCACTGCTCGTTCACCTTCACGTAGCGGCCGATCGGATCATCGACGCCGAACAGGTTCAGCCGCGCCGCCTCGCCGAGCACACATACCGGGTCCGCTTGCGCCGCCTCCTCCGCGGCGAAGAACCGGCCGCTGATCACGTGAAGGCCGCCGATCGACAGGTAATTCGGATCGACGCCGTAGACGACCGGCGTATCACCCTGCGTCTTCGGCACGAGCTTGCTCGGCGTGAAGCGTTTCCGCGGCGACAGGGCGTCGACGCCGGCCACCGACGCGTGCATCGCGCGCACGTCGCGGAAGCTCAGGCCCGGCGACTGCTGACGCACCTTTGCCCACACCTGGCGATCGGTGGTCTCCTTCGCTTCGACGATCAGGTTGCGCACACCGAGATCCTCGATGAACGCCATCACCTGCTGCTGCGCGCCAGCCCCGATCGAGAGCATCGACAGCACCGCGGCGACCCCGAAGATCATGCCGAGCATGGTCAGGAGCGATCGCAGCTTGTGGAGGAGGAGGTTCTCGACGCTGCGGTGGAGATCCGGCAGCCACGCGTTGGCCGTCATCATCGCGACGCCCGCTGGCCGGCGGCGACCGGCGCCGGCTTCGGCCGCGATCCGGACGGCGACCGCGGATCGACGAGGGCAACTTCGAGCCCCGACTCGACGTTCTCGACGACGGCGAGGCTGTCGGTGCGGGCGCGCACCTTCACCTCGCGCGCGTCGAAGCCGGAGCCGGTGCGCACGTAGACCACCGAGCGGCCGCTCGACTCGAAGATCGCCTGGCGCGGCACGTAGAGCGCGTCCCGCAACGTCGCGCCGGCGATCGCGATCTGGGTGGTGAAGCCGGGCCGGATCCGATGGCCGGCGTCGGTGACGTCGAACAGCACGTCGAACTGGCGGACCACGTCGTTCACGAACGGGCTGCGGCTGGCGACGTTGCTGACCGCGCGCACCGAGCCGTGCAGCGACAGGCCGGGCACGGCGTCCACGGCGACGTCGATCGGCTGCCCGGCGTTGATGTTCGCGCGATCGACCTCCGGCACCTTCGCGCTCACTTCGATCTGCGAGGTGTCCACGACGTCCGCGAGGGTCTGGCCGGAGTAGACGCTGTCGCCGGCGCGGTATTCCGGGATCGCCATGCCGAAGAACAGCGGGCCGCCGAACGCGTTGGTGTTCTCGCGCAGCATGACGAACCCGTCGAACGGCGCACGCATCCGCAGGTTGTCGATGTTGCGCTGCGCGACCTGCACCGACAGGTCCGCCTTGTTGCGCTTCTCGCGCAGCACGGCGACCGAGGCGCCGCTGGTTTCGCGGTGACGCTGGATGTCCTGTTCGAGCTGCGCGAGCTGATGCCTGGCCTCCTCGAGCAGCAGGTCGTTCTTCTTCGCGTCGACGGCGCTGATCAGCTCGTTGCCGCTGGCGTCGAGCTCGGCGCGGCGGACCTCGAATCGCGCGTGGACGAGCGCGAGCTCGTCCTCGGCCGCCTGCACGGCGTTCTCCGCTTCCGTCTTGGCGATGTTCTGCTGCGCCTGGTCGAGGTCGAAGCGCGCCTGCTCGAGATTGAAGGCCTGCTCGGCGGTGTCGAATTCGATCACCGTGTCGCCGGCGGTCACCCAGTCGCCCGACTGCGCGAGCTGAACGACCTGCAATGTGCCGCCAATCGGCGGCGCGATCATCTGCGCCGATCGCGCTGCGCGAAGCTCGCCGGTGGTGAACACCTTCACCTGCACGGCGCCGCGCTGGATCCGCGCCGTCGGGATCGTCGCCGCTCCGGCGGCGCTCATCGACTGACGGAAGTACCAGGCCGTCGCCGCGAGGACGGCGATCGTGGCGGCGGCGATGCCGGCGCGGACGGCACGGCGCTTCATCTCGACGCCGTCTCCAGTTCCGGATCCTTCAGCGCGATCCGCGCCCGCTCCTTGACGCCGCTCGCGATCGCGACCTGATCGCGGCCGCGGCGGAGGATCGAGACGCGCCGCGGCACCACCGTCGTTCCGTCGATCTCGTAGACCGTCGGCGCGCCGCCGCGCTGGAACACGGCCGTCGCCGGCACCACCAGCACGTCGTTCAGGCGTTCGAGCTCGACGCGCGCCGTCGCGCTCATGCCGGAGCGCAGCCGCGGGTCGTTGTCGCTCAAGCCGACGACGAGGTCGAAATTGCGTGTCGGCGGAAACTGCGCGAAATCGGGGCGCGACATCAGCGAGATGCTCTGGACCGATCCCTTGAGCTCGCGGTCCGGCAGCGCATCGACACGGACCAGCGCGGCGCGGCCGTTCTGCATGCGCGCGCGATCGACCTCGTCGATCCGGCACATCAGCTGGATCACCGAGAGGTCGGGCAGCTCCGCGATCTGCGCGCCGAAGAACGCGCGGTCGCCGGCGCGGAACTCCGGCGCCGACTGCGCGAACACGCTGGCCGCGGCGCGGCGATTCGGCAGGATCGAAATCGGCCCGTCCGCCGGAGCGCGGATCGTCATCCCGGCGATCAGCCGCTCGGTTTCGCGCACGTCGAACAACGCCTTGTCGCGTTTCTGGCGCGCGCTCGCGACGTCAGCGGCCGCCGACGCGCGCTCCGCCGACAGCTTCTGCTCCAGCTCGCGCACCGTATGCCCGGCGTCGGACGCCTTCAGCTTGAAATGTTCCGCCTCGACACGCGGCCGCAGATCCGCGCCTTCGAGGTCGAGGCGCGCCCGCGCGACGGCCGACTGCGCCTGTTCGAGCGCGGTTCGCGCCGCCTGGTCGCGGCGCCGCTGCTCGGCCAGCGCCTTGTCGATCTCCGACTCCGCCTGTTTGAGCTCCGACTGCTTCTGTTCGAGCGTCCGCTGCTGCGTCGTGGTGTCGAACTGGACGACGACGTCGCCCGCGTTCACCGTGGCGCCGTTCTTCGCCAGCTGCATGATCTGCAGATCGCTGCCGCCGGACATCGGCGCGGTCAGCAGAATCGAGCGCGCCGGACGGATCTCGCCGCGCAGCTGCAGGTAGTCGATGAACGCCGTGCGCGCCACCGTCGCCGCCGGCAGCGATCCGCTCGACGGCCCGCGCCGCAGCCGTGCGTAGGCGGCCACCGAGCCGACCACCAGCGCCACGACGACGACAATGGCGGCGGTCGCGCGCTTCATGGTCTCGAGACGTCGACGTCGATCGCCGCCGCCAGGTCCGGGAGCAGATGCGGATCCGCTTCGGCCACGGAAAAGATCGCGAGGAACGTGCGGACCTTCGCGGACAGCGCGCTGGTGCTCGCAATCGGCGACAGCTGCTCGAGCGTGCCGTGGAACTCGCGGGACGGATAGGAGTCGAGGATGATGGTGGCCGTCTGGCCCACGCGCATGCGCTCGATGTCGGCCTGATTGATCCGCGAGCGGATGCGCATGGCCGTCGAGTCGACGACGTCCATGATCGGCACGCCGGGCCGCGTGTCCTCGCCCTCCTGGACTTCGCCGAACGAGCCATTCTTCCAGGTCGTCTTCAGGACCACCAGGCCGTCCAGCGGCGAGACGATGCGCATCTTCGTGGCGTTGTGCTCGGCGTGCGTCCAGGCGTTCTTCGCGCGGTCGCGCTGGATCTCGAGCAGGCGGATGTCGGCGGCTTCGGCCTTGCGGCGGAGATCGGACGTCCGCCGCAGCGCCGTCAGGTGTGCCCGCATCTCTTCGAGCATCAGCTGGTTCTTCTCGGCGTCGATTCGCGCGCGGAGCTCGTTCGTGGAGACGTCGATCTCCGCGCTCCGCACCGCGTTCTCCGCCTGCTTGAGGGCCGCCTCGTCGTGCGCGCGCGCGGTCACCTGGTCGGCGCGCAGCTTGTTGATCTGCTCGACGAAGTCGCGGTACTCGGCTTCGCGGTCGTGCGCCGTCTTGACCTGGGCCTGGCTGTCGAACTCGACGAGGAGGTCGCCTTTTTTCACCTGCGTGCCGGCCTTGGCCAGGTGCGTGATCACCACCGAGTTCACATTCGAACCGGAGAGCCGGGGGACGAACACCGGGTAGCTGCGGATTGGCTCCACCGAGCCGTGCAGCCGGAGCGTGGCGCCGCCATTGGCGGAAGGACCGGCGGCAGCGGCACCGACGAAAAGCACCGTTACAAAGGCCGACAATCGCAGCATGGCCACCTTGCTGGAAGCATAGACGCCGCCGAACGAGAAACGGATGGCGATCAGGCCGAAAAAAATGCGCCGACGTGCGACAGGTCGTGCACGATCGGCGCAGGCGGCAAAGAAGCCACGAAACGGCGTCCGTAGCCCTTCGTGCGCAGGCGCGGATCGAGGACGGCGAGCACACCGCGATCGCGCCGATGGCGGATGAGGCGGCCGAGCCCCTGCTGGAGGGCGAGAATCGCCAGCGGCACCTGATACTCGCCGAACGGATCGCCGCCGCGCGCGCGAATCGCGTCGATGCGCGCCGCCGTGATCGGATCGGCGGGCGACGCGAACGGCAGCTTGTCGACGATCACGCAGCTCAGCGCCTCGCCGGCGACGTCGACGCCCTGCCAGAAGCTCGACGTCGCGAACAGCACGGCGTTCGGCGTCGCCCGGAACTGATCCAGCAGCTGCGATCGCGGCGCGGTTCCCTGGACGAGGATGGGGTAGTCGAGCGCCATTTCGGCGAGCGCCTGGACCGACCGCAGCGTCGCGTAGCTCGTGAACAGCACGAACGCGCGGCCGCGCGTGCGCTTGAGAATCTCGATCACCTCACGGCTCGCCGCCACCGCGAAGGTGTCGGACCGCGGATCGGGCATGCGGGGCGGGAGATAGAGGATTGCCTGTCGCGAGAAGTCGAATTCCGACGCGAGGCGAATCTCGTCCGCGCTGCGAATGCCGAGCCGCGCCCGCACGTAGTCGAAGCGGCCGTCGACGGTGAGCGTCGCCGACGTCAGGACCGTCGTCCGCATCTTGTCCAGCAGGACGTCGCGGACGATCGCCGACACGTCGATGGGCGAGGCGCGGAGGAAGACGCCGCGTCCCCGGAACTCGACGAAATAGACGTAGCCGTCGTCGCTGCCGCGCATCAGAAACCGCAGCTCGTCGCGCAGCGTCGCCGCTCGCGTCACCAGCGCCGCGAAATCTTCGGGGCGGTCCTCGTCGCGATCGACGCCGGCCTGTCCCTGGTCGTCGCGTTCGGTGGCCGCACCGGGCTTCAGCCGGGCCGTCGTCAGCAACGCGAACGTCGACTCGTACAGATTGATCGCGCCGATGAGAAGCGCTGCGGCATCGTGCGTGTCGGCGAGCGAGGCGGCGGTTGCCCGGACGCGCTCTTCACTCCGGCCACGACTGTCGCCGCGGTGAGCGAAGGCGAGATCGGTGAAGAATGCGCGCGCCGTGTCCCGCAGCCGTTCGACCAGTTTCTCGACGTCTTCCCGATCCTTGCGATCCTCGATCGTTCGCGACGCGAGGCGCTCGGCGTCGCGCGCCAGTTCCTCGAGGCGGAAGTTGCTGACGCTGTAGCCGAAATACTGGGTCGCCACGTCTTCGAGCTGGTGCGCCTCGTCGAGGATCGCGCGGCTGCAGGCTGGAATCACCTCGCCGAAGTCGTTCTGGCGGACCGCCGCGTCGGCGCAGAGCAGGTGATGGTTGACGATGACGACGTCGGCGGCGGCGGCGTGCTGCCGCATGCGCGTGACGAAACAGTCGTTGTAGCGCGGACACTCGGTCCCGAGGCAGGTTTCGGCCGTGGCGGCGACCTCGTTCCAGAACCCGAGGTCCTCGGGCAGATCCTTCAGCTCGGCGCGGTCGCCGGTGGTCGTGCGCCCCGACCACTCGCGGATGATCGGCAGGAAGACGTCGTGCGCGGCCGCACTGACGCCGTCGTTCAGCTGATCGAGCTTGTGGAGGCAGAGGTAGTTCGCGCGGCCTTTCATGTACGCGGCGGTGAACGGGACGCCGAGCGCGGCGCGCAGCGCCGGGATGTCCTTGAAGTAGATCTGTTCCTGAAGGTTCTTCGTGCCGGTCGAGACCAGGACGCGTTCGCCGTTGAGAATCGCCGGCACGAGATACGCGAGCGTCTTGCCGGTGCCGGTCCCGGCCTCGGCGAGCAGCACGCCCCCGCGCTCGAAGACGCGCGCGACGGCGGCCGCCATGGCCGCCTGTCCGGCGCGGGGCTCGAAGTCGGGCAGCGACCGCGCGAGCGCGCCGTCGGGCGCGAAGGCGGCGGCTACTCGGGATAGAGCGGGAACATCCGGCACAGGGTCTCGACTTCGGCCCGCACCATGCCGAGCGCGTGGTCGTCCTCGGGCGCCCGCAGTGCGCGCGCGATGAGGTCGGCGATCGCGTCCATCTCCGCTTCGCGCATGCCGCGCGTGGTGACCGCAGGCGTGCCGATGCGAATCCCGCTCGCCACCATCGGCGGGTTCTGATCGAACGGGATGGCGTTCTTGTTCACCGTGATCGCCGCCTTGCCGAGCGCCGCCTCGGCGACCTTGCCGGTGAGGCCTTTCGAGAAGACGTCGACCAGCATCAGGTGATTGTCGGTACCGCCGCTGACCAGCCGGAACCCCGCGGCGCTCAGCGCACCCGCGAGCCGTTTCGCGTTCGCGACGATCTGACGTTGATAGTCGGCGAACGCCGGCTCGGCGGCTTCCTTGAGGCACACCGCCTTGGCCGCGATGACGTGCATCAGCGGCCCGCCCTGCACGCCGGGAAAGACCGTGCGATCCAGGTCCTTTGCGTACTGGTCGCGGCAGAGCACCATGCCGCCGCGCGGTCCCCTCAGCGTCTTGTGCGTCGTCGTCGTCACGAAGTCGGAATGCGGGATCGGGCTCGGATGGAGGCCGGTGGCGACCAGCCCCGCAATGTGCGCCATGTCGGTGAAGAGCGCGGCGCCCACTCGATCGGCGGCGGCCCGCATCCGCGCGAACTCGATCACGCGCGGGTAGGCGCTGGCGCCGACGACGATCATCTTCGGCTTGTGCTCGTCGGCGAGACGATCGAGCTCGTCGTAGTCGATCCGCTCGTCGCCCCTGCTGACGCCGTAGGGGACGATCGTATAGAGCTTGCCCGAGAAGTTGAGCGGATGGCCGTGCGTGAGGTGGCCGCCGTGCGCCAGGTTCATGCCCAGCACCGTGTCGCCGGGCTTCAGCAGCGTGAGGTAGACCGCCATGTTCGCCTGCGCGCCCGAGTGCGGCTGCACGTTCGCGTGATCGGCGCCGAACAGCGTCTTGGCGCGCGCGATCGCCGCGCGCTCGGCGACGTCGACGAACTCGCAGCCGCCGTAGTAGCGCCGGCCCGGATAGCCTTCGGCGTACTTGTTGGTCATGACCGAGCCGGCCGCCTCGAGCACGGCGCAGCTGACGAAGTTCTCCGACGCGATCAGCTCGAGCCCGCTGTTCTGGCGATGCCGCTCGTCGGAAATCGCCTTCGCGATCTCGGGGTCGGCTTCAGCCAGCGTGCGCCAGAGCGGAATTTTCGTTTCGGTAGCCATAAAGTCCTGTCGCCGGCCAGTCGCGCTACGCGCGCTGCTCCTGTTCCTTGATCTGATCGAGCCGCCGCTGGTGGCGTCCACCCTGGAAGGCGGTCTGCAGCCACAGCTCGAGAATCTCGTCGGCGAGCCCGAACGCGACGATGCGTCCGCCCATCGAGAGCACGTTGGCGTCGTTGTGCTCGCGCGACAGCCGCGCGGTATAGAGGTCGTTGCAGAGCGCGGCGCGGATGCCGCGCACCTTGTTGGCGGCGATCTGCTCGCCCTGACCGCTGCCGCCCAGCACGATGCCGCGTTCGGCGCGGCCGTCGGCGACGGCGCGGCCGACGGCGAAGCAGATCGGCGGGTAATCGACCGATTCCTCGCTGTCGGTGCCGAGATCCTCGACGTCGTGTCCGAGCCGGGCCAGCGTGTCCTTCAGGTGCTGCTTCAGCTGAAAGCCGGCATGGTCGGCGCCGATGGCGATGCGCACGGCCGGCAATTGTACTATGTGGAACTCGGCATGGTTCCGGCTGTCGTCATCTCGACGCGCGGCGAAGAACGACTGCGCAGCGGGCATCCGTGGATCTACCGTGCGGACGTCGCCGACTCGCGCGCGGCTGCCGGAGACATCGTCGAGGTCCGCAGCGCCCGCGGCCGCACGCTCGGCTCCGCGCTGTTCAGCGATCGCTCGCAGATCACGCTGCGCATGCTCGCCTACGGCGACGCGATCGCCGATGCCGCGCTGGTGCGCCGCCGCATCGAGTCGGCGATCGCCTTTCGCGCGTCGCTGGCCATCGACGCGACGGCATACCGACTGGTGCACGGCGAAGCGGATCTCCTGCCGTCGCTGGTCGTCGATCGCTACGGCGACTATCTCGTCGTCCAGGCGTTGTCGCAGGGCATGGACCGCCTGCTGCCGGAGGTCGTGTCGATGCTCACCGACCTGCTGCAGCCACGCGGCATCCTCGCCCGTAACGACCCGCGCGCCCGCTCGCTCGAAGGGCTCGAGCAGCGCGTCGACGTCCTTGCCGGCGAGATTCCGGATCGGATCGCGGTGACCGAAGCGGGAATCGAGTACGAGGTCGACCTGCGTCGCGGTCAGAAGACGGGGTTGTTCCTCGACCAGCGCGAGAACCGCGTGGCGGGCGCGGCCTACGCGCGCGGCCGGTTGCTCGACTGCTTCAGCTACAACGGCGGCTTCGCGCTGGTGATGGGGCGGCGGTGCACGGAGACCATCGCCTTCGACGTCTCCGAAGACGCGATCGCGCGCGTGAAGCAGAATGCGGCGCGCAACGGCGTCGCCGTCGACGCGCGCGTCGGCAACGTGTTCGACGAGCTGCGCGGCCTCGAGCGGCTGGGCGAGCGCTTCGACACCATCGTCCTCGATCCGCCGGCGTTCGCGAAGAACAAGGCGTCGGTCGCGAATGCCGCGGCCGGCTACAAGGAGATCAACCTGCGCGCGCTGAAGCTGCTGAATCCCGGCGGGACGCTGGTCACCTGCAGCTGCTCGTACAACGTCAACGAAGCCGCCTTCGCCGAGATCGTCTACGACGCCAGCCGAGACGCGCAAGCGCATGTCACCGTCGTCGAGAAGCGGATGCAGGGCCGGGATCATCCGGTGCTCCTCGGCGTGCCCGAGACCTACTACCTGAAGTGCTTCATCCTGAGAAAACTCTGAAACGCACACACAACCGGAGGCGAATGCGGGAACCATCGGGCGAAACGTATCAGAGCGTGTTCGTAAGGGTATAGTCTTCTTCCTTGCGCGCCGTCGGCATCCCGGGCATCAGTCGCCGTCGGTCGTCACGAATGGCCGAAGCGCGATCGCCGACGATGCCGTGCAGGCCGGTCTGCCGAATCGAAGATGTTCTCTTGTCGGCAGATCATCGGGAACGGGCACGAGCGGTAAGAGGATGAATCATGGACGCGACGCACAAGAAAGACGCTGGAGCAAGACACGCGATGCAGGCCTTCAATCCGCAGGCCGGACGTGAGCGGCCCACCGCACCTGTCGCCGCGCGCCCATGTACCGAGGCATCCGCACACCGAAGTACAGGACCCGCCCGGACGTTACGTACGCCAGCGTCCCCGACCGCGGCGCAACCGAGGATGCCCGCTGATGCGGCGAAGCGGATGCTGCCGGTCGTGCCGCCCGTCTATCGTCCTCGACCGGCGCACACAGTCCTGCTGGTATCACCGACGCATCGTTCTCTCCGAGGCGATGTGACACGTCAACCGATCGTGCCCGAAACCTATCGTCCGGAACTGCGAGGCGCCTTGAAGCCTGGAATGGCGGCGACGGCGCAGGCGCGCAGGCTGCCAACGGCATCCACGTCGACAGTTGGCCGCTTCCATCGCGCTATTCCCGCGCATCGGCCTGCTGTCGACACGTCACAGTGGCAGAATCACGTAGTCCAGCGAGCCAGAGAAATCGAGCAGATATTCAGTTTTGTCGATCTAAACAAGGCCGCCTTGAAGTCGGTCGGCGGAGCCGAGATGAGGCGCCTTTTATATTGGAACGACAAGGGCTTCTTCGACCAGAGTAAGGGGCTCCCGCTCAATCTGAAGACTGTCAAAAAGGCCATGGGAAACGCGATCCCCGAGCAGGTGGATGCATCGGCCTTGCCCAACTGGATGCAGGCAAGGACCACATTTGCCATCAACCTGCCTGCCTTTTTTGGTGGCGGCAAACTCTGGTTCAGAAAGGAACGGAGAAGCGTCTGCTTCGAGGGAAGAGGTTGGATTTCGGACAATTGCTATTGGCGCTCGCCGGACGGTTCGAAGATCAGATACATGATCCACGCGATTCTGGAATGGTCGGGCAAGGTCGCCAGCGTGGAAGAGCCTACGCCGCACATCACATTGAGGAACGCAGATACGCAAGCCAAGATCGATTTGGACGCGATGAGTCCGCTGCCCGATGAAGCAACCAGGATAAAGAGCAAACTCGAGGCGACCAAATCGTCCTACTCGCAGGGGTTGGGCGTCGACAGGGAACCAGGCGCCAATATGAAGCAGGATGAAGAGACCTTCAAGAACCTGACATCAAAGGCGGTCCAGGACTGGTTGGGTAAGCTGGCGAACGCTGCTCAAGCTGCGTTGCTCCCTGAGCTACAGGAAGTTTGAACGGCTGACCGGCTGTCGCCACTGACAGCTCAGGGGCCGCTCGAAGAAGCGCCGGCCGGTGCCACGGCCGCCAGAGCCGTGGCGAACTCGTCTTCGAGCAGCGAGAATGCTTCCACGCCGACGGACACGCGGATGATCCCTTCGCGAATGCCGAGCGCGTCTCGTGCTGCAGCCGTCAAGCCGCGGTGCGATGTCACCGCTGGATGGCTGACGATCGTCGACACGTCGCCCAGCGTCGGGGCGAACGGGATCGATCGCAGCGCCTGCATGAAGCGATTCACACTCTCGCGCCCGCCGGCGATCTCGAACGTGACCATGTTGCCGAACTGGTCGCCGAACAGCCGGCGGGCGACCGCGTGGTCAGGATGATCCGCGCGGCCGGGATAGAACACACGGCGGACCGGCGGCTGGCGCGCGAGAAAATCCGCCAGCGCCGCCGCGTTCGCGTTCGCACGCGCGACTCGCAGTTCGAGGGTGTGCATGCCGCGCTCGGCGAGCCAGCAGTCGAACGGGCTGCCGTTCAGGCCCCATGTGACGATCGCCTCGCGCATCGGCGTGGTGAGCTCCCGCGACGTGCAGATCGCTCCCAGCGTCACATCGCTGTGGCCGGCAAGCATCTTGGTCACGCTGTGAAAAACGATCGACGCGCCGAGTGCGAGCGGCCGAAACGCCAGCGGCGTGGGGAAGGTGTTGTCCACCACGAGCAGCACATCGTGCGAGCGCGCGAGAGCGCTGAGACCGACGATGTCCGGAATCCGCAAGAGCGGATTCGAGACCACTTCGACGAGCAGCACCCGCGTGTTGGTACGAATCGCCCGTTCCACCGCCGCGACATCCGTCGCATCGACGACATCGGTCGCCAAACCCAATCGCGGCAGCTCCCGGGTGATCAGCCGCAGCGTTCGACCGTACAGCTGGTTCCCGGCCACGACATGATCGCCTGCCTCGAGCAGCCCCAGCAGAATCGCGGCGACCGCGGACATGCCAGACGAGGTAATCAACCCGCACTCCGCGCCCTCCAGCGCCGCGATCTTGGCCGCGAGGAGCTCCGCGTTCGGACTCCCTTCCCGCGCATAGGTGAATCCCTGCTCGTGGCCTTCGTAGACGCTGTCCATGTGGTCAACATCGCGGGCCACGAAGACCGCGGCCGGGACGATAGGTGGCACGAGCGGCGCCGTTGCCGATTGCGGAAACGGCGTGCGCCGAACAACGCTGTGATGCTTCGTCGACTCAGACACGAACCCTCCTCCCGCGCCTGTTGATCGATCCGGCATAGGAGTTTACCCAGCTTGTTTACTCGAAAGTTGACGAGCGATCGCAGCTCTTCCAATAATCGTCGCTCGTGTCGAACACAGATCGGTCAGTACGGCCGAGAAGCCGGTCCATCCACGGTGGCCGCGGGAGCCTGCAGGAGATCGGTTCCGCCCGCAGCAGCGTGCCGCGGGCGGTGCGCGACGCGAAGCGGACGCTGGCGCGCATGGCGCGGCCGGCCGGCGATTTCGACGCCAGCCGCTACTTTCGTGGCGCCGGCGACCTCGGCTTCTACAACGTCGGCACGGCTGCGATGCGCGCGCTCGCGCGGTCGATCCACGATGCGCATCGGGACGAGTGGGCGATCAGCGAGGCGATGGCATTCGCGGACGCGCTCATCGCCGATCGCTACCTCGAGGTCAAGTCGCTCGGCATCGAGGTGGTCGCGCGATATCGTCGCGACTTCACACCGGGTCTGCTGCCGGTCTGGAAGCGCTGGCTCTCCGGTAATCATGCCGCGAACTGGGCGACGACTGATGCGATCTGCGGCGCGCTGATCGGGCCGCTGCTCGTCCGCCACCCCCGCGTCGCCCTGCGGATGCGGGCGTGGTCACGCGATCGCAACATGTGGGTGCGCCGCGCCTCGATCGTCGGCCTGATTCCGCTGGCCAGGAGGGGCGAGGCCCTCGATCTCGTCTACGCGATCGCGCTGCGCCTGCATGCCGACCGGGAGGACCTGATTCAGAAGGCGGTCGGATGGGCGCTTCGGGAAGCCGGCAAGTCCGACGCGCCGCGGCTGGAGCGCCATCTTCGCGCCAACGGGCCGTCGATCCCGCGGACGACCGTGCGCTACGCCATCGAGCGGTTCGGCGACACGACGCGGCGCGCCCTGCTGGAGGCGACGCGTGGCGCCTAGGAAAGCGGCGAAAGACAAGAGCGCCGACCGGTTCAAGCATCGCACGCGGCTCGAGAAGCTCGGCGTGAAGCCGAAATGGCGGGTGTCGGTCGTCGCGGTCGGAGATCCCGAGTTCATCCGCGAGCTCCGCAATGCGGCGGCGGAGGTCGTGATTGGTCGAACGCTCGAAAACAGCGACGCGATCTTCTTCGGTGCCGTGGACGCGAAGGAGCTCGTCCGCCTCGCACTCCTGAAACGATCGCTCAAGCCGGAGGGGGCGCTCTGGGTTATTCGGCCGAAAGGCCGTCCCGAAATCTCCGAGCGCGCGGTCATGGATGCCGGCAAAGCTGCCGGACTCGTCGACGTGAAAGTGATCAGCTTTTCGGAAACTCACACGGGTGAGAAGTTCGTGATTCCGCTCGCGCTGCGCAAGCGCTGACCACCTCGGGCGCCGCCGTCGCGGCTCATGCGCGGCCCGACTTAACACACCCGAAACGTTGCCGTTTCCCTGCGGTCACATCCCGCTCGTAGTCTGCCTTGATTCCACACGGAGGCATGATGAAGCTTGTGAGATTGCTGATCGCAATCGCGGTCGCTCTGACTGTCGGCTCGCCGCTGCTGTTCGCGCAGGTCGATCAGGGGCGGATCGCGGGAACCGTCCGCGATCAGAGCAACGCATTCGCCGCCGGCGCGGCCGTCAAAGTGATCAACGAGCGGACCGGCGAGGAGCGCACAGCGACGACGAACGACAAGGGCTACTTCCTTGTCACCGGCCTGAAGCCATCGTCCTACACGATCGTGGTCAGCCGCGATGGGTTCGCCCCTGTCACCTACGACAAGATGCCGCTCGCGGTCGGCCAGGAGCTCACGCTGGACTTCGAGCTGAAGCCGGCGGGCGTGCAGGAAGAGGTCACGGTCGTTGGTGCGTCTCCGGTCATCGATCTCAGCTCCGCCAAGATCGGGGTCAACCTCGGCGAGCGCGAGGTGAACAGCCTTCCGGTGAACGGCCGGCAGATGTCGCAGCTGATGCTGCAGGCGCCGGGCTCGCAGAACGCCGGGACCGGCACCTGGCAGGACATCCGCTTCAGCGGCCGCGCCGTCGAGCAGAACGCGATCCGCTACGACGGCATCGAAGGTTCGGCGATCATCGACGCCGCGCCGGGCAACCTGAACGGCGAGGTCGCCACGCCATTCAAGCTGCAGGCGAGCCTCGAGAACATCCAGGAATTCCGCGTCGAGTCGAGCGCCTACCCGGCTGAATTCGGGACCGGCAGCGGTGGGCAGGTGAGCGTCATCACCAAGTCGGGCAGCAACGCGTTTCACGGCGCCGCCTTCGAGTACATCCGCAACGACGCGCTGGACAAGCCGAACTACTTCGACACAGCCGCGGGCCTGCCGAAGTCCCTTCTCGAACAGAATCAGTTCGGCGGTTCGATCGGCGGACCGATCGCGAAGAACCGGGCGTTCTTCTTCGGCAGCTACGAGGGCTATCGCCTGAAGGCCGGCATCAACATCGTCGAAGCGGTGCCCAGCGACGCGGCGTGGGCGAGGGCGGTGCCGGCGATTGCGCCGCTGCGTCCGGGCTTCCTTGCGCCGGGGGCCGTGATCCTCCCGGGAAAGTCGACGAACCCCGATTTCGACATCGCCCAGATCCAGACGCCGCAGGAGGTCCACGAGGACGCGTTCAGCGGCCGCCTCGACTTCAAGTTCAACAACCGCTGGTCGAACTACATCCGCGTGTTCAGCGATCGCGGCGTCAGCGATCAGCCGAACAACGTGGCGGGTCAGGTGATTCACACCACGGCCGACCCGAGGAACGCCGTCTACAACCTGCAGGGCATTCTGTCGGACCGCACGACGAACGAGTTCAAGTTCGGCTACAACGGCGCGCCGACGACGCTGGTGGGCCAGGCGCCGGTGGTCAACGGGATCGACTTCTCGACGTTCATCCTCAACCTGACCGGATCGGTCGCGAACACCGGCATCGCCGGGCAGGGCGCGAGCTCGGGCATCACCGTGCCGGGCGGCCTGATTCGCGCCAACAGTGCGCAGAACGGCCGTGCACAGCCGTACGACCCGTACACCCTGTCGTTCATCGACTCGCTCAGCTCGCTGCGCGGGAATCACTACCTGAAGACCGGCGGCGAAGTGCGGCTGATCCGGATGTCCACGGACCGCCTCGGCGGCACGACCTACTCGTTCACCAACCTCAACGCGTTCCTCGCCAATCAGCCGGCGACGGTGCAGTATCTGGGCGACGAGAGCGCGCCGAGCGTCTTCAACAACGGCGCCACCGGTCCACGCAACCTGCGACAGGAGTACTACATCGCCTATGCGCAGGACGAGTGGCACGTGAATCCGAAGTTCACCCTGAACTACGGCGTTCGATACGACTACTACACGCCGATGCGTGAGGCCAACAACCTCATCGTGAAGTTCAACATCGACACCGGCCAGATAGATCCGAACACGACGCCGTTGTTCAAGTCGACGAAGACGAACCTCCAGCCGCGCGTCGGTGCGACCTTCGCGGCGTCCGAGAAGACGGTGGTGCGCGGCGGCTTCGGGCTGTTCGTCGGCCCGGGTCAGACCGAAGATCAGATTCAGCCGGCGGCCGACTCCGATCGCGTCAGCACGACGGTGACCACCGGGCCCGCCCTCGCGTTCCCGCTCGACCCGAACATCGCGATCGCGAACTTCGTCAACAACCCGAACAACCGCAACTATCAGCCCCGCGCCTTTGCGAACGAGTACGAGATCCCCGAGCGAATCTGGCAGTACACCGGATCGATCCAGCAGGACCTCGGCCACAGCACGGTGGCGACGGCCGCCTATGTCGGCGCGCAGGGCCGGAACCTGTTCCTGCGCAGCGTCGCCAATCAGATCACGCAGGTCGTGACGAATCCGAATCCGGCGAACGCCGCGTTCGTCATCCGCGAGTTCTCGATCGTCCAGCGCGACGCTGCCGGCGCCATCACCGGGGTGCAGAATCCTTACGCCGAGATCGACTTCAAGACGAGCGGCGGCACCGACAACTACAACGCGATGCAGCTCGGATTGTCCCGCCGATCCGCCAACGGCCTGGCGGTGAACGCGCAGTATACGCTGTCGCGCAGCTTCGGCAACACCAGCGGGTCGAACGAGGCGCTCACCGCCGCGAACAACGCGCGCGCGATCGGTCAATTCGATTACGACCTCGGCTACAACTCGTTCGACGTCCGCCACACGTTCAACGTCAGCGCGCTCTACGCGATTCCCTACGGCCGCGGCCGGCAGCATCCGGCGTCCGGCGTGAGCGACGCGATTCTCGGCGGATGGGACGTGGGCGGCATCATCAACGCGCGCAGCGGGCTGCCGATCGACGTCCGGATCACGCGGCCCGACATCGTCTACGTCGACGCGGCCGGCACCGTGTTCAACAACCCGGCCGCCGGACGGAGCGCGGTGATCAACACGCCCGGCGGCGGCAATTCGCGGAACGTGCGGCGCCCGGATCTGGTGCCAGGCGTGAACCCGTTCATCGACAGCGGCGGCGTCGTGTTCCTGAATCCGGCGGCGTTCGCGACGCCGGCTCCCGGAACTTTCGGCAACCTCGAACGTGGTTCGCTGCACGGCCCGACGTTCCGGCAGACCGATCTCGTGGTGTCGAAGCACTTCCCGATTTCGGGCCCGACCAACATCGAGTTCCGGGTCGAAGTGTTCAACCTGTTCAACGTGGACAACTTCTCGAATCCGGTCGCGACGCTGCCGAACGCGCTCCCGACCAACGCCACCACCGAGGCGAACAAGGTGCAGCCGGGTCAGCCGTATACCGCAGCGGCCGCCGGCACCTTCGGAACGATCACCAGCACGGTGGGCCGCACGGTCGGCCTGGGCACGAGCCGCCAGGTCCAGTTCGCGTTCCGTCTGAACTTCTGAAACAAAGAGGTTCTAGAGTTCTAAAGTTCTAGGGTTCACGGTTCTTGGTTCAGGGTTCTCGGTGCCTGGTTCATGGTTCCCCTTCTCGGCTCCCGGTCCCGGTTCTTAGATGAGAAAAATCGGGTGGAACTGGGAACGAACCAGGAACCAGGAACCTGGAACCCCAGAACCGGGAACCTTGAACCTTGAACCCTAGAACTTTAGAACTTGAGAACCTCTTCGAACCTCGAGCATTCCGCTACGTAACGCGAAATTAACGGCCCGGCAACGGCGTCGTGACCTGTCGCCGATACCATCCGAGACCAATGGTCAAGCCTCACGTCCTCGTCGTGGAAGACGAAACCGACGTCGCGCACCTGATCAAGCACACGCTGGAGCGGTCGGGCAGCGCAAACGTCGCAATCGTCGGATCGGGCGATGCGGCGCTCAAGGCAGTCACCGAGCGGCGGCCGGATCTCATCATCCTGGACCTGAATCTGCCGTCGATCAGCGGCGTCGAAGTGTGCCGCATCATCCGATCGCGGCCTGACGACAGCCGCGTGCCGATCATCATGTTGACCGCCCGCTCCAGCGAGGACGACCTCGTCTACGGCCTCGAGCAGGGCGCCGACGATTACGTCACCAAGCCGTTCAGCCTGAGAGAGCTGTCCGCGCGGGTCCAGGCGGTGCTGCGTCGCACGGCGACCGAGGAACGTGCCGAGGCGACGCCGATGTATCGCGGCGCGCGGCTGGTCGCCGACTTCGACGCCGTGGCGATCACCGTGGACGACGTGCCGGTGCGGCTGACACGGCGCGAATTCGAACTGCTGCGCTACCTGGTGCTCAACAAGAACCGCGTCGTCTCACGCGACCGCCTCCTCGAACGGGTCTGGGGATACGAGCGCGAAGTCGAGACCCGATCGGTCGACGTCCACGTGGGCCGCCTCCGCGTCAAGCTGGGCGCGGCGGGACGCCAGATCGAGACGGTGATCGGCCTCGGCTACCGCTTTATCGACTGATCCGCGCTATCATCTCCCTTTGCCGCCAGGGGTATCCCGCGCATCGCGGGATTGAGAACAGACCCTTGGAACCTGCCCCGGTTGATACCGGCGAAGGGAGAGCGGAATGTCAGCATTCACCACAGCGTTTCCCAATTCCAGAAAAGTCCTCGTCGACGGCCCTCGAGGTGTGCGCGTGCCGATGCGTGAGATTGCGCTCGAGCACGGCGCGTCGTCGCTCCGGGTCTACGACACGAGCGGCCCGCAGGGCCACGACGTGAAGGACGGCCTGCCGAAGCTGCGCGAGCCGTGGGTTCGCGGGCGCCGTGCGACGGCTGACGGCGAAGGGCGCCGCCCGGTCACGCAGCTCTACTACGCGCGCCGGGGCGAGATCACGCAGGAGATGGAGTTCATCGCCGCCCGCGAGGGACTACCGGTCGAGTTCGTCCGCGACGAAGTGGCACGCGGCCGCGCGATCATCCCGGCCAACGTCAACCATCTCGAGCTCGAGCCGATGATCATCGGCCGCAACTTCCTCGTGAAGATCAACGCGAACATCGGCAACTCCGCCGTGTCCTCGTCGATCGAGGAGGAAGTCGAGAAGCTGCGCTGGGCGACGCTGTGGGGCGCCGACACGGTGATGGACCTCTCGACCGGGAAGAACATCCACGAGACCCGCGAGTGGATCATCCGGAACGCCGCGGTGCCGATCGGCACGGTGCCGATCTACCAGGCGCTCGAGAAGGTCGGCGGCCGGCCGGAGGAGCTCACCTGGGAGATCTATCGCGACACGCTGATCGAGCAGTGCGAGCAGGGCGTCGACTACTTCACCGTCCACGCCGGCGTGCTGCTGCGCTACGTCCCGATGACGGCGCGGCGGGTCACCGGCATCGTCTCGCGCGGCGGATCGATCATCGCGAAATGGTGCCTTGCCCACCACCAGGAGAACTTCACCTACACGCACTTCCGCGAGATCTGCGAGATCATGCGCGCCTACGACGTCTCGTTCTCGCTCGGCGACGGGTTGCGCCCCGGATCGATTGCCGATGCGAACGACGAGGCGCAGTTCGCCGAGCTGCAGACGCAGGGCGAGTTGAATCGCATCGCCTGGGAGTACGACGTCCAAGTGATGAACGAGGGCCCCGGGCACATCCCCATGCATCTCATCAAGGAGAACATGGAGAAGCAGCTCGCATGGTGTCAGGAGGCGCCGTTCTATACCCTCGGCCCGCTGACCACCGACATCGCGCCCGGCTACGATCACATCACCTCGGCGATCGGCGCGGCGATGATCGGCTGGTACGGCACGGCAATGCTCTGCTACGTGACACCGAAGGAACACCTCGGCCTTCCCAACCGCGACGATGTGAAGGCGGGCGTGATCGCGTACAAGATCGCCGCACACGCCGCCGATCTCGCGAAAGCGCATCCACGCGCGCGGGAATGGGACGACACGCTGTCGAAAGCGCGGTTCGAGTTCAGGTGGGAGGATCAGTTCAATCTCGCGCTCGATCCGGTGACCGCGCGCGCGTACCACGACGAGACGCTGCCGGCCGAGGGCGCCAAGGTGGCGCACTTCTGCTCGATGTGCGGGCCGAAGTTCTGCTCCATGGAGCTGACCCAGCAGGTGCGCGACTACGCCGCAGCCGGCATGAAAGAAATGTCGGTCGAGTTCCGCAAGAAGGGCGAAATCTACGTGGAGCCGACGACCGCGATTCCGACGACCTCGATTCCATAGAGGTGCTCCGATGTGCGTCCGTGCTGCCGTTGCGTCCGCGGTCTTCATGTCGGCGGTGGGATCGATGGCGATCGCGGAGCGCCAGCCCGCGGCCGCGCGCGGTTGGCCGGCGGCCGCGATCGACGGCGACTCTTGCGACCGGATCGCGTCGCTCGCGATTGCGCAGGTCACGGTGACGCTCGCGCGGGTGGTCGACGGCACGCTGCCGCCCGAGATCGCCGCCGAGTCGCGCGGCACCCGCGCGCTGCCACCGTTCTGCCGTGTCGCCGCGACGCTCCGCCCGACCGCCGACTCCGACATCAAGATGGAAGTCTGGCTGCCGCTGTCCGGGTGGAACGGCAAGTATCAGGCGGTCGGCAATGGCGCGTTCAACGGCACGATCGCGTATCCGGCGATGAGCGCGGCGCTCCGGCGCGGATACTCGACGAGCTCGACCGACACTGGCCATACCGGGAACACCGCGAGTTTCGCGGCTGGCCATCCCGAAAAAGTGATCGATTTCGGCTGGCGGTCCGTCCACGAGATGACCGTAGCGGCGAAGGAGATCGTCAAGGCCTACTACAGCGCCCCGCCGCAGCGCGCCTACTGGACCGGCTGTTCGGCCGGCGGGCGGCAGGCGATGAAGGAAGCGCAGCGATTCCCCGCGGACTTCGACGGCATCGTCGCCGGCGCGCCGGGCCTCGACTGGACCGGCCGCGCGTCGCAGGCCGTTCGGATCGCGAAGGCGCTGGAACAACCGGAGGCGCGACTGACCGCCGCACAGGCGCAGCTCGTGCACCGCGCGGTGCTCGATGCCTGCGACGCCACGGACGGCGTCAAGGACGGCGTGATCGACAACCCGCCGGCATGCCGGTTCGATCCCGCGGTCCTCGAGTGCAAGGGGGGCAACGGCGACGGGTCGTGCCTGACCTCGGCGCAGGTGGCGACGGTCCGGTCGATCTACTCGCCGATGGTGAATCCGAAGACCCGGCGTGAGATCGGCGGCCTCGTGCCGGGCAGCGAACTGGGGTGGACCGACCGCGGCTGGACCGCGTCCGCGCGAGCGACCGGGCTCGATCAGTTCCGCTTCCTCGTCCTCAACGATCCGGCCTGGCAGCTGTCGATGTTCGAAGGCGATCGTGATGCCGCGCGCGCCGAGGAAATGGATCGCGACACCATCAACGCGCTCGACCCGAACCTGAAACCGTTCATCGATCGCGGCGCCAAGCTGATTCAGTATCACGGCTGGAGCGATCCCCAGATCTCGCCGCTCGCCAGCACGCAGTACTACAAGCGCGTCGCCGACACGATTGGCAGCCCGGCTGCCGTCGAGCGCGCCTATCGTCTGTTCATGGTCCCCGGCATGGCGCACTGCGGGGGCGGCGACGGCCCCAACACGTTCGACATGCTCGCGGCGCTCGAGCAATGGGTCGAGCGCGGGCAGGCCCCCGATCGCATCCTCGCGTCGCACGCGACCGACGGGCGCATCGATCGCTCGCGGCCGCTGTGTCCGTACCCGCAGGTGGCCGCCTATTCGGGGCGGGGCAGCACGGACGCCGCCGAGAGCTTCGTTTGCCGCTGACGCGGCGCGCCGTCGAGTATTTCGTCGTCGCGACCGCTGCGTTCGGCCTGGCATGCTACGTCTGGATCTACTCGCACACGCCGTACTCGCCGATCCGGTCGGACGGCTACAGCTACTACGTCTACCTGCCGTCGTGGTTCATCTACCGCGACCTGACGCTCGAGAACCTCGCTCGTGACTGGTACGGCGGCGCGTATCCTCCGTTCACCGCGATCCGTCGGCTTTCCTCGACCGGACGCTGGCTGAATCCTCACCCGATTGGCGTCGCGGTGCTGACCTCGCCCTTCTTCGTCGCCGCCGATCTGCTGTCGCGATGGTCGAACATGCCGCGCGACGGCTTCTCGACCTACTACCATCACGGCGCAGGCCTCGCGGCACTCGCCTACCTCGCGGCGGGGCTGGCCGCGCTTCGCCGCCTGCTCTCGCGCCATTTCAGCGACGACGTCGTCCTCGCCACGCTCGTGTGCGTCACCTGGGGGACGAACGTCTTCCACTACGGCGTATTCGACGGAACGTTCAGTCACGTGTACTCGTTCTGCCTGGTCTGCGTCTGGCTGCTGGCGATCGACGAATGGTGGACGCGGCCGGCACTCACCCGGTCGCTCGCGCTCGGTGCCGTTGCCGGGCTGATCGTGCTCGTCCGCCACGCCGATGTGATCTATCTCGTCCTGCTGCCGGCGTACGGCGTGGCGTCGATGCGGGATCTCGCCGCGCGCCCGGGCGAGTTGTGGGACAGGCGCCTGCCGCTCGCCGCATCCGCGCTCGCGGCAGCAACCGTTGTTGCGCCGCAGTTGCTTCTCTATCGGCGGATCACGGCCGCGTGGCTGGTGAGCCCGTATACCGAGGTGGCGGGCTTCACGCTGCAGTCACCGCATTGGTTCGGGGTCCTGTTCAGCACGCAAAAGGGCCTGTTCTTCTGGTCGCCGCTGCTGCTGATGGCCGTGCTCGGAGCGATCGTCGGCGGCGGCTGGTCACGCCGGTTCGTAGCGGCAGGCGCGGCCATCTTCGCCGCTCAGACGGCGTTCGCGGCGACGTGGTCCGATTGGCAGTTCGGAGCGAGCTACGGCCACCGCGCCTTCACCGACGGCGTCGGCCTCGCTGGAGTCTTCATTGCCGCAGCTTTCGACTGGATGCAGCCGCGGCTGCCCGCAATCCGCAGGACGATCGGAGGCGCCGTCGCCCTTCTCGTCGCCCTGTCCGTCGTCCAGATGCTGCAGTACTGGACCGGCAACCTTCCGCAGGCGGACACCACGTGGGCGCAATACCGCGAGTCGTTTCTGCGGTTCCGATGAGCCGCCGCCGGTTCATCCGGGCCGTCGCGATCGTGGGACTGGCCGCGGCGGCGCTCGGCTACCTCTACGATCCGCCCTGGATTGGAAACATGACCTCCGGTCTGCGCGCATGGGAGACGCGAGAGCCGGGCACCGTCTTCCGCTGGACGACCGGCCGCGCGTCTTTCTTCATCCCGAGTACGGCGACGTCGGTGGTGATTCCGATGCGCTCGGGTCTTCCCGGCCCGGGCAATGCGCCGGTGACCGTCGATCTCTTCGTGGACGACCGCTTCCTGACGACGCTCACGCTCTCCGATCCGGACGCATGGCTCCGGAGCGAACTGCCGCTGGGTCGGAGGCTGACGCACCGCCGTTTCCGTCGGATCGATGTGCACGTGAGCCGGGTCGTCGGCGATCGACTGCTGGGCGTGATGATCGCGCCGCCGACGTGGTGAGGAGACAGTGTGTGGGACCGATGGGCCCATGGGGTGGGTAGGGTGGGCCTATCGGTCCTACCCACCTACCCCAAGGGCCTATCCGTCCTACACACTCACTCTGGCTTCTCCGTCACCGGCACGATCTGAATGATCGTCGGGAAGCGCTCCGGCTGCGCGCCGCGCTTGGGGTTCGGGTAGCCCTTCGAGATCTCGGACTGGAAGTCCTTGATCGTGACGCCCGGCGGAAACGCCATCGTCTCCTCGCGGTACCGTCCGACATCGAACTCGTGGGTCGCCGGAACTTCGTACACGAGCTCGCCTCTCTGTTTCAGCACTGTACGGTAGTAGGCGACCAGTTCCACGAAGGACGCGGCGCTGCCGAAAATGTAGTAGCGCTGTCCGCGGCCGGCGTCGTAGGAGGCGATGAACTGCGCGCCGGGAAAAATAGGAACGCCGAGCGTGGCTTCTGTTGGCGTGGCCTCGGCCGCGGGCGGTGGTGCGGGGCGAGGCGAAGTGGGGGGCGGTGTCGCTGGCGGCGTCTGCGGTGGCCGTGCCGGTTGACCAGGGCGCGGGAACGGCTGCGGTTGCTGCGCGCCACCTGCCGCCGACGCGCGTCCGACAAGGACGCAAAGGAAAGAACAAAAGACACAGAGGACGAAGCTTCGAAGGTCGAGCCGCCGGTGGGCTATCCTTTCGTTCCTCTGTTCTCTCCTCTGTGTCCTTGTGAGGATCATGAATCCGATTATAAGCCTCCGCGACTACTGCCGCGCCGAGCGTGAGTGGCTCATCGACACTCTCGAAGCGCTCGTGCGCCTCGAGTCGCCGACGACGGACAAAGCGGCCGTCGATCGGTGCGGCGTGGAACTGACGTGGCGCCTCGAGGCGATCGGTGCGCGCGTGACGAAGCTGCCGCGTGTCGAGCGCGGCGATCACTTGCTCGCTGAGTTCGGCTGCGGGCCTTCGCAGCTGCTCGTCCTCGGCCACTTCGACACCGTGTGGCCGGTCGGACAGCTCGAACGGATGCCGCTCGTACGGCGCGACGGCAGGCTGCACGGTCCGGGGGTCTTCGACATGAAGGCGGGAATCGCGATCGCGATGCTCGCGGCGCGCGCGCTGTTCGAGACGGCGGTCGCGCCGTCGCATCGCATCGTGATGCTGTGGACGACCGACGAGGAGATTGGCAGCGCGTCGTCGCGCGCGGCAATCGAGGAGGAAGCGCGGCGCAGCGCCGCGGTGCTCGTGCTCGAGCCGTCGCTGCCGGGCGGCGCCGTGAAGACGGCCCGCAAGGGCTGCGGCGGCTTCGAGGTGACGGTGAAGGGCGTCTCGGCCCACGCCGGCATCGAGCCGGAGAAGGGCGCGAGCGCCGTCCACGAGCTCGCGCATCAGATTCTGCGTATCGACGCGCTTCAGGATCCCGCGCGCGGCATCTCGGTGAACGTCGTGCAGATCTCGGGCGGCCTGCGATCGAACGTCATTCCGGACGAGGCGCGCGCGATGGTCGACGTCCGGGTGCCGACGGCCGACGCGGCGGCCGAGGTGTCGGCCGCGTTCGCGCGGCTCGAGCCGGTCGATTCCCGCACGACGGTCACGGCCGCCGGCGGTTTCGACCGCCCGCCGCTGGAACGTACTGAGGCGGTGGGGCGTCTGTACGATCAGGCACGTGCGATTGCGCGTGAGCTCGGGATCGATCTCCGGGAAGGAGGCACCGGGGGCGGTTCCGACGGGAATTTCACAGCCGCGCTCGGTGTCCCGACGCTGGACGGGCTCGGGGCTGTCGGCGACGGCGCCCACGCCCTTCACGAACACGTAGACATCGACCAACTTTCGGATCGAGCCGCACTGGTGGCGGGGCTGCTGGCGCGGTTGTAAGCTGGGAACTACCAAAATTGAAACCGGTCACACAAATGTCGAACACCATCAAAACGGCGCTGCTTCTCGGGCTGATGAGCGCGTTGCTCATGGCCATGGGCCAGGTGCTGGGCGGCGGGCAGGGTCTGATTCTCGGGTTTTTGTTCGCCGTGGCGATGAACTTCGGGTCGTATTGGTTCTCGGACAAAATCGTCCTGCGCATGTACGGCGCACAGGAGGTCGGTCCCGGCCACCGGCTGTACTCCATCGTGGAGCGGCTGGCGCAGCGCGCCGGCCTGCCGACACCCCGGTGCTACGTGATCCCCGAGCTGTCGCCGAACGCGTTCGCAACGGGGCGGAATCCGCAGCATGCCGCCGTGGCGGCGACCGAAGGCATCCTCCGGATCCTCACCGACGACGAGCTCGAAGGCGTGCTCGCTCACGAGCTCGCACACGTGAAGCACCGGGACATCCTAATCAGCTCGATTGCGGCCACAATCGCCGCGGCGATCATGCTGATCGCACGCTTTGCGCTGTTCTTCGGCGGGAGCCGCGACGACCGCGAAGGCAGCAATCCGGTTGCGCTGCTCGCCACAATCCTCCTGGCGCCGATCGCGGCGATGTTGATCCAGCTCGCGATCTCGCGGTCGCGGGAGTACGACGCGGATGCCGGTGGGTCGGCGATTGCCGGCGGCCCGCATGGTCTGGTCAGCGCGCTCCGGAAGATCGAGGCGGCGTCGCGTCAGGTTCCGCTCGACGCCAATCCGGCCACCGCACATATGTTCATCGTGAAGCCCTTTAGCGCTCAGGCATTGTTCGGCTTGTTCAGCAGCCATCCGCCAACAGAGAAGCGGATCAAGGCGCTGTTGCAGCAGGGCTAACACGAAACTGCACTCGACCTGTGGCCGTCCAGCCACGGTCGAGTACTGGCCCACGTCTTGCTCGCTCTGGCCTCCGACGGAGGAAGAACGGTGCACGTAGACGACCTCGACATCTCACCAAGCAAGATCGGCGAGACCGCGCAGCGGATTGTCGACAGAGCGATTGAGGAGGCTCGCCGCCGCGAGCACGCACTGCTGACAAACGAACATATTTTTCTTGCGTTCGCCCAGGTCGAGTGGGACATGTTCGCGGAGGTGATGCGCGATGTCGAGCTGAACCCGCACACCATCCTGCAGGCGAACGAAGAGCATCTCCACATGATGCCGTCGTTCGCCGGTCGCGAGCTGCGGGTGTCGCCTGCGACGAAGCTCGTCTTCAAGCTGGCGCTCCATCATGCGAGCCGCGCCGGGCGCCAGACGATCGAGGCCGCCGATCTCTTCTCCGCCGTCTTCGAGGAAACGCAAGGTGTCGCGGTGTCGATCCTGCGCCGGCACGGCGTGGAGCCCGAGCTGCTGGTGTCGCGGCTGAACACACGGATGCGCGACATGGAACTCCGCGAAGAGCGCTTGAAGAAGCGCTTCGAGCTGCCGCCGTTCCTGAAGCACTTCGCCACGAACCTCAATCTGCTCGCGCGGCAGGACAAGCTGCCGCCGGTGTTCGGCCGCGAGAAGGAGATTCAGCAGGTCCTCGAGATCCTCTGTCACCGCGAGCGCGCCAACTCGGTGATGCTGATCGGCGAGCCGGGCGTCGGCAAGACCGCGATCGCGGAAGGCCTGGCGCGCCGCATCGAGTTCGAGCCCGAGAGCGTGCCGGTGCGGCTCCGCGACTGCCAGGTGGTGAACCTGCAGATGAACACGATGGTCGCCGGCACGATGCTGCGCGGCATGTTCGAGGATCGCATCCAGAACGTGATTCGCGAGCTCAAGGAACGGCCGAACCTGATCCTGTTCGTCGACGAGGCGCACACGATGGTCGGCGCCGGCTCGGCGCTCGGCGCGCCGTCGGACGCTGCCAACATCTTCAAGTCGGTGCTGGCGCGCGGCGAGATCCGGATGATCGCCGCCACCACGCTGAGCGAATACAAAGAGTACATCCAGGAGGACGAGGCGCTCGCGCGCCGCTTCCGCTGCGTGAACATCTGCGAGCCGTCGGTCGACGAGACGCGCCGGATTCTCTACAACCTGCGGCCGCGGCTCGAGCGCAACTACTCGGTGCGGCTGCTCGACGAGGCGATCGAGACCGCGCTGGAGCTGTCGCCGCGCTACATGCGGCACCTCCACCTGCCGGACAAGGTGATCGGCTGGCTCGACACCGCGGCGGTGCGCGCCGAGATCGATCGCCGCTGGGAAGTGAAGAAGGACGACATCGTCGCGGTGATTTCGCACGCGGCGCAGATTCCCGAAGACATGGTGTTCCGGGACGTCACCGATCGCTTCAAGGACATCGAGACGCGGCTCCAGGACCGTGTCATCGGCCAGAAAAAGGCGGTCGACGCCGTGGCGCGGCGGCTGGTGCTGAACAAGGGCCCGCTCAAGGACGGCTTCGACCGACCGGACGGCGTGCTGCTGTTCCTCGGCCCGACCGGCGTCGGCAAGACCGAGCTCGCGAAGGCCGTGGCCGAGTTCCTGTTCGGCGACGAAAAGAAAATGATCCGCGTCGACATGTCCGAGTACCAGGACGGCTCAGTGTCGGTCGACAAGCTGATCGGCATGCCGCGCGGCATCGTCGGCAGCGAACGCGGCGGCGTGCTCACGAACCAGCTGAAGGACAACCCGTATTGCGTGGTCCTGCTCGACGAGGTGGAAAAAGCGAGCTCGAACACGCTCAATCTCTTCCTGCAGGCCTTCGACGAAGGATGGATGACCGACGGCCGCGGCAAGCGCGTCTATCTGTCGGACGCCGTGATCATCATGACGTCGAACATCGGCGCCGAGAACTTCCGCAAGCTGACCAGCCCGCTCGGCTTCCTCAACCGCGAGGTAGGAATCGAGCAGGTGCAGGGCGAGGTCATGCGCGAGCTCGAGCGCCGCTTCCCGCCGGAGTTCCGCAACCGTATAGACGAGGTCGTGCTGTTCAATCCGCTGACGCACAGCGAAGTGCGAGTTATCGCGAAGAAGTACCTCGACCAGGTCGCCGTGACGCTGGCCAAGGCGAGCAAGACGATCGCGGTTGCAGACGAGGCGCTCGAGCACATCGTGACGAAGGGCTACAGCATGGCCTTCGGCGCACGCTTCCTGAAGCGTTTTATCGATGAGCACGTCAAGCTGCCGATCAGCGCGCAGTGGAAGGATGGCTCACATTTCGACGTGACCGTCAAAGAAGGAGTGCTGGCGGTCGAGCCTTCGATGAAGGGTGTTACGTCGCCGAACGACGCGCTTGCCTACGGCGACGTTGCGTAAGAAAAAAACGTGTCAATGGCTAATGGCTGAGTGCTGATGGCTATGGTTGATGGCTGATGGTCTATCGACCATTCACCATATGCCATCAGCCCTCAGCCCTCAGCCATTGACAGGTTTCACGATCTCACCAGGAGAAACCGACCTGCTCTGCTTGCGTCGGCTTGTCCTGGTGAGGCTCTCTCTCGCGCGGCGTGAGGCCATAGCGATCCTGCAGCACGCGAATCATGCCCTGAACCTGCTTCCGGTAGTCCTCCGGGGCGTACTTCCGTTCGTAGAGCCTCTCGTAGCGCGGCAGCCATGACGGGAACTCGCGCTCGAGAAACTTCATGAAGTGCGAGCGGGTGCCGTCCTCGAGGAACATCACGTTGCAGCCAACGAACCGCGCGCCGTGATCCGCGATCGCCTTGACGGTGCGTTCGAGCTTCGCGCGCGACGACGAGAAGCCGGGGACGATCGGATTCATCAGCACGCCGCACTGCACGCCCGCATCGACGAGCTCGCGCACGGCGCGAAGGCGCTGCATTGGATGCGCGGTGCCCGGCTCGAGCAGCTCCCAGGCGTGTTCGTCGACCGTCGGCACGCTCATGTAGACGGTGGCCGTCGTGCATTTCGACAAGGCGACGAGCAGATCTTTGTCGCGCACCACCATCGGTCCCTTCGTCACCACGCCCATCGGGTTGCGGTGGCGGAGCAGCACTTCGAGCGAACGGCGGGTCAGCTTGTAGTGCCCCTCGATCGGCTGATAGCAGTCGGTCGCCGTCCCGACCGCGATGTAGTCGCCGCGCCAGGACGGCCGGGCAAGGTCGCGCGTCAGCGCCTCGACGAAGTTCTTCTTCACCAGGATCACCGACGCGAACTCGTCGTCCGCGTTCATCTCGAACTGGACGTGATAGCGCCGCGCGTAGCAGTAGTGACAGCCGTGCGTGCAGCCGCGATAGGGATTCAGGGTCCACTCGAACGGCATCCCTTTGACGTGGTTGATGGCCGATCGGCAGGTGATCTCCTGGTAGCGCGCCTGATCGGCGCGGCGCTGCGCCTCGGTGAGCGCCGCAGTGCCGCCCTCGCGGACCGCGTGGGCGATGTCGCGGGTGGTGGGCTTCGGCGCTCCGAGGTCGAAAAGCAGGGGGAAGGATGCAGACATTCGCCTTTGATTCGCCGCCCATCATGCTGGCGGGCACGGGCGATGTCAAGCGCGGTGCGGCCCGCGTTTTAGTGGGGCTTCGTCGAAGGCTTGTGAGGCGCAGGCTTCTTGGCCGACGAGGCCGACGACTTCTTGGCAGTGCCGGTCTTGCCGCTCTTCGCGGTGCTGGTCTTGGCGGTGCTGGTTTTGGCGGTGCTGGTCTTGGCGCCGGTCTTGGCTGGCTTCTTCGTCGTGCGCTTGTGCGCAGACGTGCTCGTCGTGCCGGTGGTGCCGGTACTGCCGGTAGTGTCGGTGGTGCCGGCGGCCGCCACTCCTGAAGTGACGCGCGTCGAATGCTTCTGACGATGCCTCGTGGTTTTCGTTGCCCCTTCGGCCGGCAGGGTCGCCGTGAATGCCGCGAGCAGCGCCACCAGCAGCACGTTCATCGTCCGTCGAATCATCACGCGTCGCCTCCCCCGTTCGCCGGTACGATACTTCACCGCGACCGCTTTGTATGCCTTTTTTTCAGGAAACGCAGAGGTGTGACCGGCGGTCCGGCTGACGCCGGACGCTACCGCAGCGCCGAACACGCGCTCGGACCGTGACACCACTCGGCATGCGCGAACGCGGTCAGCCGGACCGTGATTCCTACAGCAAGTACGCCAGGGCGAACCCGACCTGCGCGACGAACATCATGCGGTACATGTGCGCCCAGGAGACGTGGTTCGCTTCCACGGCGAGTTCTTCGGGTCGCCGCAGCATCAGATAGAGCACATAGAGCCCGTACGCGGTCATCACCGCGCCAAGCAGCTGCAGCAGGACGAAGTTGCCGGTCAGGATGTGGAACGCCGCCCCGGCGTTGATCATGAGGAACGGGATCACGAACGACGGCGAGATCATCCATGCCGCCCGGCGGACGCCGTACTGAATCGGCAGCGTGCGGCAGCCGCCGCGGCGATCGCCGTCCATGTCCGCGAAATCCTTCGTCGTCGTGGCGCCGAGCAGGAAGAGCCCGAAAATCGCGCCGATGTACCACGGCTCCACGCCGGCGATCGTCTTCACCGACGACCAGCCGGCCACCTTCAGCAGCGTGCCGCGCGGAATCGCGATGGTGACGTTGGCCCAGATGCCGAGCCGCTTGGTCCGAAACGGCGGCACCGAATACAGGTAGGTGCAGACGACGGCGATCACCACCAGCCAGAAGCATTCGTGCCGGCCGCCGGGCGCGACGAGCCAGGCGAGGACGAGTGCAATCGCGTACGTGACATTGGTGAACCGCCACACCTGCAGGATCGTCAACCGGCCGCTCGGCAGCGGGCGCGCCGGCTTGTTCACGCGATCGATCTCGAGGTCGTAAATCTGATTCAGCGCGTTGTTGCCGGCGTTGAGCAGCGCCGCCATGGCCGATCCGAGGAGCGCCGGAACGAGCAGCCCCGCGGACCACGGTTCGCGCGGCGCGGCGCCGACCGCGGTCAGGGCGCCCGAGATGAACCCCAGAGCCGGCGCGACGAGCGTAAAGGGGCGCGCCAGGTCGACGTATGCGCGCGGCGCGCTGCGAGGTTCTGAAGTTCTAGGGTTCAAGAGTTCGCGGTTAAACGATCGCGATGGCGACCGCCGCGGCGATCGCCGTGTTGATGAAGTTCAACATGTCGTTGTTCAGGATACCCGGTCCTTCGAGCGTCGCCGCCAGGGCGCTTTCGACCAGCGCGCCGGCGGTTGCGGCGACGACGACCGGCAGGATCGCCGATCCGGGGACGAGGCCGGCGGCGACGCCGATCGCAGCCAGCGCGAACGCGGCGGTCAGGCCGGCGGCGGTTCCCTCCGGCGACATCGCGCCCGGTGTGCCGGGCTTGACGCGGCTGAACGACGTGACGAGGAATGTCGATCGGCCCCAGGCCTTGCCGATCTCGCTCGCCACTGTATCGCTCCCGCCGGCCGCGAGCGACGCGACCAGCGCGATCAGCGCGGCGTTCAGGTGCGGCGTCGTCACTGCCGCGATCGCCGCGGCGGCCGCGACGCCGCAGTTCGCGATCGCGTTTCCGGCGCCGCGCCGCCCGCCGCGTTCCTCGGCAATCCCGAGCACCATCTTGCGTTTCAGACCGAGCCTCGAGGTGATTGAGGCGGCGAGAAAGGCCGCGAACAACAGCAGCCATGCCCCGGCGCCGCCGCCCAGATAGATCAGCGTGCCGATCGCGAAACCGCCGATCATCCCCGACCGCGACACGGTCTTCGCGCGGTACCCGAGCCACGCCGCCACCGCGTTGAGCGCCAGCGACCACGGCAGCGCGGCGGCGACGGCGCTGCGCGCAGCGCTCCAGGCGTTCGCGTCCATGAGACCTGCCAGCCACAGGATCGCGGCGGCCGTCGCCGGCACCGAAATGTTGTCGTCGAGCTGTACCGGAATCGTCTCGACGAACCCGGCGGCGACGGCGGCGGCGAGCGGCGCGAGGATCGTGAACGCCAGCGCCGGCGGCGGCGTCACGGCCGGTCGCACCCACCACGCGATCGCGATCCCGCCAAGCGCGCCGCAGACGATGAAGGCCGTCGTGCCGGCGATCGTCTTGTCTGGGTTCCAACCAAGGGCGCCCTGGAGCGATCCCCAGCGTCCGGATGCCGCCGCACGACCGACGAGCGTCGCGGTGCCATCGCCGAGCGCCAGGATCGCCCACCCGGCACCGGCGATGTCGAGTCGAGAGGGAAACAGGAGGATGAGGAGGAGAACGGCAAGCGGGTAGAGCAGGATGCCGAGCGGAAAGCCGCGCACTTCGTCAACGGGCCGGTAGAGCCGCCGGCCGCCGACCCGCGGCAGGACGACCGCGTTGAAGAGGAGCGCGAACACCGCGAGCGCCGCCGCCTGCCACCATGTGAGCGAGCGCAGCAGCAGTGCGAAGAGCCCCGACCCGATGTGGACCCACTGCCGCGCCGACTCAGAGTGCATGACCGAGCGCGGCGAGCGTCCGTCGCACGCCGTCTTCGAGCGGCGTGATCGTGTAGCCGAGTTCGCGCTGCGCCTCGCTGCTGTCGAGCGACCAGTCGTGCCGGAAGATATCGACGGCGCCGCGGGTGACGAGCGGCGTTCCGCCGAACAGCGACACGCGCAGTTCCTCCGCGGCTCCGAGCGCCGTCGCCACGGAAAACGGTATCCGCGGCGGCGGTCTGCGTCCGGTGACGCGCTCCACGATCTCGAACACCCTGCGCTGCGGGGCATTCTCGCCGCCGAGCATGTACCGTCCCCCCGCGCGTCCTTCCTCGAGCGCCGCGCAGTGGCCTGTCGCGACATCGTCGACGTAGGCGTACGACCAGCGGTGTTCGGGCCCAATCAATCCCGGAAGCCGCCGGCGCAGATGATCGGCGATCAGCCGCCCGACGAGGTTGCCTTCCGTGAGCGAGCCAGGGCCATAGACGACGCCCGGATACACGCGAATCAGCGGCACGCCGTCCGCGACGGCCGCGTCCGCCACGCGGTCGGCGTCGAGCTTCGTGCGCTGGTAGTCGTTGGCTGCCATCGGCGACGGCCGGTCGCGGGGCGGGAGCGCGAGGAACGACGACGTGTAGAGGAATCGTGGAATCCGGCGGGCGGTGACCACGCCAATCGCGTTGCGCAGGCCGCCGACGTTCACATCGTCGAACTCGGCGCGGCGGCGGCGCCAGATGCTGACGAGCGCCGCGGCATGACACAACGCGTCGCAGCCAGAGGCGGCGCGGTCGAGCGCGCCGCGATCGCGGACGTCGCCGTCGACGAGCGTGCCGGGCAGCCCGCTGCGGGATGCGCTCCGCGCAAAGACGACGCACGTATGACCGCGCGCGGCAAGCGCGCGAACGACGGCGCGGCCGAGATATCCGGTGCCGCCCGTCACGAGCACGTTCATGGCGGCGGTGCGCTGCGCCAGTACGCCAGCAGGTCGTCGAGCGTCTGCTCGAGCGGAATCGCCGGCGTCCACCCCAGCTCGTCCCGCAGGCGTGACCGGTCGCCGACGAGCAGCGGCGTGTCGTTCGGCCGCAGGCGGGAAGGGTCGGCGGTCACGGCAATCGGCACCTGCGCACGTGCGAGGAGCATGTCGAGCAGCTCGCGGATCTTCAGCGCGCGCCCCGAGCAGACATTGTACGGACGTCCGGGCTGGCCGCGCTCGAGAATCAACCGGTAGGCGCGCACCGTGTCGCGCACGTCGGTGAGGTCGCGGCGCGCGTCGAGATTGCCGACCGGGATCTCCGCCGGCCGCCGTCCGCGCTCGATGTCCGCGATGTCGCGAGCGAAGCTGGAGGCGGCAAAATGCGGATCCTGCCGCGGCCCCACGTGGTTGAAGGGGCGGGCGATGGCGACCTGGATCGCGCCGTTGGTCCGCTGCCCCAGCATCTCCTGCGCGAGCTTGCTGAGGCCGTAGGGACTGTTGGGCACGAGCGGATGCGTCTCGGTGAGCGGCTCCGGCGCGCTCGCGTACACGAGCGCCGAGCTCGGAATCAACACCCGTGCGGCGCCGCCGACGCGCTCGAGGGCGTCGAGCAGGTGATGCGTGCCGCGCACGTTGACCGCGAAGGTCGATTCGGCAGCATCCCACGAGCGGCCGACATGGGCCGCGCCGGCGCAGTGGTACACGGACGACGGCCGCAGCCGCGCGATCGCATCGGCAACGTGCCCGCGATCGAGAAGATCGACTGCCTCCCATTGCGTGCGCGGCACGGCGCGCGGAGGATGGCCGCCTGGCCGATGCCAGGCGACGACGTCCCGATCGCCGGCGCCGAGGAGGTCCAGCAGATGGCCGCCGGCAAAGCCGGCCGCGCCGGTCACGAGAATCGGGTTCATCTCTGCCCGTCAGCGGCCGCAGCGCGCGCGCGTCAGCGCGGGACCCCGCTGAGCGCGCCGTTGAACGGCGAGAAGTTGCCCAGGCCGGCGAGCGTGAACGACATGAAGAAGCGGTGGTCGGCCGGAATCGGCGAATTGATCGCGGTGCCGATGTAGTTGTAGGCCTGGTACTCCATCGCCAGTCCACAACACTGCGCGTTGTAGAACCCGGTGATCCTCTGGGTCGTGATGCCGTGATGCGTGACGTCGTAGGCGAACGAGTACTGCAGCCCGTACTTGTTGTCCCTGGTGCGCAGGTTCGAGGTCCCGTTGATCGAGTGGTCGAGGGTGTTCGGATCGTTGAAGCCGGGAAGCTGGGCGATGAACGCGCGCTTGCTCCACCCGAGCGACGCCTGGAGAATCCCGCTGGTGACGCCCGCCTGCGCGGAAATGGTCCGCAATTCGAGGTAGCGGCTGTCGAACTCGGCATTCACGGTCGCGTTGAAGGTATTGGTCGGCATGCCGCGGATGCCGAGCGCGATCGGAGAAAAATGCGACGGCACGTTCCCGCTGAGCGTGCTCGTCTGGTACTGGCGGTCGTAGAGCGACTGCCGTTCGTCGCTGTAGTAGGTCTGCGAGACAGTCACGTCGACGATCTCGCGGGCCACCGCCGGCTGCCCTGGCGCCAGCGGCCGCTTGGCGTAGAAGCGGTTGTTCAACCCGTAGTTGTAGCTGACGCCGGTCACCAGGTTGTCGATGCCGTCCGACTGGACGATGCGCGCGAAATCGCCGATGGTCGCGGTCCGGTTGAGCGTCAGATACGGCTCGATCGTGTGCTTGAACTTCTCGGCATAGCCGTTCGCCGGCGTGTCCCACACGCGGTTGAAGACGGGCCCGACGATCTGCGCCTGGTAGGTCAGGGCCGGACGCGTCAACGGCGCGTCGACGACGACACCGGTCGATTTGCCGTCGGCGTCGAGCGCATAGGTGCGCGTGTAGTACGTCTCGTGCCAGCTCAACGTGTTGTTGACGGTGAACCAGAGCCAGCGCTTGAACGGGTAGCGGATCTGCGGCGCGAAGTCGAATCGGCTCAGGCCGAAGTCGGTCGTCACCTCGGGCGTGCTGGCGCTCGCCGCCTGCCGCGACTCGCGCAGGAAGTTCGAATAGTCGGTGGACACCGAAAAATACGCCGGCGAACCGCCGATCGGCCGCTCGTTGCGGCTGAACGTCATGCGCGGCCAGTTCCCGCTGACCGATGACGTGGTCGTCGTGTTGAAGTACTCCGAGTGATCGATCGTGGCGTTCAGCGTGTAGGTGCTCCAGGCGCCGATGACGTTGCCGCCGAAGGTCCGCTGGTTGCGTGAGATGTCGTAGATGTTGGTGTTGAAGGCCTGCGACGCCTGGATGCTCGAGAAGTAGTTGGCGCTGCCGCGCGCCCGGATGTTGCCGGGCAGCTTCTGGTTCGCGGCGCCGCGAATCTCGAATGTCCTGGAGGCGTCGATGGTGGTGACGGTGCCGTCTGATTGCGGGTACGACGTCGCGTGCGTGTCGTCGACGTGGACGCGGAAATTTCCGTCGGTGCCGAGCCCGTAGTTGTAGCGGTATTCGCTGGAGTAGCCCTGGCCGGTCTTCGAAAACCAGTCGTGCATGAACGTCGCGTCCTGGCTGCGATCGATCGCCCAGAAGAACGCGTTGTGGAGCGACTGGCCGCGCAGTGAGGAGACGCCGTAGGTGGGGATGAGGAACCCGGTCGCCCGATCTTCGCGCTTGGTCGGATAGTACAGGACCGGCAGATAGAACATCGGGACGCCCTTCACGTTCATGACCGCGTTGGTCAGCACCGTGTAGTGATCCAGGTTGAGGGTCACGGTGCCGGCGTGCAGGTCCCACCGCGGCGTCGGCTGCGCGCACGTCGAGAAGCCGCCGTTGGTGATCTTGTATTTCTTCGGACCGATCTTTTCGATCTTCTCGCCGAAGAACATGATCACGGTCTCCTGCCCGATGACTGGCGGCAACGCCAGGCCGCCCGTCATCGGCCTCTGCACCTGCGGCTTCACGGTCGCCATGCCCCACGCGTTGTAAAAGGTGCCGAGGTTGTCTTTCGTGTTGAACTCGGCGTGCTCGGCCGAGATCCGGTTGGCGCCCTGCGTGAGCAGGACGTTGCCGGTGGCGACGCCCCGGTCCTGGCCCATGTACAGCCACACGTCGTCCGCGTAGATCTTCGACAGGCCCTGCGGATCGCGATCCATCTCCACGTGACCGATGAAGTGCCAGTCCTGCTGGTCGTTCATCGCCTCACGACGATCGCTGGTGGTCGTCTCCGGGACCGATGCTGGCGCGGCCGCGGGCGCGGCTGGAGCCGCCGGCGCCGATTGAGGGAACTGACCCGCGTACGACGGAACGGCAAGGCTGGAAATCGTCAGGACGCAGAGACTGGACAACAGATTCGACATGCCGGCCCGCTGACAGGGTGTTCGAAGGGTATCACGTCCGGTTGATCAGCCTCAGCACGTCGCCGAGGAGGAAGATCGATCCGGCGACGACGATCGCCGGCGACACGCGCCACGCGTGTGCGAGCGCCGCATCAGGTGCGGGCTCGACGACGATCGGCAGCCCCGGCGCGATCTCGCGCGCGACCGACGCGATCGACTCGGGCTCGGCCGAACGCGGCGTCGACGCCGCGGTCGCGATCAGCCGACTCGTTTCCGGCAGCAGCACCGTGAGCATCTCGCGAATGTCTTTGTCGCGCATCACCGCAAACACCAGCGGCCTCGGGCCGCGGCCGTCGGCCCTGAGGTAAGACGCGAGCGCGAGCGCGCCGGCCGGGTTGTGAGCGGCGTCCAGCAGCACCTCGCGGCCGCCACCAAGCTGGCGGCGATCGAGGCGTCCGGGCCAGTCGGGCTCAGCCAGCCCTGCGGCAATCGCGTCGTCGGGCACCGCGACGCCGCGTTCGCCGACGAGCCGGAGCAGGCGGACGGCGACCCCGGCATTCTCGCGCTGGTGCGCCCCGGCCAGGCCGACTGCGAAACCATCCGCGTCGCACGGAGAGGCGTGGATGACCGCCGCGCCGCGCGCCGCGGCAATCCTCTCGATCGTCACCCGGGCCTCAGCCGCAACCGGACCGAGGACCACCGGGACGTCCGGCTTGATGATGCCCGCCTTTTCGGCAGCAATCTCCCTCAGCGTGTCGCCGAGATACTTCTGGTGGTCGAACGCGATCGACGTGATTGCCGTCGCGATCGGCGTGACGACATTGGTCGCGTCGAGCCGTCCGCCGAGGCCCACTTCGAGGACCGCCACCTCGACGCGCGCGCGCCGGAACAGTTCGAACGCCACCGCGGTGGTCACCTCGAAGAACGTCGGCTGCACGTCGAGGATCCCGCGGCAGCGGAGCGCATCGACGGCGGAGCGGACGTCGCCGATCGCGGAGAGCAGCGCGTCGTGCGCGACCGGGTTGCCGTCGACGACGAATCGCTCCGCGAGATCGACGAGATGCGGCGAGGTATAGCGGGCGGTGCGATGGCCGGCGGCGCGCAGCGCCGCGCTGACCATCGCCGTCACCGATCCTTTGCCGTTGGTGCCCGCGACGTGGACCGAGTGAAACGCCCGCTCCGGATGTCCCAGCTCCGCGACGATCGCCGAGATGTTCTGCAACCCGAACTTGATGCCGAACTGTCCGAGCGAGAAGAGATAGGCGAGCGGGTCCATCGAAGCCTGTCAGCGTACCGCGAAAGCGTGAGGAGATGGGGATTGGGGATTGGGGGTTAGAGTGGTTGGTGGATGGTCGCTGGTGATTGGAGTGAATAGTGGTTGGTGAAAGGAGCACCCCTCACCAATCCCGCCAATCCCCAACCGCCAATCCCCAATCCCCCGGAGCCTGCGCAGCTAGACCTGCGCTGCGGGCTCAGCGGCGACCGCCGTGTCCGGCTCGGCCGCGGCCGGCGCCTGCACGGCGCCCATGAACCGGAGCGCGCTGGCGATCACCTGTTTCAGCTCGCGGCGATCGACGACGAGATCGATCATGCCCTTCTCGAGCAGGAACTCGCTGCGCTGAAAGCCCTCCGGCAGCTTCTGGCGGATCGTCTGCTCGATCACCCGCGGGCCAGCGAATCCGATCTGCGCTTTCGGCTCGGCGATGTTGAGATCGCCGAGCATCGCGAAGCTCGCCGTGACGCCGCCGGTGGTCGGATCGGTGAGGACGGCGATGTAGGGCAGGCGCATTCGATCGAGCCGCGCCAGCGCGCCCGAGATCTTCGCCATCTGCATCAGTGACAGCGCCCCCTCCATCATCCGCGCGCCGCCGGAGCAGCAGACGATCACGATCGGCAGCTTTTCGTCGATCGCGCGCTCGATCGCGCGGGTGATTTTCTCGCCGACGACCACGCCCATGCTGCCGCCGATGAACCCGTACTCCATCGAGGCGACGATGGCGGCCATCCCGTCGATCGTGCCGGACGCCGAGATGATCGCGTCTTTGAGCCCGGTGCCGTCGAGACCGGCCTTGAGGCGCGACTTGTAGGCCTTGGTGTCGCTGAACCCGAGCGGATCGGTCGAGGCGAGATCGCGATCGTGCTCGACCCAGTCGGCGTCGAACAGGAGTCGCAGCCGCTCGGTCGCGTTGATGCGGAAATGGTGGCTGCACTTCGGGCAGACGTGCATGTTGCCGGCGAGGTCCTTGTTGTAGATCGCCTGCTGGCAGCCGGGACACTTGACCCAGAGCCCCTCCGGCACGCGGCTCGGCTTCTCCTTGGCCGGCGTGACGATCGGCTTCTTGGTCTTCTTGAACCAGGCCATTGGGTGAACCTTATCAGGGCTGATGGCTGATGGCGAATGGCAATGGTCGATTCAGCCGCCAGCCGTAGCCATGAGCCATCAGCCCTCAGCCATGACGGGTCATTTCGTCCGAGGCACGTAGTACCGCGTGCCAGGGCCCATCGCCCGGATCTGCTTGATCAGATCGTCGAGCGCTTCGTCGCTTGCATCGGAGTCGAACTGCGACGTCTCGAGCACGAGCAGCGGCGTCGCCGCGTAGTGGAAGAAAAAGTGGTGATACGCCTCGTTCAACTCGCGCAGGTAGTCGTCGTCGGGCTGGAAGGCAACCGTTTCGGCGTCGAGCCGGCGGCTGTGGACGCGGCGCAGCAGGACGTCGGTCGGTGTCTGAAGATACACGACCAGATCGGGCGGCGGCACGTCGCGCGCGAGCAGCTCGTACAGCCGCTGATAGATGAACAGCTCGTTGTCGTCGAGGTTGAGATAGGCGAAGATCTTGTCCCTGTCGAAGACGTAGTCGCAGATCGTCGTCTGGTTGAAAAGGTCGGCCTGCCGCAGCGACGTCTGCTGACGATGACGATTGAGCAGGTAGAAGAGCTGCGCCTGCAGCGCCGCGCCGGGCCGATCGCCGTAGAAATCGGCGAGGAACGGGTTCTCGGTTTCTTCCAGCACGACGGTCGCGTCGAGCCGCGCGCCGAGGCGCTCCGCCAGAGCGGTTTTTCCCGCACCGATCGGACCTTCGATCGCGATGTAGCGGAACGCCAATGCGGGGCGAATGATATCATCGCGCCGTGAAGATCGAACGTCTGGAGCTGCGCCTGCTGAAGCTCCCGCTCGTCCACTTCTTCGAGACCAGCTTCGGCCGCATCGACGACAAACATTTCATCCTGGTTCGCGTCGACGGCGGCGGCGTGTCGGGTTACGGCGAGTGCGTCGCCGACGTCGATCCGTACTACAGTTCCGAGACCAACGACACCTGCTGGCACATCATCAGCGACTTCATCGCGCCGCGCGTCATCGGCGCCGACTTCGCGCATCCACGCGCGGTGTTCCCGGCGCTCCGGGCGATCCGCGGCCACAACATGGCGAAGGCCGCCGTGGAAATGGCGGCGTGGGATCTCTACGCGAAACAGCGCGGCGAGCCGCTCTCGCGCACGCTCGGCGGCGCGCGCGATCGGATCGAGTCGGGTGTGTCCGTCGGCATTCAGAACTCGCTCGACGAGCTCGTCGCAACGGTCGAGCGTGAGCTCGCCGCCGGCTATCGCCGGATCAAAATCAAGGTGAAGCCGGGCCGGGACCTCGATGCCGTCGAGGCCCTCCGCGCGCGGTTCGGCCCGATCCCGATGATGGTCGACGCGAACGCCGCCTACTCGATCACCGACGCCGATCATCTCGCGGCGCTCGACGCCTACGACCTGATGATGATCGAACAGCCGCTCGACTACGACGACGTGGCGGATCACGCCGCGCTGCAGCGGCGGCTGCGGACGCCGATCTGCCTCGACGAGTCGATCAAGACGGTCGGCATCGCCAGCCAGGCGATTGCCGCCGGCGCCTGCCGGATCATCAACATCAAGCCGGGGCGCGTCGGCGGCTTCGCGGAATCGGTGCGGCTGCACGATCTGTGTGCGTCGCGACGCGTGCCGGTGTGGCACGGCGGCATGCTCGAGTCGGGTATCGGCCGCGCCGCCAACATCCACCTGTCGACGCTGCCGAACTTCACGTTGCCGGGCGACATCGCCGCCAGCCGGCGCTACTTCGATCCGGATCTGATCGAGCCGCCGATCGAGGTCGCCGCCGACGGAACCATCGCCGTGCCGACCGCGCCAGGAATCGGCGTCGCGATTCGGCACGATCGGATCGACGCCGCCACCTTGAAGCAAATCGTGATCGAGGGCGTTCAGGCATGAGTTGCTCGGGTAGGGCGATGCGGCGATTTGCCGCCGCGCTCGTGTGTGTGAGCGCCGCCGCCTGCGCGAGCGCGCCGAAAGCGCCGCCGCCCGCCGCGAAGCCGACGACGACCGGACCGACCTTCGAACAGAAGATGGCGGCGATCCTCAGGCTCGAGGATCTGCGCGTCCTGCGCGATCCGGCCCCGCCGCCGGCGCCACCGCCGCCGGCGCCTGCGGCGCGCGGTCAGCGGCCGACGGCCGCGCCACCGCCATCGCCGCCTCCGCCGCCCGATCTTCTGCGCCTCCTCACCGACGACGAGGCGCGCGTCCGGCGCCGCGCGGCGCTGGCCATCGGACACGTTGGCCTGGCCGACGGCGTCGCACCGCTGCTCGCGACGCTCGGCGATCCCGACGTCGAGGTTCGTCAGATGTCGGCGTTCGCGCTCGGCCTGCTCGGCGACGCGCGCGCGCGCGATCAGCTGGTTGCCGCGCTCGCCGACCCGTCGCCGCAGGTACAGGGAAGCGCCGCCGAAGCGCTCGGCCTGATTGGCGACGCGGCCGCGGCTGACGCCGTCGGCCGCTTCGTCGCGCAGTTGATTCAGTCGGCCGCATTCCGCCAGGTGCCGGCCGACGACGACGACGCGAGACGCGATACGCCGACGGCGGCGGCGCGGCTGGGCATCTTCGCGCTGGTCCGCCTCAAGGCGTACGGGCCGCTCGCGGCGGCCGTGCTCGACGGCAGCGGCCAGCCGCGGGTGCGTTGGTGGCCGGTGGCGTTTGCGCTGCAGCGCCTCGAGGACAAGCGCGCATTGCCCCCGCTCCTCACGCTGGCGAAGGAGCCAAACCCATACACCAGAGCGTTCGCCGTGAAAGGACTGGGTGCGCTGAAGGATGTCCGGGCACTGCCGGTGCTGATGCCGCTCCTCACGAGCGGCGAGCGGAACGTGCTCGTCGAAACGGTTCGCGCGCTCGGACGGATCGCCGACAAGTCGTCGGCGGCACCCTTGATCAAGATCGTGCACGACGCGTCTGCCGATCCGTTCGTCCGGCTGGAAGCGGTGGCGGCGCTGGGCGGAATCCAGCTGCCCGAGGTGGTCGAGACGCTGCTCGACGTGATTGCCGACCCAAGTCCGGCGATTCGCGCGGCGGCGCTGCGCGCGCTCTCCACCGCCGATCCCGGAAACTTCGTCACCATCCTGTCGGGACTCGATCCCGATCCGCACTGGAACGTCCGCGCCGCACTCGCCAGCGTGCTCGGCACGCTGACCCCCGAGGTGGCGGCGCCCCGTCTTCAACCGCTGCTCGACGACCCGGAGCAGCGCGTGATCCCCGCCGCGCTGGCCGCGCTGGTCAAGTTGAAGGCGCCGAATGCGGCCGCGGTGCTGCTCGACAAGCTGAAGGCCGACGACTCCGCCGTCCGCGCCGCTGCCGCGGCAGGCATCGGCGAGCTGAAGCCGCCGAATGGCGCGGCGGCACTCGCGGAGGCCTACCGCTCGGGCCAGCGCGATTCGACCTACACCGCGCGAGCGGCCGCTCTGGCGGCACTGCAGCAGTACGGCGCCGCGGCGGCGCTGCCGGCGCTGAACGGCGCGCTCACCGACAAGGACTGGGCAGTTCGCGTGCGCGCGGCGGAGATCGTCAGGCAGCTCGATCCGGGTCGCGCCGCCGCCGACATCGAGGCGGCAATCCGCCCGGCGCCGACGACGCTCGGCCCCGGCGTCTATTCCACCCCGCGCCTGGTCGCACCAACCGTTTCAACGCAGGCCTTCATCGACACCGACCGCGGGTTGATTCAGATCGAGCTGGCGATGAACGAGGCGCCGCTGACGGTGGAGAACTTCGTGACGCTGGCGCGCAAGGGCTACTTCAACGGCCTCAGCGTCCACCGTGTGGTGCCCGACTTCGTGATCCAGGACGGCGATCCGCGCGGCGACGGCGCAGGCGGACCGGGCTACTCGATTCGTGACGAGCTGAACCAGCTTCCGTACCTGCGCGGAACCGTCGGCATGGCGCTCGATCCGTGGCGCGACACGGGAGGCAGCCAGTACTTCATCACGCACTCGCCGCAGCCGCATCTCGATGCCCGCTACACCGTCTTCGGCCGCGTCGTCGCCGGCATCGACGTGGTGGACAAGATTCAGCAGTGGGACGTGATTCGCAGCGTGAAGATCTGGGATGGCGTGACGATGACGGGGAGGTGAAACAATTGAAAAGGGGGCCGCGGCGGCCCCCTTTTTTACGGGCGAGGTCGGCTCTTACCGTTTCTTGCCGGCCTTCTTCTTCCCGCCCTTGGCTTTCTTCGCCATTGTCTGTTATCCCCCCCTTCATGTGGGATTAACTGCGCGAGCGCTCACGCACGTCGCTCGTGGCTGCCGCCTGGCACGCTCACCGGACGTTCGGCGCTCGTCGCTTCGGGGCACCTTCCGTGGCTGTTCGGAAGGGCGAGCTCGAATCGGTATCCTCGAGCTTCACTAGGGATGGCCGTGAGTTGACCACCCTCATACCAGATGTAGATTCTAAACGTCATATCCGCGGTGTCAAGCACAAATCGATGGAAAAAGTCAAAAAATTCGATCGACGCGCGAGCGCCACACGTCGCGTCGCGTGTGCGACGCACCAGTCGCGCGCCGGCGCTACATGCTGGTGCGCAGTTGCTGTTTTTCGGCGTGGCGCTCGATGGCGAGCGCGATCAGGCGGTCGATCAGCTGTGGATAGTCGACGCCGGTGGCGGCCCACAGCTGCGCATACATGCTGATCGTCGTGAAGCCAGGCAGCGTGTTCAGCTCGTTGAGGTACAGGACACCCGAATCGCCGGCGAGGAGGAAGTCGACGCGCGCGAGACCTGAGCAGTCGATCGCTTTGTAGGCTTCGATCGCGACGCGGCGCACTTCGGCGGTCTGCGCCTCCGTGAGCGGCGCAGGAATCACCGACCGCGAGTTCTCGTCGATGTACTTCGACTCGTAGTCGTAGAACTCGCGCGACGGGATGATCTCGCCCGGCACCGACGCGTCCGGCTCGTCGTTGCCGAGGACGGCGACCTCGATCTCGCGCGCCTGCGGCACCGCGGCCTCGATCACGATCTTGCGGTCGAACTCGGCGGCGAGCTTGATTCCCGTGCGCAGTTCGGCGACGTGCTTCGCCTTCGAGATGCCGACGCTCGATCCCAGGTTGGCAGGCTTCACGAACACCGGGAACCCCAGGTGATTGACGACGTGCTGCAGCACCCGGCGCTCGTCCCGCTGCCAGTCGCGCTTCATGACGACGTCGTAGTCGCAGATCGGCAGTCCCTTGGCCGTGAAGGCGAGCTTCATCTGCGCCTTGTCCATGCCGACGGCTGACGCCAGGACGCCGGCGCCGACATACGGCACGTTCGCCAGTTCGAGCAGCCCCTGCACGGTGCCGTCCTCGCCGTACGGACCGTGGAGCACCGGAAAGACGACGTCGAGCGAGAGGCCCGCTACGGCTCCGTCGCTGACCGTCATCAGGGTGTCGCCGCCAGGCTGCGCGAGGAGATGAGCCTCGCGCGGGCGCCGTTCGGGCGCGCCGATCGCGCCCCTGATCACGTCCGCCGCCTTCATCGTCTTTGGCGCCTCGTGAGGCAGCGTCCAGCGGCCGTCCTTCTCGATCTTGATCGGGATCGACTCGTAGCGATCGGGATCCAGGTGCTTGAATAC
>DATFWL010000013.1:0-13925 GCA_035259385.1 Vicinamibacterales bacterium | reverse complement strand
CGGCAGCACGAACGGCGGCGTCTGGATGGCAATGCCGAGCGAGCTGTTGTACGGGCCGTCGGTGTCGTAGTACAGCCCGCTGCCGCCGCGCACCGCCGTGCGGCCGTCGCCGCTGACGTCCCAGGCGAAGCCGACGCGCGGCGCGATGTTCCTCAGCGACGGATTGGCGAACGGTCCGCCGAGGACGGTCGTCGCGGAGCTGCGCACGTCCGGCAGGTACGCGTCCAGTCCGTTCCGGTCGGACGGTATCGTGAAGAACTCGTAGCGCGCGCCCAGATTCAGCGTCAGGCTCGGCGTGACGCGGTAGTCATCCTGGGCGTAAAACCCGAAGAGCGTGGTGGGCCGCTGGCGCCTGAACTCGGGACCGGGCGCGTTGCCCTGAAAGCGGCTCGGCACGCCGGCCAGGAATTGCGCCATGTTCGCAAACGTATAGGTGCCGCGGCTGTTGACCGTGGTCAACTTATCAGCCAAGGCGTGCTCGATCAGCACGCCGGTCTTCAGCTGATGCTTCCCCTTCGTGTAGGCGAGATCGTCGCTCCAGGTCCAGTAGTCGATGTTCTGGGTCGAGGGTTCGGCGGCGTAATTACCCAACTGCGACAGACCTCCGATCAGGATCGTGCCCATGAACGGGGCGTCTGGCGTGAAGGCAAGCCCGTTGGCGAGCGTATTGGCGGCCTGCTGCTCGTAGGTCAGCACGCTCGCCGAAAAGCGCGCCGTGTTGAGCAGGTTCTGTGTAAACGTCCGCTTCGCCTCGGTTGTGACGAAATGGTTGCCGGACGTGGAATTCGTGAAGAATTGCGGGAAGCCCGTCGACGCAATCGAGCCGGTCGAGATTGGCGACACCTGGCGCGATCCGTCGTAGGTATCGCGGACGAGGATGAAATCTTTGTCGGTGAGCACGACGTCGGCCCGTCCCTGCAGGAAGGTTTCCCGTGTCGGGCGCGTGAAGTCGTACGTGTACTGGCCGATCCCGGGCCCCAGATCGCGTCCGTTCGGCAGCGGATACAGATCGAGGTACGGTGTCACGAGCGGGTTGACAGTCCCCGCGCGCGCCGCGAGCGTCGGCACGGCGGTGATGATGGTCTGTCCGAGATCTTCCTGCAGCCGCTCGAAGCCGACGAAAAAGAAGATCCTGTTCTGACGAACCGGACCACCCGCCGTCGCGCCGTACTGATGACGCGTGAACGGCGGCGTGTCGCCCACGTCGAAGAAGTTGCGCGCGTCCATCCTGCTGTTGCGGAAGAACTCGAACCCGGAGCCGCGCAGCGCGTTGGTGCCCGACTTGGTCGCGATGTTGATGACGCCCCCCATGGCGCGCCCGTAGTCGGCGGAGAACGCGTTCGTCACCACGCGGAACTCCTGAATCGTTTCGACGCCGAGCGTGGAATCGGCCGCGGTGACGGTGGCCATGCCGGCATACCCGCGCATGTTCGCGCCGTCGATCAGGAAGCTGTTCGACCGCCCGCCCATGCCGTTGATGTTCAACGACACTCCGCGCTGCGTCGGTGATGTGGTCTGCTTCTCCGTGAACTGGACAACGCCGGGCTGCAGCGTGGCCAGCATGATGTAGTTGCGGCCGTTCAGTGGCAGCTCCTCGATCTTCTTGCCATCGACGACCGCCGAGAGCGCGGACGTGCGAAGGTCGACCAGCGGGCTTTCACCGCTGACGGTGACCGTTTCCGAGGTGACGCCGATCTTGAGGGTGAAAGTGAGGCCGGCCTGCTGGGCGACTTCCAGCACGATGCCGGTCTGCACGGCGGCCGTGAACCCTTGCAGCGTGGCGCGCGCTTCGTACCGTCCCGGCGCGAGGCCGGGCACCGTGAAGTATCCGTTCGAGTCGGTCACGGCGCTTCGCGTGAATCCCGTCTCGACGTTCTTGAGGACGACATCCGCGCCGGGAAGGACGCCCCCGGTTTCGTCCTTGATCGTACCGGAGATGGTAGCGGAGGTGATTTGCGCCGCCGCGGCGGACGCGCTGAGGGCCAGCAAAACCGCGGCGAGAAAGAGTCGTCGCTTCATGATGCCTCCTGAAACTGGCGGGCACCCACGATCACGAGAGACTCGAACCGACGCGCCGATTGGCCGCCGAAGCCTGGCGGCACCGCAATGCGGTGGCCTAGCATACGGCACCCGAGCGCGTGGCGGCCATGAAAATTCTGGCTGGCCGCCGCGTTCATCACCCGCACATCCAAGCCGTTGCATGTCCGGCGGCGATCGAGCATCGCGAGCCGGCACGGCCCGGTTCGACGCGGCGGGCAACCAGCTCAACACGCGCGTCGGATCAGCTGATGACCATGCGCGCGCCGAGCGCGATGCCGATCGCGGAAGCTGTCTCCACGGACATTGCGCATCTTCCTGCACGAGTTGTCGTCACTGCAGCGACCCTCTCACGTCAGTCGATCGCCGAATTTCCTCAAGGCATTGCGCGATGTCAACGACTCGCCCGATGATCATCCTCATGACGACCTCGGGGCGTCCGCAGCAGCGCCACGACCACCGGCTTCGGGATCTCGTCGACAGGTCCGGGCACGTGACCATCGCTACGAGTCTTGGCGACCCGCGCTCGACGGCCCGCGGCTGGCGGCGAAAGGCGCCAAGGCTCGCGGTAGCCAAGGACGTCACGAACGTGAAGAGATCGGAACTCCAGCAGGAAGTGCGGCCCGACGTGACGAGAACTCGCGCACGAAATTGCAGAGTGTCCGCAAAGATGGCTCGCCGCACACCGCCGGCTGCGGGTGCAGCCGGCGCGTGCGTTTTGCTATTTCAGGCTGACGATCGGGCAGTTGACGATGAACCCGGACGCAGTGAACGGACTGCCGTCCGGCGCTGTGACCTTGCCCTGTTGGGCCAGGTTCTCGAGCGCTCCGTAGTCGATCTGCCGGAGGTTCTGACCGGCGGCGACGATCTGATCGCTCCACCGCGTCAAGTGCACGTCCCACATCGGGCTGTAGCGGCCCTGCGACGGCTTCCAGCGCACGACGTTCAGTGGGTCGAGCCCGTCCAGAAGGGCCGAATTGATCCCCTGCCGCTGCGGGTTGCTCGCGCCCGTCTGGCCGTTGATGAAGCCCGCAAGCGGTGCTCGCGACGACGCCGTGCTGTCATCGTCCAAGGTTGGCAGCGCGTTCAGAGCCGGCGCGAATGTGGCGTTCTCGAGCGTCGCGGCGACGGGGTTCGACGCCTCCGTGGAGAGGTACTTGATCGGATCGCCGCCCTGGAAGCCGTCGGCCTCGCGGTAAATGACTCTGCGATTGATCAGATCGACGCTGACGACCTTGTCGGCCGAGCCCGTGTTGTTCACCAGGTGAGGCGCGTTGACGATGGTGCCGTCCGGCATCTGGATGAGCGGGCTGTATCCGGTTTCACCAACCGCGCCAGGCTGCGCCGATGCCGGCGGAAAGCCCTCCGGCCCCGGTGTGATCTGGCGGAGCGGCGAGAAATCCACTGTCGCGGGAAAGTCCACCACGCCGTTGACAAGGGAGATGCGCTGGACGCCGGCGCTGCCTGCTGCGTTCGCCAGCTTCTGCGAGGTGTTCAGGCCAAACTGCTGCGCGAAGTTGCCGTCCGACGCGTCGAGCATAACGTAGTACACGGTCCGGCCGCGACTGGTGCCCCGGTAAAGAGGCAAGGTCACCGTGCCATCCGCGCTCTCGACCGCGCTTCTGATGAACAGCGTGTGCCCTCCACTGGCGAGCGCCAGTTGAGACATGGACGCGGCGAGCGGCGCCGCAACTGCTGCGACAAGAGCAAGGGCTCTAGACCGGACCTTCATGTGATTGGCTCCTTGATTCCACGAGTGATTGGCTCCTTGATTCGACATCTTTCGATTGATCCACGCTGTACTAACGGAGACGCTTCAACGCTCCCGCACTCCGAGCGCTCTGCTTCCGACACCCGATCCGACTCGTGCGAAAACCAGCACGAACGATCCGGGCGATAGTGCCGCGCGCGTAGCGCGTTGACGCTACGTCGCCGGCTCTGCGCGGTCGGTAGCTTCGCGAGAGTGCGGCCGTTCAGGAGTGTGAACAACGCGCATGAAAGAAAAGTTCCACGGAGGAACGCGCAGCCTCGATCACTGCAAATCCTGAAACGGCACCGCCAGATCGATGGACGTGTGACCTTGCCGGCATCGACGCGGATGTCCGCCCACTGTCCGCCCGTCAGTGCATGCGAGCCGACAATCGTGTAGCGGCCCGGAGGAAGTTCGACAACTGATAGTTCCCATCGAGCCTCAGGAATGGTGACAGTGCTCGTGGTGGTCGAGCACGAGGATTGCCGCGTTCAGCTGTGAATGGATCTGGCGGAACACCTTGGCGGGACCGGTGGCGGTGAACCGTCTCGAGCGCCGCTCGCCGGGGTGATACTGGCCAAGGCCGAAGGTCGCCGCCGTCGAGAGCGAGAAGGCGTTGTGGAATACCAACAGTCGGAGGGGTGCCACAAGTTCCCTGCGTGCCTCAGCTGCATCAGGACTTGATCGCTTTTGCGAAGGCGAGCGCGACCACATCGTCCGTCGGCATATCCGAGACCGCGACACAGACAAGGTTGCCTTCGACCCAGAACACGGCGGTTGCTGCGCTGCGCTTGAAGATGAGAAAGCTGATGCCGTTGTGGTCACGGCGAGCATCGGGCTCCGGCAATTCCTCCAGTGTGCCCACGTACATCGCACAGGTGAGCTGCTGACCGTCGGATCCCGCGTACGTGTAGATTGCGGCCGGATGCGATGCAATCTGCCCGGTGCGGCCACCGGCGAGCTGGTACTTCATCATCGTCAGATCGAACACGCGCGTCCTGAACGGCAGCCGATCGGCGAAGAGTCTTTCCAAGTTGGCAGGATCCGACGTCGCGAACTCGAGCGTGCTCGCGGCGCCTGTCGACGCCGCAGCTTCGCGAATCGCCGAGGCCGGCACGTCTGCACGTTCGCCGATGTAGGCGACGATGAGTAAGATGGCTGCCGCGGCGATGCCGTACACGAACCATCTGCGCTGCTCCGATTTCTGCGTTCGCTCCCTCTCGGCGCGTTTGGCGCGCGCAAGATCGGCGGCGATGGCTTGCACGAGTTCCGCGGGCGCATCGACACGGGGCAACTGCCGTGCGAAGTGGCGGGCGCGCCGCAATAGCTCGAGCTCCGCGCGACAGCAATCGCACGTGTCCAGATGCGCCTGGAGGCGCTGGCGTCCCGCGGCGTCGATACGGCCGTCGACGAGATCCTGCAACTCGAGGTCGGGATGAACGAGCTCAGTCATCAACGTCCTCGTCCCGTCATCCTGTACTCGTGGAGGTCTTCCGCCAGCAGCTTGCGCGCGCGAAAGAGTCTCGACCGTACTGTGCCGACCGGGCAACTCAGGATCTCGGCGGTCTCCTCGTAGGACAGCTCCTCGACATCGATGAGCATGATCGTGGTGCGGTATTCGTCGGGCAAACGCGCCAGCGCCGACTCGACGTCAGCCTCGGTCGCGGCCTGCGCCGCAGATGCTGACCGGCGCGATGGCCCGGCGGGCACTTCGTTAATTCCTTCCGACCCTACAAAAGTCGGTTCGCGTTGCTTGCGGTGATAGTGATTCACGAAGATCGAGTACGCAACGGCAAACAACCATGCCTTGCAATTCGTTCCACTCGTGAAGGTGGCGAAGCGTTCGAGGGCTCGGATGAACGTCTCTTGCGTGAGATCGTCAGCGTTCTCGCTATGGCGGGTGAGGCGGAGGGCGAAACTGTAGACCGCGCCGAGATGAGGGAGGGCTTCGCGCTCGAACTCTCGATGCCCGTCGCGGGTCGCACGAAGCACGGCGTTGGTTGATGACAAAGTAGTGACGGATCCTGACGCGTTTTGTTAGGACGCGGCGCGGCTCGATCGAGGTTCGAAATGCTCGCCAACAGCGGTTTGGAGACGAATGGGAACTTTTCGCGAATGGCGGCTGTTCAATCAAAGATCAGACGGTTCATACGACTCGCTGGTGTAGAACGGGTGTGGTCCGTAAGAATCGCGACGCGGGCTCGACGTCCAGTGCGACGAACACGTACTGCGTCCGGACCATCGCCGTGATGGTCACGAAGAAATCACACGCGAGCACCGCGCCGGCATGGTTGCGCACGAACGTGCTCCACCGTTGAAACAACCTGTCGGCAGGGCGCTGCCTCTTCGGCATGTAACGCCGGGCCGTTCGTGGCGAGACCTGAATGCCAAGTGTGACCTGCAATTCGGCCGCGATCCGCTCTTCGCCCCATGTGACGTCCGCGCGGGCCATCGCCGCAATCAAGCATCGGATGTCGACTAGGAGTGGCGGACGGGCGCGGGCACATCGCAGGCGCTCAGCCACTCGAGATCGCGCTGGAAGATCTGCGCTTCGGTTAATCGGGACTCGGCGGCTTCAACGTCTGCGGCCAATAAGTGTGTCGTCAGGACTTCGTGACCGTGCGCTTGCAGCCGCTCGCAATGACGCGCCCTGCGGACACACCAGCACGGTCGCCGCGGACCGTACACGCAAGGTACACGCGCAAGCCCGCCATTACGACCGACGATATCATGCCGCTGGGGTGGGCGCGCGCAGGACGCGGTTCCTGTCGGGGGAAACTGCGCGGAAGCACGACTTATAGACACGATGGAGTCCGAGACGCCCTTCGAGCCGGCAGGCGCCGTGGCCACTCCCATTGGGGACGGTAGTCTTCCGGACGATGAGCGCGCGCTGCTCGCCGACGTCCTGCGGAGGGACCGGAAGGCCGCCGCCGAATTCGTCGAACGCTACGCCGATCGCATCTTCGCGTACGTGTCGCACCGGCTTGCGCCGAACACAGACCTTGTCGAGGACGTGGTCCAGGAGGTCTTCCTCGTCGGCCTCGAGAGGCTCCACACGTTTGGGGGACACTCGCCAGTGCTGCATTGGCTGCTGGGCATTGCGCGCCATAAAGTTGAAGACCTGTTCCGGGCGCGACTTCGAGCGCCGGACGCATTTCCCGACGGAGACGAAACATCGCCCATCCTGTCGACAGAACCACGCTTCGATGAGTCGATTGATCGCAGCCGCGTACAGGAAAGAACCCGACGAATCCTCCAGCGGCTTCCCGCCGCGTACAGCACCGCGCTCCTCTGGCGGTACTGGGAAAGTCGAAGCGCGCGCGAGATGGCGGCACAGACGGGAAGAACCGAAAAGGCGATCGAGCGCCTCCTGGCACGGGCGCGCGCCGAGTTCAGACGGCTATGGGAGGCCGAGTTGCGATCATGAACGAGGACCAATTCTTTCAACGGCTGGCCGAACAGACTGGCCTGAGCGAGACGGGTGCCGATCGCGCTCCCTCGCCGCTGAAGGCGCGAGTGTACTCGGCCCTCGTCGCGACGATGGCGTCGGACGGACCGCTCCGCTCTCTGCCCGAGACGAGCGCAACGGGTCGGCCGCTGTGCGTGTTCGAGCAGCTGCTCTGCGTCATTCCTGTTGACCGCGTGACGTCGATGAACCCGTGCCGCGTGTGCCATGCGCGCGTGCTGGCGGAGCATCTCGAGTCGCCGCCCATTTACTGGCCGCACTGTCCGTACGTCGCCTTCAAGAAGGACTGACCGCCCTACTAGGCTCGTAACGCCTCAGAAGGCACGGACGATCCCGACGAGGTTTTGAAAGTTCGCCAGCTTCCGCTGGCCAGGAGGCGACAAGGCGGCGCTGAATGGATTGCCGGACAACGTCTCGCTGAATGTGTACCGCGCGGCCCACTGGCGGCTCAGCGCGATGTCGATCCCGACCGCAGTACGGAGGACGCCGTAAGTGGCACGTATCGTTTGCGCCGGCGGTGTGGCGTCTTGCACTCGGGCCTCTGCCACGGACGTCGTGGCGATGTGCAATACACCGCCCCCGAACGACAAGTACGGCCGAATCGCGCTGTCGAGGTTGCGAAAATAGACCAGAACGTCGCCGATCGCCGCATGCTGATGGCTGGACCGAGGCTGTTCGTAGAACGCCGAATCGAGGCTTCGCACTGAAATCAGCGTGACGTCGTTGACGTTCCCGATGTAATTCGCCTGGAGGCTCACGTACCGGTGGACCTGAATGCCGAACAGGATGTCGATCGCGGGACCGTTCTCCGGCGTGTACAACGATACGTCGGCGCCCCGCGACGTGACCTCCGATCGCGCGTCGGCCGAAAGCGTCGAGAGGCCTCCCAGTACGCCGACGTACGGCCCCGGCGTGTGCTGAGCCTTCGCCGGAATCGCGCTGAGGCACGCAAGAAAAATCGTTCCGCCGATCGCGAATGGCCGCATCTAGCCCATCCTCGCCCCAAATTATAGATAGTGCGATCCGCCCGCATCTTGCGAGGGGGAAAGTCGCTGCTACTCCGACTTCCTTGATGAACCGGGGCACTCGTCGAGGAGGGCCGAATGTCACACGTGTCAACGCGTCTGGTGGCGGCGTTCGCGGTCGCCGCGTTATTGCTGACGGCGCCGCTCGCCAATCGGGCCATCGCGACGAACGACGACGGCGCGCAATTCTTCGTCACGATTACCAACCTGACCCAGAGTCAAGTCTTCACGCCCATCGTCGCGGCGAGCCACAAGAGCTCCGTCAAGCTGTTCGAGCTGGGCCAGCCGGCCAGCGAGCCGCTGGAGATTCTCGCCGAGGCGGGCGATACCGGTCCGTTGAAGACGACCCTCGAACAGTCAGGTGCGGTGCTCGACATTGCCGACTCGGGCGCGCCGCTCCCCCAGGGGGCATCCGTGACGCTGTCACTCGCCACCCGCGGCGGATTCAGGTTCGTCAGCGTGGCGGCCATGCTCGTCCCCACCAACGACGCGTTCTTTGCGCTGAACGGAATCGAGGGACCGCGCGGTCATGACGTGCTCACGCGGTATTCGCCAGCGTACGACGCGGGCACCGAAGCGAACGACGAGCTGTGCGCCCACATCCCGGGCCCGCCGTTCGCCTGCACCGGCGAAGGATTCAATCCCGCACGCCCCGCGGATAACTTCGTTCACATTCATCCGGGCATCCACGGGATCGGCAACCTCGCCGCCGCGACGTATGACTGGCGCAATCCGGTTGCGCGCATCGTCATCAGGCGGTCCGAGTAGCTCATGGCGCGCTCCCACGCGCCGGCCATTCTCGCGGCAACATGCCTCGTCTGCGCTCTGTGGAGCAGCCGCAGTTTCGCGCAAAGCGGCGCTGACATCGGTCTGCTCGGCGGGTGGACCAAGCCGAGCGAAGAGGGGTCGGCGCTGCAGTTCAATGTCGGCACGATCTACCAGGCGTCGTTCGCGAAGCGCATCCTTACGCACGACCGAGTCGATGTCGCTATCGAAGTTCCATTCCTCGCGGCCAATTCCATCAGCGTCAAGACACCCGGCGCTGCGTTGCCTCGTGAGTACGCCGTACTGTTCCTGACGCCTGGCGTCGTTTTCGGTGATGTTCTCGCGCAATCGGACGCAAATCGGACGCGACTTTTTGACTCGCCGAGCCGCTACGCGGCTCACCTGCTCTCTCCGTGGGCAAAATGCGAACGGTTCAAATCGCGGGCGCGTTCGATTCTTGACCCGCGCCAGGGAACGATGCCGCAGATCGATTAAATGGACACCTCGACGCCGCGGCTTCGGCGGGCGGACCCCCGATTAGACTTGTTTGAGCGCGGCCAGCACGCGAGGACGCGTGAACGGGTAGGTTTCCATGCGCACTCCGGTGGCGTCGAAGAACGCGTTCGCGATCGCCGCAGCGGCGGCGGCCATCACCTCCTCACCGGCGCCCATCGAGCGCTCGTTCAGCCGCTGCACGACGATCGGCGTCACGTCGGGACAGTCCTCGAAGCGCAGAATGGGATAGCTCGCCCAGTCCACGGTGGTGACGCCGCTGGTGTCGAACTTCACCTCTTCGAGCAGCATGCGGCTCGCGGTCTGCACGAGTTGCCCGCGAATCTGGCTCTCGACGATCGCGGGATTGACAACGAGCCCGGCGTCGAGCGCGCCGAACAATCGCTTGATCGCGACGTGACCCGTCTCGCGGTTCACCTCGACCTCGGCAACGGCGCCTCCCCACGATTGCAGGTGCGTACCGAGACCGATGCCGCGGCCCGAGACAACCCTCGCGCCTTCCCCGGGGCTCCGGCGTGCAGGCGCGGACGGAGTCCAGCTCGCGGCTTTCGCCGCCGCGTCGAGCACGCCGAGCCAGCGATCGTCGGCGATGTTGCGCCGCCGGAACTCGTACGGATCGATCTTCAGATCGCGGGCGAGCTGATCGATCGCCTGTTCGGACGCGAACGCAAACGAGAGATCGAGCGGCGACCGCAGCCAGCCGGCCTTGAGATACTCGGTAACCGGCAGCTTGTGGTTCACGAGACGCAGGTTCGCGATCTGATACATCCCGCCGCACGTCAGGCGGTTCACTCCCTGGACGCCCTGGGCGTTGCCGCCCCCTCCACCCCACTCCACCGCACGTTCGCCGGCGAGTTGCGCCGACGCTTCGGTGCCGCTCCAGCTGTGCTGCCAGCCGTGATACTCGTAGGCGACGATCTTGCCGTCCGCATCGGCCGCCGCGCGCGCTTCGCCGACGTGCGCCGGGCCGAAGTTGTCCCAGCCGTGCTCGTCCCACCGCATGAACTGCACGCGCACGGGACGTCCGGCGTCCTGCGACAGGAACGCCGCCGCCTGTGCCGCATCGTCGTAGCAGCTGTGGCCGTACGTGCCGGAGCCTTCGTAATACTGCACGCGGACTTGTTCCTCCGGCAGCTTGAGGAGCGCTCCCAGCGTCCGGCGCGTGGCGTACACGTCCTGCGTCGAACACATCACCAGCGCCGAACCGGGCTTCACGTCGGCGACAGCGCAATTGGGCCCGAGCGGCGCGTGCGCCTGATAGGGCGCGCGCGACACGTGCGACGCGACGTGCGCGGCCTTGCCGAACGCGCCGGTGACATCTCCGCGATCGACAACCATTTCTTCCGGCGTCTTCGTGGTGCGCATCCGCTCGTGCACCTTGTCGCTGCCCGGCAGCGCGGACGTCGCCTCCCACGTGACCTTGAGCTGACGGGCGGCCCGCACGGCATCCCACTCGTTCTCGGCGACGACGCCGATGAAGTCGCCGCGCCGCAGGATGCGGACGCCGGGAATCTCGCGAATGGACGTCTCGTCCACGCTGATCACACGTGCGCCGACACCGTACGCCCGCTGGCCGCGCGGCCGGACGATGCGGCCGTGGAGCATGCCCGGCACACGCACGTGCTGCATGTAGGTGTGCGTGCCCTTCAGCTTGTCGGACAAGTCGCGCCGCGGGACTCGAGTACCGACGACGGTGTACTCCGCGGGCTTCTTCGCCGGCGCCGACCCGGTGAAGGCGCGATCGAAACGCCGCTCGCCGATCAGCTCGCCGTAGGTCACCCGTCGCGCACCATCACTCGTCGAGACGACGCCTTTCGAGACCGCCAGCGTGTTCGAGGGAACGTTCAAGCGCTTCGCGGCCATGTCGAGCAGCGCGAGCCGCGCTTCGGCCGCCGCCGTGCGGACCTGTGGCCCGCCGCGCGCGATCGACGCGCTCGAATACGTCCCGCCCTGGTTCGGCGTCACGTTGGTATCGAGACGGACCGACGTGATCTGGGTCATCTCGAGATCCAGTTCGTCCGCCGCGATCTGCAGCAGCGCGGTCGACGCGCCCTGTCCCAGCTCGGCGAAGCCGACATACACCGTCGCCGTGTTGTCGGCGTGGATCGCGAGCCACGTGTCGATCTGCCGCGCGTCGTGAGGACCGGCCACGGCTCCGCGTGCCGCCGTCGTCGTCTGCGCCGACACCACTTCGCGCAGGCCGAAGCCGATGACGAGCGCGCCGCCGGACTTGAGAAAGTCGCGCCGCCCGACGCCAGCCTTGTGGCCCGTCTGTCGATGACTCATCGCCGCACCTCCGCCATCATCAGGTCGGAGGCCCGCCGAACGGCGCGGACGATGCTCGGATACGTCCCGCAGCGGCACAGGTGTCCGTTCATCGCGGTCCTGATCTGCGCCTCGTCCGGCCGCGGATTCTTCGACAGCAGCTCCGCAGCCTTCACGATCATTCCGTTGTAGCAGTAGCCGCACTGCGGCGCCTGCTCGTCGAGCATCGCCTGCTGCACCGGATGCATGTCCGGCGTCCGCGCGAGCCGGCGCGTGAGCGCGTACCACGCCGGCAGGCCTTCGAGCGTCGTCACCGACTTGCCGGCGACGGCCGACACCGGCGTCACGCACGAGCGCCGCTCGACGCCGTCCACGAGCACCGAACACGAGCCGCACTGCGCGAGACCGCAGCCAAACCGAGGACCCTGCAGCTGGAGCTCGTTCGCGAGGACATACAGGAGAGGAGTGTCAGGCGCGGCCCCGACGTTCCACGACCGCGCGTTGACGGTGATCTGTGTGGCCATAGGTGTCAGGCTCAGGGCTTGAGAGCCTCAGGGCTCAGAAAAGTGCCTTTCCATAAGCCATAAGCCTCAAACCATGAGCCGGGAGCGTCAGAAGTCCAGCGTCACGCTGAACCTCGCGAATCGCGCCGAGGTGATTGACAACGGATTCAGATACGTCGCCGCCGTGTTGATCGCCGTCGGCGAATAGGTCTGCTGATACACGTCCGTGGTGTTGGAGTTCGTGACGTTGTAGATGTCGACCGCGACAAGCGTCTTCGTGCGACCGTAGCGCAGGTTCTTGCCGAACCGAAGGTCCAACCCGTTGAGGCGATCGCCATACAGTGACCCGGGCTTCACGAGGTTGAAGAACTCGACCGGCTGGTTGCCGCCTGCGAAGGGCCGTCCAAGGCTGGTCTCGACGAACAGCAGGATCGGTTGTGCCTGAAGGCTCTGCGACGACACGGTCGGGAAGTTGTTTCCGGGGTACGGCAGACTGTGGAACGTCCCGCTGATCAGCACGTCGACTCTCGGGATGTTATATGTCGCGAGTCCCTTGAAGTTCGTCAGCCACGTCGACTCACGATGGCAGAAGGCCTGCGGCCACTGGCCAAGGCCGCCAGGCCCTCCGGGGGCTCCCGGAAAGAACCCGTCCGTGCCGCCCCAGGGACCGAACATGTAGATCTCCGGGTGCTGCGCAGCCACACCACAGTCGTCCTCGACGACGTTGCCGGAGCTGGTGCCGCCCTGGATCGTGACGTTCTTGAGCCGCGCGTTCACCGAAATATCGACGCCGTTGAAACGGTTGGACGCGCCGCCGACGTTATCGGCGTACGTCCGGTAGTTATCGAGAACACCGAACTTCTCCGGTTTGACATCGTAGAACGTCAAGGTTTGCCCGGCGTTGCTCCCGAGCAGCGGATCGTTCGGCACCTGATATGTGAAGGTGTCGAAATCGGCGGGCTTGAGCGCCCGATTGATCGTGGTCTGCAGGTTGCCCCACGTCCGGCGAATGTAGTTGACCTCGACCGAGACTTTCGGCGCGATCTGATGATTCACGCCGAGCGTCAGGTCCCAGCTGTACTCACGCGCGTTCCAGCCGCCGGTCGTCGCCGGATCGATCGTGAGCGGTGACACCGATTTCCCGAAGAAGGGATTGCCCGCGCCGCACGTGTCGACGCGGCCGGTTGTCGCGGGGCTCTGCGCGGCCGGGTTCAGCAGGTTGCAGTCGACAACGAAGTCGTGGTTGTTATCGGCCCAGCTTCGCTGATCCGAGCTGACGAAATGCCCGAGTCCCGCCGGGCTGTAGTTCGCCCACTCGTCGACGGTGTTGAACGTCGTCAGGTATTTGCCAACGAAAAACTTCAGCGCGGTTTTTCCGTTCCCGAACACGTCGTAGGAAGCGCCAAGGCGCGGCAGCACGTCCTTCTGGTGCAGCGGACCATCCTGCTCCGGGAACACAGCGGCGGCGGGTAAGAGAAAGTTCGGACCGATTTGCTGGTTCCCGAAGTGGTCGCTCAGGTGTTCGAACCGGAGACCTCCAGCCAGTGAGAGGCGCCGCAACGTCCATCGATCCTGCGCGTATAACGCGAACAGGCTCTGCA
>DATFWL010000012.1:0-40259 GCA_035259385.1 Vicinamibacterales bacterium | reverse complement strand
TCGGCACGAAGAGCGAGACGCCGAGCAGCGCGTAGAAGACGCCGATGACGCCGATGATGGTCGGCGATGCGATCGCGAGCGCCACGGCGGCGCCGCCGCAGACGAGCGCCGCCGCGCGCGTGACCGCGAGCACGCGCCGATCGTCGGCCGACGGATCGAGGAAGCGCTTGTAGAGGTCCTGCGACACCGAGGTCGTCAACATGAAGAGCCCGGCATCGGCCGCGCTGATCTCGGCGGAAAACACCGCCGCGAGCCCGAGGCTGCCGACGACCGGCGGCACGCCGTGCATCAGCACCATCGGCAGCGCGAGCTCGTGGTTCGGCAGGTCCGGAAACCGTGAACGCGCGATCATGCCCATGAGCACCGGAACGGCGGCGTAGACGAGCAGGCCGACGGCGTTCATGCCGACACCGAGCCGGACCGCACGGTCGTCTCGTGCTCCGTAGATCTTCTGCAGCAGGCCCGGCGACACGATGAACGCCGGACCGAGCAGCGCCAGATACATCACCCCCGACGCGCCGCCGTGCCACGGATTCCAGTACGACGCGTTGTCCGCCTGCACGGCGGCGATCGCGGCCACGCCGCCGGCGCCCTGGAGCGCGAGCGGCAGCGCCACCGCGAAGCCGGCGAGCTTCACGGCGAGCTGCACCATGTTCACCCAGGCCGACGTCAGCAGGCCGCCGGCCGTGAAGTACGCGATCACCACGCCGCCGCCGACCAGGCTGCCAAGGTACTTCGGCATGCCGGTGACGACGTCGAGGATCGTCGCGATGGCGATCAACTGTCCGGCGGGTATCGCCAGCGAGCCGATCCACAGCAGCACGGAGACGCTCGCGCGCACCCGGCGTCCGTACCGCAGCTCGAGAAAGTCGCCGACGGTCTTGAGATCGTGCGCCGCGGCCAACCGGCGAATCCGCGGCCCGATCCACAGCGCGAGCACGACCGAGCCGAGAGCCGCCGAGCCGACCCACCACCAGGCGGACAGGCCGTCTCGGTAGCCGAGACCGGTCGCGCCGACGGTCGATCCGCCGCCGATGTTGGCGGCGAGCATCGTCGAGAAGATGAGGCCGGGGCCGAGCCGGCGGCCGGCGACGAAGAAGTCCCTCGTGCCCGCGACCCGCCGGCCGATCCACAACCCGAGACCGACCAGCAGCGCCGAGTAGCCGAGCAGGAGGCCGAGGTGCAGCGACATCGGGCGCGCTATTGTGGCAGATCGCGCGCGGCCGGCACGCCGGCGGTGCTGGTCGCCTCCCGTATCGCGCGCACGATTGCGTCCGCAACCACATCGGCGGCGATCGCGCCGATGGCGGCGACGTCGGCGGCGCCGCGCCAGCCGCCGGTCGCCAGCGTGAACACCGTGTCGCCATCGGCACTGGTGTGGACCGGCGCGATTGCGCGCGGGTAGCCCGCGTCGGCCATCTCGGCGACGCGCGTCGCCTCGGCGGCGGTCAACCTCGCATTCGTGGCGACGACGGCGATCGTCGTGTTCTCGGCCGGCGGCGACGACAGTACAGTCGCCGCGCCGGATCGCAGCAGCCGCCGTGCGTCGGCGAGCGATCCATCGTCGGTGCGGGCGCCGGCGATCAGCGCACCGGTGTGAGGATCGATTACGTCGCCGAGCGGGTTGACGGCGACGATGGCGGCGACGCGCAGGCCGTTGCGCAGCAGGGCGCTCGCGCTGCCGACGCCGCCCTTCATGGCGTGATCGCGCCCGAGCAGTTTCCCGAGGGTTGCGCCGGCGCCCGCGCCGACGCTTCCCTGCGGCACCGGCCGCGTCGTCGCGCTGGCGGCCGCGCGGTACCCGCACTCGGCGTCGGGACGGACATGCGGCTTGCCGCCAACCCACAAATCGATCAGCACGGCGGACGGCACGATCGGTACATGTCCGGCCGTTGTCCTCGAACGGCTGCCGTGTTCGTCGAGAAATCGAACGGCGCCGTTCGCAGCGTCGAGCCCGAACGCGCTGCCGCCGGACAGGACGATGCCGTCCACTCTGCGGGCATCGTTCGCCAGGCGAAGGAGATCGGTCTCGCGCGTCCCGGGTGCGGCGCCGCGCTGCGCGACGCCGGCGACGGCGCCGCCGTCCACGAGCACGACGGTGCAGCCAGTCGGACGTTCGGTGAGCGTGTAGTGTCCGACGCGGATGCCTGGAATCGACGTGATGGTGTCGTTAGCCGCGTTATCGTTGCGCGAAGGCTTCAACCGAGCGCCAGGGAGCGTTTGCGCGACGGTCGCCGCGAGCACCAGAAGCAGCTGAAGTCGCATCACGAATTCCTAATTCTTAATTCCCAATTCTTAATTGCTCCGGCGCGCCCTTATCTCTTCAGATCGCGCGCGGCAGGAATCCCCGCAGCGCCTGTCGCCTGCGTCGCGGCGCGCACGACCGCGTCTGCCATGGCTTCGGCGGCAAGCGCGCCAATCGTCGTGATGTCGGCGTTGCCGTCCCAGCGGCCGGTGGCGAGCGAAAAGATCGTGTCGCCGTCGCCGTTCGTGTGCGACGGGCTGATCGCCCGCGCGTAGCCATCGTCGGCCATCAGCGCCATGCGCGTCGCGAGCGCCTTGGTCATCCTCGCGTTGGTGGCGACCAGGCCGATAGTCGTGTTCTCGCCCGCCCGCGGCTGCTGCACCGTCGCGCCCGAGCGGAGGATCTTTCGCGCGTCCGCGAAGGTGCCGTCAGGATTTCTGACGCCGGCCACGACCTTGCCGGTCGCTGGATCGATGACGTCGCCGACGGCGTTGACCGCGACCAGCGCGGCGACGACGAGGCCGTTGGGGAGCGCGATCGACGCCGTGCCGAGGCCAGATTTCGTCGATCGATTGGCGCCGCCGAGTTTGCCGACCGTCGCGCCGGCGCCCGCACCGACGGTGCCTTCCTGCACCGGCCCCGCGCCGGCCGCTTCCGCCGCCTTGTACCCGCACTCCGCGGTGGGCCGCGCCTTCGGATTGCCGCCGACGCCGAGGTCGAACAGGATCGCCGCCGGCACGATCGGCACGCGCGCCGCCCCCGCCGGCCAGCCGATGTGGTGCTCCTCGAGCCAGCGCACCGTCCCGGTCGCCGCCTCGAGACCGAACGCGCTCCCGCCGGCGAGCACGATCGCGTTCACCTTGTCGACCATGTTCAGCGGATTGAGCAGATCCGTTTCGCGCGTGCCCGGCGCGCCGCCGCGCTGCGAGACGCCGCCGACGGCGTCGCCGTCGACGAGAATCACCGTGCAGCCGGTCGGGCGCTCGGCGAGCGTGTGATGGCCGACCTTGAGGCCCTCCACGGCGGTGAGACCGAAGGTCGCGCGCGGCGGCGCCTGCGCGGTGAGCGCCGCGGTCCCGGCCGCGATGCACGCGAGCGAAAAGGCGGTGCGTTTCATGGCACTACAATACCGCATCGTGAACGCCCCTCTGATCGATCGCGTGATCGCGGAAGTCGATCGCGCGGCCGACGAGATCGTGCAACTCGCCGCGGATCTCGTGCGCATTCCAACCGTGAATCCGCCCGGCGACGAGTACGAGGCGTGCGCGCGATTTCTCGGCGCCGACTTCGAGCGGCGCGGCTTCACCGTCGAGTTCATCGCGGCTGAGGGGCGCCCGGAGCACTCGCCGCGCTATCCACGAGTCAATGTCGTCGGCACGCGTCGCGGCGGCGCCGGGCCGGTCGTTCACCTGAACGGGCACATCGACGTCGTGCCGGCCGGCGGCGGCTGGACGGTCGATCCGTTTGGCGGGCTGGTCCGCGACGGGAAGATTTTCGGCCGCGGCGTCTGCGACATGAAAGCGGGGATTGCCGCGGCGGTCTTCGCCGCGGAGGCGATCGCGCGCGCAGGCATCCGCCTGCCCGGGACGATCGAGATCAGCGGAACCGTGGACGAGGAGAGCGGCGGCTTTGCCGGCGTCGCCCACCTCGCGCAGACGGGCCGCATTGCCGCCGGGCGAACCGACTTCGTCGTGATCCCCGAGCCGCTGAACGTCGATCGGATCTGCATCGGCCATCGCGGCGTGTACTGGTTCGAGGTGACCGCGAGCGGGCGCATCGGTCACGGCAGCATGCCGTTTCTCGGCGCGAGCGCGATCGACGGGATGGGCCGCCTGCTGCAGGCGGTTCGCGAACGGCTGATGCCGGCGCTGGCCGCGCGCCGCACCGACGTGCCGGTGGTCCCGCCGGGCGCGCGCCACGCGACGATCAACGTCAACGCGATCGACGGCGGTCAGGCGATCGACGGCATTCAGACGCCGTGCGTCGCCGATCGGTGCCGCGCGGTGTTCGATCGGCGCTTTCTCATCGAGGAAGGCTTCGACGCGACGCGCGACGAGATCGCCGATCTCGTCGCAGCGGTGTCGAAGACCGTGCCTGGCGTGCGGTTCGACGTCCGCGAGCTGATGGTGGTGCACCCGACGAGGACGCCGGACGACTCGCCGCTCGTCGGCGCGCTCGACCGATCGATCCGCCGCGTCCTCGGCAAGCCGGCCGAACTGATTGCCAGCCCCGGGACCTACGACCACAAGCATGTGGCGCGGATTGCCGGTGTGCCGCACTGCGTCGCGTATGGACCCGGCGAGCTGGAGCAGGCGCATCAAGCGGACGAGTACTGCCGCATCGCAGACCTGGTCAACGCGACGAAAGTGCTGGCGCTGGCGACGCTCGACCTCATGGACGCGGGGAGATAGACTGCAGCAATGAATCCGGGTCAGCGCGCGCAATGCTTCACCTCGGTTCGTCTGGGTACATGTAGGGGCGGGCTTTCAGCCCGCCCTCGCCGCCCTGCGAGGGCGGCTCGACACCTGCCCCTGCACGTGCTGCTGATCACCGCTGTCGCAGCCGCCTGCTCCACGGAACCAAAAACGCCGTCAGCTGCACAGCCGGCGCCCTCCACCTCACAGCACATTCCCATCGGCCAGATGCCGACGATAGACGTGGATGCGCTGCTGACGCACACGAAAAAGCTGTCGTCGGACGCCTACGAGGGACGCGCGCCCGGCACCAGGGGCGAGGAGCTCACGGTCGCCTACCTCGCCGACGAGTTCAAGAAGGTCGGCCTGAAGCCGGGCAACACCGATGGCAGCTACGTTCAGAAGGTGCCGCTGGTCGGCATCACGCCGAAACCGGCGCCGCTCGTGTTCACCAAAGGCGGCGAGCGGCGAACGCTCAAATGGAAAGACGACGTCGTCGCGTGGACGAAACACGTGACGCCGTCGGCGAGCATCAGCAATTCCGAGGTCGTCTTCGTCGGGTATGGCGTGGTCGCGCCGGAGTTCAACTGGGACGATTACAAGGGCGTGGACGTCAAGGGCAAGACGCTCCTGATGCTGATCAACGATCCCCCGGTGCCCGTTGCGGGCAACCCTGAGGAGCTCGACCCGAAGACCTTCGGCGGCAAGGCGATGACCTACTACGGGCGCTGGACCTACAAGTACGAGATCGGCGCGCAGAACGGCGCCGCGGCCGTGCTGATCGTGCACGAAACGGGTCCGGCCGGATACGGCTTCAACGTCGTCCAGGGAAAGACCGGCGAGCAGTTCGATCTCGTGACGCCCGACAAGAACATGGGCCGTGCCGCCATCGAGGGCTGGATCACGCTCGATCAGGCGCAGGCGCTGCTGCAGTCGGCGGGCCAGGATTTCGACACGCTCAAGAAGCTGGCGGCGACGCGCGACTTCAAGCCGGTTCCGCTCGACGTGACGGCGTCGATGAAGATCGACAACACGCTCCGGACGATCGACTCTCGCAATGTGCTCGGAAGACTCGACGGCAGCGATCCGAACCTGAAGGACCAGTTCGTCGTTTACACCGCGCACTGGGATCACTTCGGCAAGAACGCCGACGGGATCTTTCACGGTGCCGAAGACGACGCCCTCGGCTGTGCGGCGCTCGTCGAGATGGCGCGCGCCTACACGCACCTGACGGCGCCGCCGCGGCGCTCGATCCTGTTCCTCGCGGTTACCGCCGAAGAACAGGGGCTCCTCGGATCCGAGTACTACGCGAAGATGCCGATTCATCCGCTGGCGAAGACCGCGGCCAACATCAACATGGACAGCTGGAACGTCCACGGGCGCACGAAGGATCTGACGCTGATCGGCTTCGGCGCGTCGGACCTCGACGACTACGCGCGCGACGCGGCCGGGGAGCAGGGGCGCGTCGTCCATGCCGACGCGGAACCGGAGAAGGGCTTCTACTATCGTTCGGATCACTTCAACTTCGCGAAGCAGGGCGTGCCGGCGCTCAATCCGGACAGCGGTGTCGACTACATCGGCAAGCCGCCGGGGTACGCGAAGCAGCAGCGCGACGAGTGGAACGCGACCCGCTATCACACGCCGAAGGACGTCGTGCTGCCCGACTGGGATCTCTCGGGCACGCGCGAAGACCTGATGGTGCTGTTCGCGGTCGGGTACCGGGTGGCACAGGCCGACAAGCTGCCGGAGTGGAAGCCGGGGAACGAATTCCGCGCCAAGCGCGAGGCGATGCTGAAGGGTGGCACGCAGTAGGGGCTGGGGCTCGGGGCTGGGGGCTGGCTGATTGGGATCTTGGCGGCTGGGGGCTCGCTGTCTTTCGTAGCGCGAAGGCTTTAGCCGAGCGAGGATGACATGGCGACTGAAACGCTGACGACGATGAGTGGGGAAGAGATGATCGCGCTGTCGAAGAAGCACACGCTCTTCGAGTGGACGGCGCAGTCGAAAGCGGATCCGATTCCGGTCGCACGCGCGAAAGGCATCTATTTCTGGACGCCGGAAGGCAAGCGCTTCATCGACTTCAACAGCCAGTTGATGTGCGTGAACATCGGCCACGGCGACGAGCGGGTGATTCGCGCGGTCGAGGCGCAGCTGGAGACGCTCGCCTATGCCAACCCGTTCATGGCGACCGAGCCGCGCGCCAGGCTCGGCGCCAAGCTCGCCCAGATCACGCCCGGCGACATCGATGTCTTCTTCTTCACCAACGGTGGCGCCGAGGCCAACGAGAATGCCGTCAAGCTCGCCCGCCTGGCGACCGGACGTCACAAGATCCTCGCCCGCTACCGCTCGTACCATGGCGCGACCGCCGGCAGCATGATGCTCACCGGCGATCCGCGCCGCTGGGCGTCCGAGCCCGGCATGCCGGGCGTCGTCCACGTGCTCGATCCGTATCACGGCATCTCCCGCGGCTGGGACACGGCGGAAGAATCGCTCGCGATGATCGAGGAAGTGATTCAGCTCGAGGGTCCGCACACCATTGCGGCGTTCATCCTCGAGTCGGTGACCGGCACCAACGGCGTGCTGGTACCGCCCGACGGCTACATGCAGGGTGTCCGCGAGCTGTGCACGAAATACGGCATCCTGATGATCTGCGACGAGGTGATGGCCGGCTTCGGCCGCACCGGCGAGTGGTTCGCGATCGATCACTGGAACGTCGTCCCCGACATGATCACGATGGCGAAGGGGCTGACCGCCGCCTACGTGCAGCTCGGCGCGGTCGGCATGCGCCGCGCGATCGCCGATCAGTTCCAGGACAAGGTCTTCTACGGCGGCCTCACCTACAACAGCCATCCGCTGGCGTGCGCCGCAGCGCTCGCCAGCATCCGCGTCTACGAAGAGGACCAGCTGCTCGAGAACGCGCGCGCGATGGGCGCGGTGATGAAAGAGCTGCACGCCGATCTCGCGCGCCGGCATCCGTCGGTCGGCGCTGCCCGGTCGATCGGGCTGTTCGGACTGATCGAGCTGGTGCGCGACAAGGCGAAGAAGACGCCGCTCGCCCCGTTCAACGGCACGTCGGAGGAGATGGCCGCGCTGGGGAAGTTTTTCCGGCAGGAGGGGCTCTACACGTTCGTGCGGTGGAACACGTTCTTCACGAACCCGCCGCTGTGCATCACGGAGTCGGAGCTGCGTGACGCGTTCGCGATCATCGATCGGGGCCTCGAGATTACCGACAGAGCAGTCAGCTGACGAACGGAACGGGCGCACGCGCGCATGGGCCTGACCGCGCTGTTCTACCCGTGGGGGCTGCTGCTGCAGGCGCTGGCGATCGTGCATTTCGTGCGCCGCCGCCCGGAGACGTACTGGCTCTGGATCATCCTGATCGGCGGCGGTCTCGGGGCGCTCGTCTACATCGTCGCCGAGGTCCTGCCGGACGTGAACCTGGTCGTCGGCTCGCTCGAGCACTTCTCGCGGCGGCGTCGCATCCGCCTGCTCGAGCAGGTGATTCTCGACAACCCGGCGATCGGGAATCAGGAAGAGCTCGCGGACCTGTACCTCGAGGAAGGCAGGTTCGCGAGGGCGCGCGAGCTGTATGACATGGTGATTGCGGCGTCGCGATCGGAGTCGCTCGATCCGTTCTACCGGCGCGGCGTCGCCGAACTGGGGCTGCAGGATTACGGGTCGGCGCGCGCCGATCTCGAGCACGTCGTCGCGAAGGATCCGAAGTACGACTTTCACCGGGCGATCGGGCTGCTTGCGCACGCACACGGCTGCGGCGGCGATCCCGAACAGGCGGACGCGCTCTTCAAACGGGCGACCGACATCTCGACGCTGTCCGAGACGTATTACAACTACGCCGCATTTCTCGACGCTCAGAAGCGGCCGGCCGAGGCGAAGGCGTGGGCGGAGCGCATTCTCGCCAAGAAGCCGACGATGCCGCGCTATCTCCGGCGCCGCGAGCGCCCATGGTTTCGAAAGGCGAGCGCGCTGCTGAAGCGGTTGTAGGGTCCGGCTTAGCCGGACTTTGATCTGCAATGGTAGGATGCCGGCCTGCGAGGACCTATGCGCACGACATGGCAACTGATTGCGCTGCTGGCGTCGAGTGTCTCCGCCGCATCGCTTGTCGCGCAGGGCGGCGGCGCGTGGTTCGGCATTCCCGCGCCGCCTCCGCTCAGCGATCCGCGGAAGCCGGTGATGAAGTACGACGAGGTGTTCGCGCCGCTGCGGGCGCAGTTCCCGCGTCGCGCTGGCCGTGCTGACGAACTGCTCGACGGCGCGGAGCTGAAGAATGCGCAGCGTCGCATTGTCGACTTCTCGCTCGAGAGCCTGGCAGCAGGCGACACAGTGTGGGGACGGCGGGCGGCGACACCGGCGTTCATGCACACCATCGAGTGGACCGTGAACGCGTTCACGACAGCCGGCCTCGAGAGTGCGGCGGTCGAGAGCTACCCGGTGCAGGGCTCGATGTGGGTGCCGCAGTCGTGGCGTGTGCAGGTGGTCGGCGACCCGGCATTCGGCGCGGGCACCGAGACGGTCACGTTGCAGTCGGCATTTCCACAGCCGGGCGGCGCGACGATTCCGGGCGGCAGCCTGACCGCGCCGGTTGTCTACGTGGGGCGCGGCACCGACGCCGATCTCGCCGGCCGCGACGTCGCCGGCAAGATCGCGGTGGTTCATGTCCGGCCGGAACCGTCGCTGTTCGGATCCGCGGAGCAGGGGATTGCCGCAAAGCTGGCCGGGAAAGGGGCGGTCGGTGTCATCAACGCCATCGAAGGGCCGGGCAACGCCCAGTACGTCGACGCGCGATTCGCGTGCGGCAAGGCGCCCTGCTTCATCGTCGGCGGCCAGGACGCGTGGTTTCTCGAGCAGGTGATCGGCAAGGCCGCAGCCGCCGGCGTGCTCGATCGCGTGAAGCTCACGCTGGCCTTGACCTCCGCGGCGCGATCGAACCTCACGTCAGCGAACGGCGTCGCGATGATCCGCGGCCGTTCACCGAAGCGGATCATCGTCAACGCGCATGCCGACGGATACTTCCAGGGCGGCGACGACAACGCGAGCGGCCTCGCGGTCCTGGTCGGGCTGGCGCGGTACTTCGCGAAGCAGCCGCAGCCGATGCACACCCTGATGTTCGTCGCCAGCGGCGGCCATCATGGACCGGGGAACGGACCGACCTCGCTCGTCGCGGCACATCCCGAGCTGAAGGACAACACACTGCTCGTCCTCAACCTGGAACATGTCGCATATCTCGACGTCGTCCGCGGCAAGACGCGGGCGACCAACAACACCGGCATGGTCTGGGAAACCAGCGTCACCGAGAGCGCGAAGGCGGTCGGCGTGACGAACGAGTCGCCGTATCTGATCGACCTGTGGTCGCGCGCGCCGCGCTGCTTCGGCGTGGCGACGTATCAGGCCGCCGGTCCCGGCGTGTCGGGCGATCTTGGCGGCTACCGGGCGCTCGACGTACCGATGACGCAGATGATTCAGTCCGGCACGTTCTACCACTCGTCCGGCGACGTGTACGAACAGGTCCCGGCCGAAGGCCTCGAACGGGCCGCCCGTTTCCACGCGTACTTCATCGAACAGGTCGATCGCGCGCCCGAAGGGGCCGTCACCGCAGGAAAGGGTTCGTCATACAAGTCGACTCTGGGAGATTGCGCAAGCACGACGAGCGTGAATCGTTCGTCTCAGCCGTAACGTACAGGCGAGGTTCTAAGGTTCTAAAGTTCTAGCTCTAGAACTCTAGAACCTCGGAGAATCTCGGGGAACCTCGGAGAATTCGGGGAACCGACCGATGCGCGTATTCAGCGGACTCGTCGTTGCGGCGGCCATGGTTGTCGCGCAGAGCGGCGGGAAGAAGCCCGCGTATTCGTACCAGAAGGTGATGGTGCCGGTTCGTGACGGCGTCAAGCTCGAGACCGTCATCCTGACGCCGACCGACAGAAAGGGTCCGCTGCCGATTCTGTTTCGACGATCGCCGTACGGCGTGCCGGCGGATGCCGCCGGCGCCGGCCGTGACGCGCAGGCGGAACTGGCCCGGGACGGCTACATTTTCGTCGTTCAGAATCTGCGCGGGCGCTTCGGATCCGAAGGGACCTTCGAGCTGTCGTCGAAAGCCGATCCGGAGAACCCGAACGCGACCGGCGAGACCAGCGACGCCTACGACTCGATCGAGTGGCTGGTGAAGAACGTGCCGAACAACAACGGCAAGGTCGGCATGATCGGCGTGTCGTACGACGGCTTGACGACGGCGATGACGCTGCTCAGGCCGCATCCAGCGCTCAAGGCGATCTCCGAGCAGGCGTCTCCGGCCGATCAATGGATCAACGACGACTTTCACCGGTACGGCGCGTTGCGCGAGAGTTACGCGTTCGAGTACGCCGTGCTCGAGCAGGCCGACAAGAACGCCAACACCAACTTCAACTTCGAGACCTACGACAGCTATTCCTGGTATCTGCGCCTCGGTCCATTGTCGAACATCAACGCGAAGTACCTGCACGGCACGATTCCGTTCTGGAATTCGATCGTGCAGCATCCCGACTACGACGCCTTCTGGAAGAGCGAGGCCTGGGCGCAGGCCATCAAGGGCGCGTTCGTGCCGAACCTGAACGTGGCGGGGTTCTGGGATCAGGAAGATCCGTGGGGACCGTGGGACATCTACCGGCGCTCCGAAGTGAGCGATCCGAACCGCTACAACGTCATCGTCGCCGGCCCGTGGTTCCATGGGCAGTGGCACAACCCGAACGCCGAGTCGATCGGGCTGGTCGCGTTCGGCGGCCACGACACGGCGCGCGAATTCCGCGAGAACATCGAGGCGCCGTGGTTCCGTTACTGGCTGCACGGCGAGGGCAGCAGGTTTCCGTGGAAGGCGTCGACGTTCCAGACCGGATCGAACGCGTGGCGGACCTACGTGGCGTGGCCACCGCCTTCGACGCCGACGAAGCTGTTTCTGCATCCGCGCGGCGTGCTCTCGTTCGACGCACCGGAGGCCGGTGACACCTACACGCAGTACGTCTCGGATCCGGCGTCGCCGGTTCCTTATCGCGCGCGTCCGATCTCACCGACCTATCCGAACGGCGACTGGCGGCGCTGGGAGGTCGCGGATCAGCGGTTCGTGGACGGGCGCCCGGACGTCGCGACCTGGGTGAGCGCGCCGCTGGATCGCAATCTCACCGTCACTGGCGAGCTGGCAGCGCAGCTCATCGCGTCCAGCTCAGGCACCGACAGCGATTTCATCGTCAAGCTGATCGACGTGTATCCCGAGAACGCGCAGAAGAACGCGTGGGGCGCCGACGCGGGACCGCCGCCTGGCGAATACGCGAAATCATTGAACGGCTATGAGCTGCCGATCGCGATGGAGATTCGCCGCGGCCGCTACAACGCCAGCTACGAGCATCCGCAGCCGCTCGCGGCGAATCAGCCGACGGTGTTCGCGATTCCGCTGCGCAGCCACGACCATGTGTTCCTGAAAGACCACCGATTGATGGTCCAGGTGCAGTCCACCTGGTTTCCGCTGATCGACCGCAATCCGCAGACGTTCGTCCCGAGCATCTACGACGCGAAGGCGGAAGACTTCGCTGCCGCCACGCAGCGCATCTATACATCGGCGGAGCACCCGTCGTACGTCACGCTCCCCGTCGCGAAGTGACGCGGAAAGCATTTTCCGCCGTGATCCGGTGCACGAGTCTACGGGTGAGACGTGGGCCTCTGGTTCACCGCCCACTCGTAGTGCTCGACGGCGTGCTTGAGGAGATCGGCGACGTCTTCCTGCAGCAGGTATCCACGCTCGACGAGATCGATCGCGGCTGCGGCGAACCTGCCGACGTACTCGTCGCGGTTGCGGTAGCGTTCCTCGATCGAGAGGCGCGGATCATTTGCGCGTTCGCGGTCGGCACGCGTGCGCGCAAACGGGATGTACGAGCCGATCTCGCCGGCGAGGCGCTCGGGCGCGCCGATGGAGGGATCGCGATAGTTCCAGCCCGCCTGCGTCGCGAGCGGAACAGCGATGTCGGGCAGGCGGATCCCCGCGCGCACGTTGCCGTCGCGATCCACTGACGGGACGCGCACCACGAACGCCGCGCCGACTTCCGGTGGCTCCACGCTGACGATCCCCTTCGACCAGTCCGGACCGAAGTTCAGGTGAAACGCTCGCAGCGGCTGCTGCGGCAGCTGATAACCCGGGATGGACGGCCATCCTGCCCGATCAGGCGACGTGAGCGTGCCGTCGTCGAGCCGCGGATAGGCGCTCGGCGGTGGCGTGGCGCCCTCGGCCACCCAGCGATCGAGCGCGCGAAACAGCGCCCGCACAGCAGGCGAGTAATCGAGCGGGTTGAGCACGGCACGGCCGACCATCCCGCCGCCGACATGCCCGTTCGGGGGAAACGGTCCCGGTCCGTGCGGCGCGGACGCGATCATGTAGACGCGCGTGTTCGGCGGCAGGGCGGCGTCCTTCGCTCCTGTTGGATCCGTGTGGACGAGCGAACCGGCGCGGTTGAAGTACTCCGAGTTCGTCAGCAGGTGAAAAACCTTCGGTGCGGTGCCGGAGCGCTCGGCGCGCGCGAGGAGGCTGTCCACGGCGCCGGTTTCCGGATCGGTTTCGGGAGCGTCGGTGAAGGGAAACAGATCGACCGGAAACAGGATGTTGAAGAACTGCAGCGCGTCCCGCGACGCCTGGCCGAAGCGGTGGTTGAACGATCCGCGCCCCGCACCGCCCACCTGATCGAAGACGCCGTCGAACACCCGGAGGCCGTGTTCGTCCTCGTTGAAGCCCTGATAGAGAAAGTGCCGCAGGAACCGCCCGCTCTGCGACACGCCCCAGCCGAAAGCCAGCGTGATGCCGTGAGCGGGATTCGCCTCGGTCCTGTCGTACTTGATGAAGCTGACGAGATCGCGCGTGCCCGACAGGCCGAGGCCGATCACGCGCGGATCGGCGGTCCGATAGACGACGTCGTAGATGCGGCCCGGCTCGAAGCCGCCGTCGAGCGCCACGGTCCCGGCGTCGGCGAAGCGCCATTTCGATCGCGGGATCAGCGCGCCCTTCGCGGTCGGCTCGTCGCGGACCGTCATGATGTTCTCGGCGCTCGACGGGTCGAGAACCGGGTAGGCCCGGTGATTGCGATCGGCGAGCGGCGCGGTGGCGGCACGCTCGTTGAGGATGAAGTTGCCGCGAACGAGGCCGGTGATGCGGCGGCCGCCGTCGGTCGCGATCGGCATCTCCATCCGCATCACGCCCGCGCGTTCGGGGACGTCCCACTGCCATCCCATCCACAGCAGCGTGAATCCCTGCCGCATCAGCGCGCCGTCGCCGAACTGCGCCTCGGTGGTGGGATCGGGTGAGCCGGCTGCTGTCTGGAACGTCGCGAGGATCGACTTGCCGCCGCGGTTCCCGACCTCGTAGAACAGCCGCCCGTTGCCGCGAGCCGGATCGACCGGCTTCAGCATGTAGAAGTCGGCGCTCGCTTCGACCTCGCCGCTCGTGTTGCGGGGAGCGAGCCCGAGGTCGACGATCAGCTGGTTGCGCGGCAGGTTTGGGTCGACGCCGAAGTCGACTTTGCCGACCAGCTTCTCGTACGGGCCCGCCGCACCGAAAGCGCGGCCGTTGAGCACGACCTCACGCCGCTCGATGCGAAGCCGCACGACGCGCGCCTCGGCGGCAGAGGCCGTGAGCACGATCAAGCCGACAACGATCAGAGTTCTCATGGTTGCTTTCCCATCACGAGTCCGTTTGAAGCCGGACATCGCAATGAGTATCAGCTCGCCCCCAGCCCCGCACGTCACTGCGTGATCGTCCGTGCGGACGGCGACTTGGGGCGCGCGTCGGCGTTCGCGATATCCCAGCTCACCTGATGCACCAGCCGCGCGATCTTCTCCATCTTCACGTAGTTGATCTTCTCGGGCCGGTCGTACTGCGTGTGGTAGTCGGGATGCAGGCCGGTGATGAACCCCATCGCCGGAACGCCGCGCTGCAGGAACGGCCACTGATCGCTGCGCCGCAGCAGGTTGGAGCTGTTGTTGTCGTACCGTTTCTTCAACTCGAGGCCGATGCCGCCGTTGGCCCTTTCGACCGCGGCCGCGATGTCCGGCACCCTCGAGAACGCCATCAGGTTCAGCGCGTTGCTGTTCGACTCCGCGGTCTGCACGTCGAGACCCGCGAACCGCGCGCCGCCACCGGCCGGGATCTCCTCGTTGCGGCCGATCATGTCCATGTTCAGCACCGCCGCGATCGACGTCAGCGGCGCGAGCGGCTGCTCGGTGTAGGCCCAGGCCCCGAGCAGGCCGCGCTCCTCCGAGTTCCACGCCGCGAACAGGACGCTGCGCTTCGGCCGCTGTCCGTCATGCGCCGCCAGCGCGTACGCCTCGGCGATCTCGAGCAGGGCGACCGTGCCGGAGCCGTTGTCGTCGGCGCCGTTGAAGATCTGCGTCGCGTCGGCGCCGTTGTGATCGAAATGCGCCGAGATGATCACCCATTCGTCCTTCAGCCGGGCGTCGCTTCCCTCGAGCAGCGCCACGACGTTGCGATCGGGCACCAGGTGGCGGTCGACCGCCGTGTGAATCGTGACCCTGGTCGCGCCCAGCGGCACCGGCGTGGCGCCACGGACGCCTTCCGACGACTTCGCGAGGTCCTCGAGCGTCCGCGTCGTGCCGGCGAGGAGCGAGGCGGACAGCGCCGGCGAGATCTGCGCGACCGGAATCCGGATCCGATCGGCCCACGACGCGAGCGTGTAGTTCAGGATCCGCGGCGGCTTTTCCGGCCAGTACGTGCGAGCGGTCGCCTCGAAATTCGTCGCGCCCGGATGGTTGTGCACGTCGGAGACGAAGAGCACGGCCGCCGCACCGGCCTCCTGCGCAGCCAGCGCCTTTCGCCACGGCGTAGACGACTCCGACGTCACCAGGCCGTCGAAGGCGCTGTTCGGATCGCGCTCGCCCGGCTCGTGATCGAGAGCGAGCACGATCTTTCCCTTCACCGCGTCGCCGCGGTAGTCGTCGTAGCCGATCTGCGGCGCCCTGATCCCGAATCCGACGAAAACGATGGACGCCGAGGCCGTCCCGCTGGCGCTGAACCGGTGCGGGTAGAACTCCTGCCCGGCGCGCAGGCGGCGCACGCCATCCGTCGCGGCGATCTCGAGCACGTTGGCGCCGGACTCGGTGTCGAGCGTCGCCGTCATCAGGTTGTAGCTCTGGAAGTACGAGTTGTTCGGCGCCGCCGGCTTCAGCCCCAGCCGCTCGAACCGCGAGCGGATGAAGTCGGCCGTCGCGCGATTCTCCTCGGTGTCGGTGAGCCTGCCGCGCAACGAATCCCCGGCCACGAAAAACAGATCCGCGCGCAGATCCTGCTGGCGAATCGACTCGTTCTGCGGCGCGCGCTGCTGCGCTCCGATCTGGACGCACGCCAACGCGACCACGAGACCGCGCAGAAAACACTTGCGCATCGCCATCTCCGAGAACCGAGAACCAAGAACCGAGAACTTTAGAACCTTAGAACCTTAGAACTCTAGTATGTGTTCCTGACGCGAGTGGAGCGCACAAGATACATCAGCCACGCGGCGTGATACAGCAGCGATCCGGCGACGAACCAGATCGTGTCGCCGGGCAGCAGGTTGCTTGGCATGTACGGTGTCAGGTATGTGACGAGATCGGCCGCGCCCGACGCCGCCAGCGCCGCGATCGCGAGCCTGACCGCCGCGGGGCGCCGCGTGACCAGCGCGAGGCCGGCGGCGATGCCGAGCGCGGTCACGAGCAGGCGGCCGGCGAGAACGAGCGCGAGCGGCAGGCCGCGCAACGGCAGCGCGTCCAGCGCGTGCGACGCGAGGAGGCCGAAGCTGAGCGGATGCCAGAGCAGCAGCAGTCCGCACAGCACGAGCAGCCACCCGCCGACCCCTTCTGGATCACGTCGGCGGGCGGGTTCGCGCGAAGCGAGCATGCACGATACTAGGGCTGCGAAGTCTGTAGAGGCTAGGGCTAGGGCTAGCTGTGTTGCTGCTGCTCGTGCACCACGGAGACGCGGTCGGGCCGGATGTCGATCCGCAGCGCCCGCTGTCGGCGGAAGGCATGGCCGGAGTGGAACGTCTTGCGGCCGAGGCTGCGGCTCGCGGCGCGAAACCGCAAGTGGTCTGGCACAGCGGCAAGCTGCGCGCGAAGCAGACCGCGGAAGCGGTGTGGCGCGCGTGCAACGCGCTCGCCGCATTCTCCGCCACACGCGATCTCCAGCCGGACGATCCGCCGCAATGGTTCCGGGATCGGCTGCGGGGTGAAACCCGGGACATCGCCGTCGCCGGCCACTTTCCGCACCTGCCGCGGCTGCTGGCGCTGCTCGTCACGGGTGGAGAAGCCGGCGTGGACTTCCCGTCACACGGCATGGTCGCCCTCGTCAGCGAAGACGAGGGCGACACATGGCGCGAGATCTGGCGGGCGGTTTAGCGGAACACGACGCCGATTGAGGCGCGCCAGAAGTCGAGACGATTGTTCTTCAGGTCGATCGAGTTGATGCCGCTGTTGATGTCGTGCGTGGCGCGAAGATAGCGGAGGTCGCCGCGAAGGCCGACATGGTCGCTGAAGAATCCCATGACGCCGCCGCCCGCGTCCCATCCGAACATGTTTCTCGAAGTGACCGGATTGAACGGCGACGTGGTCTGATCGAACTGCGTCCGGATGAGACCGCCGCCTCCGACGAGATATGGCCGGATGCCGCCGCCGCGCGTGCCACCAATCGGCACGCCGACGATGACGTTGCCGATCACGTCGATCACGCTGTTATTGCCGAACTGGCCCGACGGGCCGAAGAAGCTCGGGTTCCACCCGAAGTCCACTTCGCCCCCGACGACGCCGCCGGCGCCCATGGCACCACCGCTGACACCGAACGTCCCGCGGCCGTCCTGGATGTTGTTGCCGAACCCTGAGCCGACCCATGGGATGAAGAACCCATCCGCGCGCGCCGGCATCGGCGCGAGCACGACGGCGGCGGCAGCGCTCAGCACGAGCGATTTGATGATGTGCTTCATTGCTGTTCACTCCTCCTCCAAGGCGCAAGGTGCAAGCGACATGCCCTGAATGGGTTACATCAATAACCGCCCAGCCGCAACGGCAGCGTCTCGCTCGATGAGCGCCGGTCAGAGCGCAGAGAGCTCTTGCGAGCTCTGCGGTCCCGCAGTCGTTTGCTCAACCGTAGAGGAGTGATCGAATCAATCGACGAGCGGGCAGTCGAGCAGCGGCTCGCCATCGCGCGAGGCGGAACGGAGGAACGATGCGACTGATCGTCGCGAAGCGTCGGACGTCAGCGCAGGCGCGGCGAGCATTGCCAACGTCCGCCTGTCGGGGCGCGATTCTGCGCTGTCTCGAGCGCGAGCGACCAACTCACCGCGCAGGCGCGTGACGTCGTCGAGACGCGCTACTGCTTGTGCGATTGCGCGTAGTCAATCGCGAACTGCTTCAGCGTGGCATTGGTGAGCCCGAGCGACGCCGCTTCGGTCGCGGCGCGGTCGGTGTCCCAGTGGTCGATGACGATGCGCTTGATCATCCACATCGCCGCCGCCCGGTTGCCCGACGCGCAGTGGATGTAGGCAGGCTCGTTGCCGGGCGTCTTCAGCGTTTTCAGAAAGGTTTCCGGGACGGACGGATCGGGCGACGCGGTGTTGAACGGGATGCTGTAGAACTTGATGCCGGCTTCCTTTGCGGCCGCTGTTTCCTCCTCGATGTTCGCCCCCTGCTCGGTCGGCACCCGCAGGTTGATGATCGACGCAAACCCCATCTTCTTCAACTCAGGCACCGCCTGCGCCGTCGTCGCGCCGCCGCAGGCGACCGTGGTTTCGAGGCGGGCGAAGTTGGTGATGCCGGGCACCGTCTCCTTGGTGACCTGCTGAGCGAATGCCGGCGCGGCGGTCATCATTGCGATCACAATCGAAAGGCATGCACGCATGAACTGGCTCCTTTACGCGCGCATCATGCTACGAAACGCGCCGCCCGCGCCACCGGCAAGTGACCGTCTCCGCGCTATCTGCAGCTCCCGCGGACACGCTCGCAGCGTGACAGCACGACGCGAGCGGTGGCCAGCGCGAATTACTGCTGCAGCAGCGCCGCGAGGATCGGGTGACGGTTCTTCGCGAACGGGTTGGCGACGGTCACGCCGTTCCACGTGAACCTGTCCTGGAGATCCTCGGAGAGCAGCAGGCGGCAGCCTGCGCCGCCGGCGGCCGCCATGATCACCGCGTCCCACCACCCGAACTGGTGCGTGATCGTCAGGTCGAGCGCCATCAGGATGACGTCGGGCGACGTGTCGATGAGCGGGAACGTGTCGCCCCAGTGCAGCACGGCCTGGCGCGCGTGAGTTCGCGAGCGCCTGGCCTTGCGAACGAGCACGGCGAAGAGCTCGCCGAGCGCCTGGACCGGGATCAACGTCTGCTCGACCGGTAATCGCTCGAGAAGATTGGCAGCGGCGTCGCGCATCGCAGCGCCGTTGGTGTTCTCGGCGTAGGCGAGGACGTTGGTGTCGAGCGCGACGGTGACCACGTTAGGTGTCGTAGAGCTCGTCGCGCGTCCACCGGCCTGCCCGGGCACCGGCGCGTTGCGCGCGGAGACGTGCAATCAACGCGCGCTTCGCCGCATCGCGGACGAGGTCGCGCGCGTCAGCAGGCACGAGCTTCGCGACCGGCTTTCCATGACTGGTGATCACGTACGACTCGCCGTCACGAACCCCGCGAAGGAGCTTCGAGAAATCACGGTTGGCGTCCGCAGCGGAGACAGGCTTGCCCATGTTCAAAGTAGTGATATTAACTATTTTTCGTGAACAAGCCAACAAAAAAGGGCAGGCGCAAGCGCCTGCCCTAGTCGCGTCCGACGATCTATCCCTCTTATCCGCCGACCCGTCCACCCGTCCTACTCTTTTTCCGTCGTCACGGTCACCGGCTGAAGCAGCCTGACCGTCATCGGCGTGCCCGACGGCAACGTCGCCGTGCTGCGATCGCCGGCCATCACGGCGGCAGTTCCGCCTCCGGCGCCCGCGGTGGCACCGATCGCCGCGCCCTTCGCGCCGCCGAGGATCGCGCCGAGGATTGCGCCGCCGACGGCCGCGCCGCCCACCTTCGCGGCGCTGCTGTTGCCGGGCGCGTCGCCGTAGCGGTAGATCGTCTCGGTCGAGATCGGCAGCTTGGTCCCGTCCGCGAGAACGAGCGTATGGAAGCGGACGCCGATGCTCGCACGCTCCTTGAACTTGCCGCCGCGCTCCACCTGCATCACCGAGCCGATCGCATGCGCGCCGGCCGGAATCGCGACGCGGTCGCCGACCTTCACGTCACGCGTGACCCGCGCGTCAACGCGATCTTCGACGTGAGCGGTTTCGCTCGACAGCTTGGTCTCCGTCTGCAGGCCGATCACGGTCTGCGCCGAGACGACGAGGTCCTCGAATGTGTGCTGCGGCGGCTCGGGCGCACGGGGCGCCTCCGTGGCCGGGTGCTCGTCAACGCGCGGCGCAGGCGGCGGCTCAGGCGCGGACGGCGGCAGCGTCGCCGGCGGCTGATTCGCGGACGACGACGACGGCCAGCTGCTCGCGAGCGGCGGCGGATCCTGACGCGGCGCCGGCGCTGCCGCGTGGGTGTCGCGTGTCGACGCAACGCGCGAGGCCGGGTCGCTGTGCTTCTGCGACGGTGTCTTCGGCGCAGGCGTCACCGCGGCGGGCTTCGGCGCCGGCTCGGTGACGACTGCCTCGGTCTCCTGTACCGGGCGCTCGGCGGCAAGTCCGGGAGTCGGCGCGGGAGCCGCGGCAGCCGGCGGCTGGATCTGCGCCGACACCGGCGCCGGAACAGCGTTCTGCCGCGACGCGAGATAACCGCCGCCCGCCGCGGCGCCAATGCACGCGACGGCGAGTGCGGCAAATGCGAGTCGATTTGATAACATGACGGCTCTGGACCTCGACTGAACAAGAGGCAAGGCGCGTACCCAACCGCGGCCCGGCGCCTCGTGAAGGTAATCCGTGGAAAACCATAGCGCACGCCTCAAGCGCCGCCATCCGGTGTCCCTTCCATATGAATCGGGTGTCCTGGGCCGAGTGCAGCCGGTGGCGACAAAACCTCTGAATTTCGTTAGGTTTTTGGGCAGCCCGGCTGGCCAGCACGTTGCAAACAGGTGTGATATGTCCCGTTTCTTCCGGCCCCTCGTCGCCTGGCTGGTGCTGATGGCCGGCGTCCTTGCCCCGTCCGTGGCGTCGGCGGTCACCGTCGAGCAGATCGTCGAGCTGTCGCGGTCAGGCGTCACCGAAGCCGTGATTCTCGCGCTCATCGACCGCGACAAGACGATTTTCGCGTTGGAACCGGAGCAGCTGGTCACGCTGAAGGCGCAGGGTGTCAGCGACACCGTGATCCTCGCGATGCTCAAGAACGGCCGCGAAGAAGGCGAGCGCGCGGCGCAGGCGGCTGCTGAGCTCAACAGCAACTTCATCATGTCCACGCTGCCGAGCGGGCCCGAGGTCGTGGTCGTTGGACACGAGCCCGATGTGCCGAACGGCGGCTGGTCACCGGCGACGACGTATCCGGGATTCTCAGGGGAGTTTGCGATCCCGTACCTGTACGGGTACGGGTATGGCTATGGCTATCCATACCTGCGCCGTCGGCCTCGGCTCGCGCCGCCGGTCGCGTTCTCCGACACGACCGCCGCCGGCGTGCCGCTCCACTCGCCGTTCACCGCGCCGAGGCAGTCGCCGTTCACCGCGCCGTTCGTGTCGCCGTTTCATCAGCCGCCGGTCGAGCGGCCGATTCCGATCCCGCAGATCAAGGTGCCGCCGGCCGTCAGGTAACGGCGATCGCGCATGACGCGATCAGACCGCCACCAGGTCGGGATGTAACGCGCATCAGATCGCGCTCGGGCTGCAATCTGCGGCCCGTCGGGGCACGAGCGGGCGCCGCGCATTCCGCATTACCATGACGGGATGCGAAGCCCTCATTTCTTGGTTGCCGCCGCTGCCGTCGTCGCGCTCGCATCCGCGTCGCCTTCCGCGCAGTCGAAAAGCAACGCCGCTCCTCCGCAGAAGAACGACGCGGAATACACGCGGCTGATCAGGGAGTACCTGCAGGATCCGCGGATCACGACCGAGCTCGTGGATCACCTGCCGGCCTCGGACACTGTTCCAACGCCGCTGAAATTCTTCGGCCGCGTGGTCGGAACGCCCGGTGAGCTCACCTACGCGAAGGACATCTACCGCTATTACGAGACGCTCGCGAAGGCAGCGCCGACCCGCGCGAAGTATTTCAAGGTCGGCACCACCGAGGAAGGGCGCGACATCGTCCTGCTGGCGATCGCCGATGAAGCGACGATCCGTTCGCTCGACCGGTATCGCGACATGCTCGGCGAGCTCACTGATCCGCGCCGCACGAGCGAGGCGCGTGCGCAGCAGCTCCTGCACACCGCGAAGCCGATCTATTACGCGATCAGCGGCATGCACTCACCGGAGACCGGCGGTCCCGAGATGCTGATCGAGCTTGCCTACCGCCTGGTTGTCGAAGAGACGCCGTTCATCCGCAACATCCGCAGCAACGTCATCACGCTCATCACCCCGGTGATCGAGGTCGACGGCCGCGAGAAGCAGGTGGACACCTACTACTTCAACAAGAAGCGCGCCCAGGGCGACGCGCGGCTGCCGTTGATGTACTGGGGGAAGTACGTCCAGCACGACAACAACCGCGACGGCATGGGCCAGTTCCTCGAGCTCACGCAGGCGGTGACGAGGGAAACGCTGGAGTGGCATCCGACGGTGATTCACGACCTGCACGAGGCGCAGACCTACCTGTACGCCTCGACCGGCACCGGTCCCTACAACAACGAAATCGATCCGATCGTCGTCAACGAGTGGTGGATGCTGGCCGAGAACGACGTGATGGAGATGACCAAGCGCGGCGTGCCGGGCGTCTGGACCTACGGCTTCTACGACGGCTGGGTCCCGAACTACATGTTCTTCATCGCCCACAGCCACAACGCAATCGGCCGGTTCTACGAGGTGCAGAGCTACGGCCCCGATCCCTACGAGGTCCGGCCCGGCCCGACGACGACGAGCAAGGAGTGGTTCCGCCCCAATCCGCCGCTGCCGCAGATCAAATGGGGTCCGCGGAACAACACGAACATCCAGGAGTCGGCGCTGCTCTTCGCGCTGAGCCACGTCGCGAAGAACAAGGACCTCTACCTCGAGAACTACTGGCTGAAGAACAAGCGCGCCGTCGACAAGGGTCGCGCCGGTCCGACCTACGCATGGGTGATTCCAGCGACGCAACGGCGCAAGGCGGACGCGGCCGACGCCGTCAACGAGCTGCGTCGGCAGGGGCTCGAGATTTCGCGCGCAGCGTCGTCGTTCAGGGCCGGCAGCGTGGACGTGAAGGCGGGCGACTACGTGATCCGCGGCGATCAGCCGTTCCGGACGCTGGCCGACATGTACTTCTCGGTGCAGAACTACGCGCCGCAGAACCCGTCGCCGTACGACGACACCGGCTGGACGTTTCAGTACATGCGCGACATCAAGGTGCTGCCGGTGTCGGAGAAGAGCGTCCTCGATCAGCAGATGGCGCTCCTCACGGCGGACGCCAAGGCGCCTGGCGGAATCGAGGGGACCGGGCCCGTGCTCGTCGTCGATCACACCGCCGACAACAACCTGGTGACGTTCCGCTTCAAGAATCAGGACGTCAGGATGCTCGCAGCCGAAGAGGACTTCGAGCTCTCGGGGCACAAGTTCCGCGCCGGGTCGATCGTGGTGCCGAACGCCGACCGCGCGAAGCTCGAGCCCATGCTCAAGGATCTGGGGCTCTCGGCATGGGCGGTCGCATCCGCGCCCGGCGTCAAGGCGCACGATCTCGACGTGCCGCGCATCGGTTACGTGCACAGCTGGACCCGCACGCAGGACGAGGGCTGGTGGCGCGCGGCGCTCGACACCTACGGCGTTCCCTACACCTACTTTGCCGATCAGAAGCTGCGCGACGGCAACCTGCGCGCGAAGTACGACGTGATCATCTTCCCGCATGTCGGCGGCAGCGCCGTATCGCAGGTGAACGGCATGCCGACGACCGGCAACGCCCCGCTTCCGTACCGGAAGACAGCCGAGTTCCCCAACCTCGCGTACCTGGACTCGAGCGACGACATCCGCGGCGGCATGGGGATCGAGGGCCTTGCCGCGCTCGCGAAGTTCGTGCAGGAGGGCGGGACGCTGATCACCGAAGGATCGACGGCGACGATCCTGCCCGAGTACGGCATCACGACCGGCGTGACCGTGGAGCAGCCGGCGCAGCTGTTCGTGCGAGGGTCGATCCTGCGCGCGAAGATCACCGACATGAAGAGCCCGATCACCTACGGCTACGAGAGCGCCGATCTCCCGGTCTACTTCAACCAGTCGCCGGTGTTGAACGCGTCCGCCGGCGGCGGCTTTGGCGGATTCGGCGGTGGACGCGGCGGCGCGCCAGGGACCAACCCGAACGGCGGCATCGGTCAGAACGTGACACCCAACGCGCTGCCGCTGCGCATTCAGCCGCTCGAGGGAGACGCGAACCCGGTGCCGGCGGGTCGAGGCGAGCGGCCGAGCGCCGACGACACCGCGCAGCTCCGGCAGATGGCGCAGCAGTTCGGCGTCACGATCGACGACACCCGTCCACGCGTCGTGATGCAGTTCTCCGGCAACGCGAACGATCTGTTGCTGTCCGGCACGCTGCTCAACGGCCAGCTGCTCACCAACCGCGCCGCAGCGCTCGATCATCCGCTCGGCAAAGGGCACGTGGTGATGTTCGCGATTCGTCCGTTCTGGCGGTGGCAGACTCAGGGCACCTACACGCTCGGGTTCAACACGATCCTGAACTGGAACGATCTCGACGCCGGGAAGGCCGCGCCCGGCGGGCGCACGACGACGTCACCGCAACCGTGATGCGATGACGTATTTCCCTTCGTCGGGATCCGCCACGAAGCCACCAAAGCACGAAGACAGCTTTGGACGAAGTTCTTCTTCGTGCCTTCGTGTCGTCGTGGCGGCCGCAATCGTCGCCGCATGGGTGCCGCGGACGCCGGCGCAGTCGCAAACTGCATACGACGTCAGAGCGCACTACGTCAAGCGCGAGGTGTCGATTCCGATGCGCGACGGCGCGAAGCTCTTCACGATCATCTATTCCCCGAAGAGCACCTCGGAACGCGACCCGATCCTGCTGACGCGAACGGCGTACGGCATCGGCCCGTACGGCCCGGAGGCCTACCGCTCCGTCGTCGGGCCGAACAACGAGTTCGCGAAGGAAGGCTACATCTTCGTCTACCAGGACACCCGCGGAAAGTTCAAGTCGGAAGGCGAGTTCGTTCATCACGTGCCGTACGTGAAAGGGTCGCCGACGCCGAACGAAAGCACCGACACATGGGACACCATCGATTGGCTGGTGAAGAACGTCCCGAACAACAACGGCCGCGTCGGACAGTGGGGGATCTCGTGGTCGGGATGGGAGGTCTCGCAGGGCATGATCGATGCGCACCCGGCGTTGAAAGCGTCGTCTCCCCAGGCGCCCCCGCAGGATCAGTTTCTCGGCGACGACTATCACTCGGGCGGCGCCTACCAGCTGATGTACGGCTTCAACTGGATGTCGACCAACGCCCGCGCGCGGGTGGCGCCGAACGAGCGCAACACCGAGCGCTTCGACTACGGAACCCCTGACGGGTACCGCTTCTTCCTCGGAATGGGCGCGGCCGCCAACGCGCTGAAGTATTTCGCCGACGACGTCCCGACCTACGCCGACCACATGGCGCACGGCACCTACGACGAGTACTGGCAGGCGCGCAACGTGCCGAAGGATCTCGAGCACATCGATCACCCGGTGCTGATCGTCGCCGCCTGGTTCGACGCGCAGGACTTCTACGGCCCGTTCCGGATGTATCGCGCGCTCAAAGAGAAGAATCCCGCGAACCGGACCACGCTCGCCGTTGGACCGTGGCTGCATGGCGGATGGGCGCGAGGCGACGGCGACACGCTCGGACAGATCACCTTCGGCTCGAAGACCGCGGAGTACTACCGCACGACCATCGAGCTGCCGTTCTTCAACTTCTACCTGAAAGACAAGGGGCGCTTGAATCTGGCCGAGGCGATCGTCTTCGAGACCGGTCGTAATCGCTGGCACTCCCATCCGCAGTGGCCGCCGCCAGGGACGAGGAAGCGCAATCTGTATCTGCGGGCGGCCGGCGGCCTCGCGTTCGCGGAGCCGTCCGATCGCGGCGCGCAGGCGGCGGACGAGTACGTCAGCGATCCGTCCAAACCGGTGCCGTACACTGCGGAAATCACGACGACGGAAGGCCATCTGTTCATGGTCGAGGATCAGCGGTTCGTCTGGAATCGGCCGGACGTCCTCGTGTACCAGACATCGCCACTGACCGAGGACCTGACGATTGCCGGTCCGATCGACGTCACCCTGAACGTGTCCACGACTGGCACCGACGGCGACTGGATCGTCAAGGTGATCGACGTCTATCCCGGGAATCTTCCCGCGCCGATGGGTCACTTCCAGATGCTGCTCGCCGGCGACATCATGCGTGCGAAGTTCCGCAACAGCATGACGACGCCGGAGCCGATGGCGCCGAACGAGCCCGCGAAGCTGGCCTTTACGATTGGCGACAGGTATCACACGTTCCAGCGCGGACACCGGGTCATGGTGCAGGTGCAGAGCTCGTGGTTTCCGATGTTCGATCGCAACCCGCAGACCTTCGTCGACATCTATCATGCGAAGGACGCCGACTATCGCAAGGCGACGCACAAGGTCTATCGTTCGGCGACGCTGCCGTCGTTCGTCACGCTGCCGCTCCTCGAGACACGGTGAGCGGCTCGCGACATCAAAGCACAACGCAAAGCACGCGAGAATTCTTTTGTACAAAATATCTTTGCGGCCTTTGCGGTCTTTGCGTTCTCCCCACTCAAATCGATCGTAGAAACGCCACAGGGTTCGACGCATACTGTCGCGCATGACACGCATCGGTGTGATCGGATCGGCCGTCGTCGGCCAGACGCTGGCGAGCGGCCTGAGATCAGAGCGTCCCGCAGCCGCGCTCCAGCGCAGGGTCACGAGATGACGTAGGGCGTCAACCGCAGCGCGGGCTGTTTGGTACGGGGTGGCCGCTGGAGTATACCTAAGCGGACAACGATGGCTCGTCCTTCCGACATCATCGTCGTCGGTGCCGGAATCGTCGGCTGCGCGGTCGCCGCAGAACTCGCGCGGCGAGGGGCGTCGGTCGAGATCATCGACGAGCGGCTCATCGGCATGGGCGCGACGCAGGCGTCGGCGGGCGTGCTGGCGCCGCACATCGAGGCGCGCGAGGGTAGCCCGCTGCTCGATCTCACGATCCGCAGCCTCGCGCTCTACGACGATTTCGTCGCCCGGACGATTGCCGAGTCGGGCGTTCCAGTGATGTACCGGCGGACCGGCACGATCGACGTCGCCAGCAGCGACGCCGAGGTGCAGGTGCTGCGCGCGCGCGCGGAGAGGCTGGCACGCCGCGGCGTGCCGTCGCTGCTGCTCGACGCGCTGGCGGTGCGCAGCGAGGAGCCGCATCTCGGCGACGGCGCGGCCGGCGGGCTGCTGATCGAGACGCACGGGTTCGTCGCCGCGTCCGACCTCACGCGGGCGCTGGCCACGGCGGCGCGACGCTTCGGCGCACAGCTCATCGAGCCGAGCCGCGTCAGGCGCGTCTCGCGCATCGGCGCGGACGTCGTCGTCGACACCGATCGCGGATCGCTGAGCGGAAATGCCGCGGTGATCGCGGCCGGCAGCTGGTCCGGCGAGATCGACGTCGACGGCGTCAGCGTGCGCGTGCCGGTGCGGCCGGTCCGAGGCCAGCTGCTGACGCTCGGCTGGACGGGTACGCCGCTGCGGCGCGTGACATGGAGCAGCCGCTGTTATCTCGTGCCGTGGGACGATGGCACGCTGCTCGTGGGGGCGACAGTCGAGGAGGCCGGGTTCGACGAGCGGGCGACGGTGGCAGGCGTGCGCGATCTGCTGGACGCGGCGAGCGAGCTGGTGCCGCATGCGTGGAGCGCCGGCTTCAAGGGCGCGCGCGTCGGTCTGCGGCCGGCGACATCCGACGATCTTCCGGTGATCGGCCCGTCGCGGATCGCCCCAAACGTGATGTATGCGACCGGCCACTACCGCAACGGAGTGCTGCTGGCGCCGCTGACGGCGGCGCTCGTCGCCGACGCGATGCTCGACGGCCGGATCGATCCGATGCTCGCCGCCGTGAGCCCCGCGCGCTTCGGTGATCTGTGAAGGGCTTGGGGCTGGGCGCTCGTTGTCTTCGTAGCGCGAAGGCTTTAGCCGGGCGATCAGTGTCCGGCTCTAGCCGGACCGTGATCCGAATGCAGCGTGACCGAGCGGGAAGACTGCCCTGCGGGCTTTGCGGTCTCGGCGGTTCCTGATGGATCTGCAGCGTGACAGCACACACCTCGCGATCGGCGCCCGTCGCTATCGACTCATCTGCACGCAGCGCGACGGACGCTGGATGGCGCGCGCGGAGCGCGAGGAAACCGGCGATCCGTTCGGGATCGAGTGTGCCGCCGACAGCGAAGGGGAGGCGCGGGCGCGCCTGACGCGGTGGCTCGAGTGGCAGGCGGAGCACATGGATGCGCTCGAGGATCTCCAGCGCGCGGAGCGCGCGTATCATCGAACCATTGCCGGCAGCGCGTTTGCCAGCCCGGCCGAGGGACCGAGCGCAATCGAGATGCAGAAGGAATCGCTCGACGCTGTGGAGTCCGCGCGTGTGCGCCTGGACGAGGTGAGAGGCCGGAAGCCTGAGTAAGCCGCCCGGATCGGCGCGGCGCCAGGACGTAGAAGACACGCGACACAGCACGAACATCTCAGCCGAGCGTCGGAGGGCCCGATGAAGCTGACGCGGGAAGATGCGGCACGCCGGATGAAATCGTTGAACGGCTGGACGCTGGACGGCGACTCGATCCGCAAGCAGTACACCTTCAACGATTTTCTCGAAGCGATCGCGTTCGTGAACCGTCTCGCGCCGGAAGCCGAGAAGGCCGATCACCACCCGGACATCCTGATCAACTACAAGCGCGTCACGCTCACCTATTCGACGCACGACGAAGGCGGACTGACCGAGAAGGATTTCGCCGGCGCCGCGATGGCGGATGCGACTCAAAAAAACCTATAGCTCGCGCGAAGTAGCGGCGCTCACCGGACTGACGGCGCGCCAGCTGCAGGGATGGGACGCGGGCGGACTGCTGTCGCCGGCGGTGCCGCCGCACCGGACCGAGGCCGGCGGCTACACCGAGCGCCGCTACACGCCGATCGAGCTCTTCGAGCTGCTGGTCCTCGCCGATCTGCGGCGGCGCGGATTCTCGGTCCATCAACTGCATGCCCTGCTTCGGATCCTGAAGGAGCAGTTCGGCCACCGGCTGTTCGAGGCCACCGGCGGCGGCGGAACCGTGCAGCTGCTGACCGACGGACGGGAGATCTACGCACGCACTGCGGGCGGCGCATTCGTCAACCTGCTGAAGACGCCCGCGCAGCCGCTGCTCGTGGTGGGTGACGAAGGTCTGCTGCGTGATCTCGGCGCCTCCATCCGCCCGAAGCGGAAGCGGCGGCGCCGCGGCGGCGGCGGCTGATTCAGCGAATCGGGAAAATCTTCTCGAGGTCGTCCGCGGGACGCGGGATGACATGAACGCCGACCAGTTCGCCGACACGACGCGCCGCCGCAGCGCCGGCGTCGGTCGCTGCCTTCACCGAGCCGACGTCGCCGCGGACGATCGCGGTGACCAGCCCTGCGTCCACTTTCTGCCAGCCGACGAACACGACGTTGGCGGTCTTGACCATTGCGTCGGCGGCTTCGATCATCCCGATGAGGCCGCGCGTCTCGATCATGCCGAGCGCGTCGCCGACGTCGCGGCGCTCTTTCCCGTCCTTGTCTGCCATGTGCGTGCTACTGGATTCTACCCCGAGCGGCGACGGGCAGCGTGTCGATCACCCGATTGCCCTCGACCAGCCTGACAGCGTCGACCAGATTCGACACCGTGCACGAGTGGTTCGGCACGACGTGGACGCGATCGCCCGGCTCGAGGCGCGTGCCCCCGAGCACGCGGACCGTGGCGTGCTCCTCGGACAGGCGCTCGATGACGAGCGTGTCGTCGACCCGGCGCGGCGACGCGCCGTCGCCTTCGAGCACGACGCCGAAACCGTCCGCCGGCGAGATGCCGCGCGCCAGATCGTTGGTGAGCGTCTTGCTGCCGCAGTCGAGGATGATGCGTCCCGGGTGCTTCGAGACGACGGTCGCAAGCACCGTGAGCGCGCAGTCGTCGAGGGTTGCGGCGCCGAGTGCCACCTGCGTGCGATCGAAGTAGACGTAGTTGCCGGGCCGCTGCTCGGTGATACCGCGCTGCTGCACGCTGAACCGGAGCGCCGGCGTCGTCCCCACCGAAACCTCCTCGATCGGGATGCCCGACCCTTCCGCCTCGCCGCGCAGCCGCGTGAGCGCGTCGGCTTCCTGCTGCGCCACCGCGCACAGCGCCGACTCCGAGGCCGCGTGGTAGGCATGGCCGGCATGACTGAGCAGCCCGCGCAGCCGCAGACCCGGCAGAGCGGCGATCGACTGGACGAAGCCGAGTCCGTCGGCGTCCGGATCGATCCCGCAGCGGTGAAATCCAACGTCCACCTTGATCAGGACGTCGAGCACGCGCCCGGCGCGCTGCATGGCGTCGGACCATCCGCGGGCAACGGCCGGATGATCGACGATGATCGAGATCGACGCGCGATCCATGAGGGCGACGAGGCGCGAGGCGTTCGCCGGGTTGACCGGATACGGCAGGCGGATATCCCTGATGCCCGCCTCCACGAACACCTCCGCTTCACCGAGCTTCGCGCAGCAGACCCCGACCGCGCCGCGATCGATCTGCCACCGCGCGATGAGCGGCGACTTGTGGGTCTTCGCGTGGGGGCGCAGCCGCATGCCGGCCGCAGACGCGAGCTGCTGCACGCGATCGATGTTCCGCCGCGCGCGCTCGTGATCGATCAGGACTTGAGGTGTCGGCAGATCGGAGAGATGCACAGCGCGATTGTACCTGTCGCAGGGCGTGCGCGTCGCCCGAGCGAGGTCCGAGCCGGACTCGTGGAATGGGAAGCAACCGCGGAGCACGCAGAGAACACAGAGATTTTCTTGATTTTCTCTTCTCTTGCGCACTCTGCGTTCTCTGCGGTTGCTTTCCCGCTGCGAATCCGGCTGGTAGTGAACCTCTACTCGAAGAGTCCGGGGAACCTCGCCGCGCTGATCGGGTAGTCCGGGAAGATCGGCGCCGCGTCGGCGACGCCGAGGTGGCGCGTCACGATTTCACCAAACACGTCGCGGAAGTCCGTCGTCACCGCCAGGTCGCGCCGGTCGTAGCGCTGCTCGACCGCCAGGCCCGGCCACCGCCCGTGGACGCGGCCCCCGCGCACCCCGCCGCCGAGGATCAGCATCGCGTTGCCGTGGCCGTGATCGGTACCGCCGCCGCCGTTTTCGCTGACCGCGCGGCCGAACTCCGACATCGTGAGGATGACGGTGTCGTTCAGGCGGTCGCCGAGGTCGGTCGCGAGCGCCGCGATCGCGCGCGCAAAGTCGTCGAGCCGGTTCGCGAGCTGGCCGCGCGTCGTGCCCTGATTGACGTGCGTGTCCCAGCCGCCGATGTCCGCGAACGCCACCTCGAGTCCCACGTCGGCCCTGGTGAGCTGCGCGATCTGCCGCAGCGCCTGGCCGAACGGGCTGCGTGGATAGTCCGCACCGTTGGCAGGCTGGTACTTCGACGGGTCCGACGCCTTCAGCATCCGCATCGCGTCGAACGCCTCGCGCGCCGTCCCGTTCAGCACCTGATCGCGCGCCGCGGCGTACGCCGACTCGAAGGACGCGCTTGCCTCCGCGCTCGCGCGGCCGGCGTGAATGTCGAACTGCCCCAGCTGGCTGACCGCCAGCGCCGGCGCAGTCCCCTGCAGCATCCGCGGCACCTGCGACGTCAGCGCGACCGCCCGGAACGCGGTCGCGTGCTCGTCGCGCCGCACCTGCAGGTAGCGATTCAGCCATCCGTCGGCCGTGCTCTTCAGCCCCGGCGTCGCTGTTTCCATGTAGTCCTGTGCGTCGAAGTGCGAGCGCGTGCTGTCGGGCGATCCGCAAGCGTGCACGACGGCGAGCTGCCGGGCGTCCCACCACCGCTTGAGCGGCGCGAGCCGCGGGTTGAACCCGAAGAAGCCGTCGAGATCGACGGCTGCCTCGTCGCCGCCGCCGGGCGACGGGACCGCAATGCGCGGGCGCGCGCCGTAGTACTCGCGCTCGCCGAACGGCACGATGACGCTGAGGCCGTCGACTGCGCCGCGCTGAAAGATGGCGATCAGCTGCCGTGCACGCCGGATCTCGCCTGCGGCAAACACCGTGCGCGCGAGGAACGACGGCGCAAAGCCGAGGCTCACGCACGCGAACGCCCCCTGTTTCAGGAAGACGCGTCGGGACTGCATGGTCATCACCGTTTCTGGAACTCGGGTGCGCCGAGCGCCTGGGCCAGTGCCTGATCGTTCTGTGCCAGCTTCAGCGCGAAGTTGATGCGGTTCACGAGCGCGCCGGTGTTCACCCACGCGTCGGCAGTGTCCTTGTACCCGGTTGGCGGCTGGCACATGTAGAGCGGCATGCCCATCTGCTGCAGCTGCCGGATGAGCGCCCTGGCATCGACCGGATCCGTTCCGGCCGCCCGCAGCGCGCTGACGACGAACTCGAACGGCGATTTCACCTTCGCGGCGTAGACGTCCGGCGACGCGAACTCGGGCGACGTCACGATTGTGCGCACGACCTCGCGCAGGTCGCCGCCGGTGTCGCGAAACCGCTTCGCCGCGCGCTCGACGAGCCGCGACGGCGGGTTGTCGCTGACGAGGCGTCGCGCCAGCTTGGTCGCGATGAACCGCGCAGTCGCGGGATGCTTCGCGAGGATGTCGAGCACCTGCTCGCCGTCCGACTCGTCGCCGCCGGCCTTGATCACGTGTCCGAGGACGACTTTCTGACCGGGATCGTGAAGCCGGCGGTTGAAGGTGAAGCCGGCGCCCTGCCGCGGGCTCTCGATCGTCCACCCGGTGAACGCGCGCGCGACTTCGGTGACGTCTTTCTGCGTGTAGCCGCCGTCGACGCCGAGCGTGTGCAGCTCCATCAGCTCGCGGGCGTAGTTCTCGTTGAGCCCTCTCTTCGCCTGCTGGTTCTGCGGCTGCGGCCGCGGCACGGGCGGCACGATGACGCGTCCACCGAATGGCCCGCGGGCCACGCGGGCCGGCTGCATCTCCGCGTGCGGTCCGTTGGGATCGGCGTTCATCCAGTTGTCGAGATAGAAGAGCATCGCGGGGCTCTTCGCGGTCGCGCCGAGTAAGTCGCGAAACCTGCCGAACAGGTGCGGGCGGATCGTGTCCCGCTCGTAGGCGGTCACAAAGAAGCGGTCGCGCCCTTTCCGCGCGTCGACGTTTAAGTGGTTGAACCAGAAGTCGGTGAGCACTTCCTCCAGCTGCCGCTCGCTGTAGGTCGCTCGCAGGATCTTCTGCTCGGCAAGCTCCGCGACGAGATCGTTCGCCCGCTGCTGCATCGGATTGGGCGGCGGCGGCACGCCAGCGGCGGCGCCGCCGGCGCGGTCCTGCTGCCGCGTCCGCCGCGCCTCGATCTGCGGCAGCTCGATCGTGCTGACGATGTCCCTCTCCGACAGCCGCACGGTGGAGAGATCGGCCAGCCGCGGCGCCATCGCCCGATCGGCAATGCGCTCCGGATGCAGCTGCTCGTCGATGTACCGGTCGAAGCCGATCGACCGCACGCGCTCGACGTCGCCCGGCCGCGGCCCGAAGCCGATACGGTTGAGCACGTGCACGACGGCCGCATCGGTCGGCGCAGGACCGGTCGCCGTTGCTGTTCCGACGATCGCAAAAACCGCAACAGGTGTGGCCAGAAGCCGTTGCATTACCTGCTTAGACTGGCGCCGGCCCCCGGTGGTTTAACAATTCGCCATTACAATCGCGCTGCCGCATGCACGTTCTGTCACTCGTTCCCGCGGAGGGCGCGTTCCTCGATCAGATTCTTGATGCCACTTTCGACATCTGGCACGAGCGGCTGAGCCGGCACGCCTACGGCCGCTACTACGAGGCGCAGCGCCGGACGGCGTGGGGCTGCGCGCACCTGGACCGCGTGGCGTTGGTCGACCGAGACACCGTCCTGGCCAGCGCGAAGCGCTACCTGTTCGACGCAACACTGGATGGAACGTCGATCCGTGCCGTCGGCCTTGGCGCGGTGTTCACGCAGCCGGCGTATCGCGGCCGCGGTGTCGCGCGCGAGCTCGTCGAGCGCATCCTCGAGGCGGCGACGACCGCCGGCATCGATCTCGCGGTGCTCTTTTCGGAAATCGCTCCCGAGTACTACATGCGGCTGGGCTTCACCGCGATCGACACACACGACATTCAGCTCCGCGTGACCGAGTCGCTCCGTCACGGCGCGCCGATGGCGATGATCCGCGGTGGCGATGATCGCGACCTGGCCGACATCGTCGCGATGGGCGGGATCCGCGCGCAGCCGTTTCGATTCCACCTCGATCGCGATCGCGATCTCGTGCAGTACGCCGTTGCGAAACGGCGTCTGCTCGCCGGTCTCGGTCCGCCCGGCGCCAGGGAGGTGCAGTTCTTCGTGGCCGAAGAGGGTGCGTCGGCGGTCGCCTACGCCGTGATCGACCGACAGCAGGACGAGTGGACGATCGAGGAGTGCGGCGACCGCGATCCGACGGGCGCGCGCCTCGGCGCGATGCTGCAGGTCCTGATCGCGCGCGACCCGGCCGAACGCCGCCCGGTCATCCGGGCGTCCCTGCCCGCCGGCTTCGTGCCGCCGCAGGTCTCCGTGATCGACACAACCCCGTCACGAGACGTGATGATGGTCCGCGCGCTCAGTGACAGGGCGGCGGCGGCCCGGTCGCTTCGTCGTGAGGATCTGCTCTACTGGCCGAGTGACAGGTTTTGAGCAGCAATTCCTCAGGATCCGGTCATGATCCTGAGATCGATCGACTTGGCTTCTCCCTCGCCGATCCTGATCGACGACGCCTTCGCGCGCACGAGGTCGAGGAACTCGGGATCGCTCCATTCCGTGGAGTCGACGTAGTCGAGCGCGATCACGTGGTACTCGCCGGGCGGGAGGCCGTTCACCTTGTAGCGTCCGTCCTGGTCGGGGCGGGTGAGCCGGAGATAGCGCGAGACCGTCCACTTGTCGCGATCCTGCGGAAAGACGATGACGGTGTAGTCCTTCACACCCTCGCCTTTCGCGGTCGTCACGAGGCCCGAGATGTCGGTGAGCCGGTTGGTCAGCTCTACCTCGACATCGGTGATGCTTTCGCCGGCGCGGAGCTCCAGGCTGTCGGTGACGTCAACGCCGCGATACAGCACCGACCTGATCGCCCAGCCCGGCATCGGATTCGCCATCGCGACGCGCATCTTCCCCGGCCGCCCCTTTGCTTCGAACGTCAGGTCGTCGTTCACGGGCGTCGGTCCGGTGAATCCGAACATCGGGCCGATCTGCGCCGGCTGAATCATGATCTGGAGCGTCGAGACTCGGAGCGCCTGCGCCGCAGCCGGATCGACGACGATGCGCCCGGACACAATGAGCGGCGGCGCCGAAACCAGCTGGACGCCGTTCACATCGTCGCCGTTGATCGTCACGTCCGTCGACGCGTACTCGCTGCCCTGCGGTCCGTTGTTCTGCAGGACGTAGTCGCCCGGCGTCAGGCCGCTGATCGTGAACGAGCCGTCCGGTTTGATTTGCGCCGGCGGCCCGAACATGAACATCACCGAGTCGTTCTTCGGCAACGCCATCACGGCGCCCGAGAGAGGACGGCCGCGCGAGTCGACGGCCGTGCCGGTCACGCGCGCGGTGCGCATCGGCAGCAGCGCCATGTTCATGTCGCTGATCACCTGGCCGAGGCGGACCGTCACCTTCTGCGCCTCGGCCATATTCGCCGTGCCGGGGAAGTAGGTGGGCGCGTAGCCGGAGCGATCGTCGGAGTCCGCCATGCCCATGTTCGATCGCAGCGATGCCTGCACGTAGTACTGCCCGGGCGGGATCGCGAACAACCGGAACTCGCCGATGTCGTTGGTCATGGAGGTGCGGCCCGCAGGAACGAGCCGCTTCTGTCCGCCGACGTTCTGGTAGCGCTGCACCGACACCATCGCGTCGGGAAGCGGCTCGCCGAACTCGTCGATCACGCGGCCGGTGATAATCGCACCGCGAGGCAGGGCGAAATCGACCTTCTCGACGAGTTGTCCAGCGGCGATCTCGAGCGGCTTGCCCTGCTCGAAGGCGCGCGTCTGCCCGTATGCGAGGCCGACGTAGCTGCCCTTGCTCGCGTTGACGGTGTAGCGTCCCGCCTTGACCTCCTTGAACTCGTACTTGCCGTCGCCGTCGGTCGTCGCCATCCGGTTCTCGCGAAGCTCCGGCGAGAAGATCCGGACCTGTGCCTTGCGCAGCGGCTGGCCGTTCTCGGCGGCGACGACGTGGCCGCGGATGATCGCGGTGGCGGGAGGCTGAGCCGACTGCGCGTTGTCGCGCGGCGGCGTCTGGGGCTGTGGCGGTTGCGCGGCGCTGACGGAGGCGGCGAGACAAAGGCCCGCGAGAGCAATGGACGCTCGGACCATACGTACCTCGGTGGTGTTAGACGCCGGAATGGGTCGCGTAGGCCGGGTAGGTCGGGTAAGCCGGGTCGGTCGAACGGCCACGTCGCCCACGTCGTTGGGTAAGCCCGATCGGTCTAACCAAAGAGTGCAAACCACCAGTTTCCGACCTACCTGGCCCATCTGGCCTACCTGGCCTACCGCGAGTCCAGCTTCCTTCCCGCGTCGAGGTGATCGAAGTTCATCAGCGCGTTGAAGACCAGAAAGTAGCTGCCCTGCGTCTCACCGCGCCAGATCGGGTTGTTCGAGAACGCGACCACGTGGCCCTTGTCGAGCGGGACGTCGACGACGGCGGCATGCTGCGCGATCTCGGTACCGTTTTCGACGAGCCCTGACACCAGCAACTCGCGGTTGTCGGCGTAGCGCAACACGACACGCGGCCGCACCCCCGGTGGGATCACGTTGATGCCGTTGCGCAGCTGTTCGTCGGTGACCGGAACAGCCTGCCACGTCTCCGGCCGCGGCTCGCGCGGGGCTTCGATGCCGAGCCGACCCTGCGGCACGTCCGGATCGTCCTGCGTGCCTCGACCCGTCGGCCGGTTGCCGCCGTCGTCGGGCCCCAGACGGCGTCCGCCACGCGCGCCGTAGATGTTCGAGAGGTTGAAGATGGGGCCGTTGTCACACCAGATCGCCAGGTTGTCGGTGTAGCCGTACGCGATCGGGCTCGTCGCATCCACGGTCTTCGATCGCACGACGCTGCCGACGATCCGCATCCGCTGGCGTGGCGTGACGCTGAGCCCGGGCGTGAGGCCGCTCGACACCGCGAGATCCGCCGTGTCCATCACGGTGAGCAGGAGACCGCCCCTGCGGACGAAGTCCTGAAGGTGCGCGACGCCGATCCAGCCGAGCCCCGGACGCATGTCGTCGGTCGAGTCTTCCGAGCCGAGATTCGGCGTCTCTGCGGTTTTCCTCCACGGCAGCGCGTTCCCCCACATCGGCATGCCGTTGACGATCGCCTCCGGCCCGCGTCCGACCGGGGGAAAGACGATGACGTCGAATTTCGCGTTGAGGGTATCGTCCTTCGCGATTTGCTGCGTGCTGAGGTACGTGAACGGCACGGCCGCGTTGTCGAACGCCTGTCGCCACCACCCTTCGGTCTGAGTGGTCAGCCAGGTGTGCAGCAGCGCCACGCGCGGCGCGCGCAACGCGTGCGTCTTGACCGACGGAGCCGACGCGAGCGCGGCCACCTGCAGACCGAGATCGGACGCCGCCTTTTCCATGTCGCCGCCGCTCACGTTGCGGACGATGAACGAGCCGCGGTTGAACTTCCGGCCGCCCTCCTCGAACGCCTCCTCGGCCGCCTCGAACGACGCGTCCTTGAACCGGTAGCGCAACGTGACGAGCGCGACGTCCGCGTTGTGGTTGACGGCGAACACCGATCCGGTGGCCGAGACGCCGCCCTTCGCGCGCACCTCGGCGTTGATTTTTTCGATCGGCGCGTCGAGCACCTTGACGTCGGTCACGCGCACGGCCTGCACGTTGAACAACTCGGGGAACGTCCAGCCGGTGTCGTCGTACGGCGTCCGCTGCGGATCGTTGGGACTCCAGTACTGGTAGTCGAGCAGCGAGTCGGCGATGCGGCTGTTCGGCTGATCCATGCGGACGATGTACGAGCCTGCCGGGAACGTTCGCGGCGTCGGCTGAGGCTTATCCTGCCGATCCCGCCCATCCTGCCCTTCCCGCCTCTCCTGCCCTCCCTGCGTCGCCTCGCTCGGTCCGCCGACGCCGTCGCCGTCGGCCGCTTCGGTCGTCGTCGGCCGGGGCGGCGCTTTCTTGCCCGGGACGGTGACCGTGAACGCCGAGGTCGCGCGCGCGATCTCGACGCCCTGTCTCCGCAACACGCGCAGCAACTCGGCCTGCGTGCCGGGACGCGGGTCGTCGGCCGGCAGCACGTACGCGGCCGGACCCTCGGTGCGCGCCTTCAGGATCGATCGCTTGCTCTTCGTGTAGAAGTTGCGGAGAAACAGCTGCTTGTTGGCGGCGAAATAGTGCAGCGATGTCAGCAGCCCGGTCTGCTCGTAGTTGTTGTTGTTGCGCTGCGACCAGGTGGTCTTCGGCAGCGGGGGATTCTGTTTGTACCACGTGCGCGCGAACTCGTCGGGGCGCAGTTCGCGGACGACGGTGTCGGCGCCGCCGTTGCCGAAGGTCTCGTACAGCCGGCTGATGCCGTTGTGCAGCGCCGCGATGAACATCAGATAGCCGGGCGACCAGGTGTCGAAGTTGCCGTGCGTGAACACGCCGGGCATGCCGAACTTGGTCATCTCCGACACGTTGTTCCAGCCGATCATCTCCCACTCGTCGGCGAGAATCGGATCGATCCACGCGTTGTACGGACCGTCGCCGACGGTGTTGTCGTACAGGTAGGGCACCGACTCGTGGAGATCGTGCAGCACCTGCGGATGCCACTGGTGCCAGGTGTCGAGGACGTTCTGCGTGAGCTTCAGCGTCGCGGCCATCGCGTCGCGGTTGTTGTCGTGCGCGACGTATTTGCCCCAGTAGACGAGGCCCGGCCAGTTCTTCCCCGGGTTCGCGAGGTGCCATTTGTAGACGTCCACCATCTTGTCGCGGCCGTCGACCTCGATGACCGGCGTGATCAGCGTGATCAGGTTGTCGCGAATCGACTTGATGTAGGCGTGATCGTCGACGACGAGGCGATAGGCGAGCTCCATCAGCGCCGTCGGCGCGCCGGTCTCGGGCGAGTGAATCGTTCCCGTGATGTAGTAGATCGGCGTGGTTGCGGCGACCAGCGCTTCCGCCTGCGCGTCGTCCATGTTGATCGTGCGCGGATCGGCGAGCTTGGCGAGGCGCGCGCCGTTCTCCTGCACCTTCGCCATGATCGCCTCGGACGCAATCGCGACCGCGATCATCTCGCGGCCTTCTTCGGTCTTGCCGATCGAGTAGACCTTGACGCGCGGGCTCGCCTTCTCCAGCCGCCGCATGTAGTCGTAGACCTCTTCGGCGTATGGCAGCCTGCCCGGCGCGCCGGCGATGTCGCCGAGCACCGCCTTCGGCGTCGGCACAATCTTCGACGCGGGCAGATAGTCGGTGAGCGGCGAATTGAAGAACGGCTCGGTCGTGTATTCCTTGATCTTGGCCGTGTACTCAGCGTCGATCGGGACCTTCGGATCGCGCGCGAACGGCTGCGTCTGCTGCGCGGCGATCGGCGACTGGACCAGCGCCACGATCGCCGCGAAGGCCAGCGCCACGTACTTCGTCATGAAACCCCCACAGATGGTCTCTGCATGTTAGAGGAAATCGGCGCCCGCGCGCGCATGAGAAATGCCGCCAGCGCCGCCGCCAGCACGAGGGCCAGCACGGCGAACAGCGGCGACTGCGTCAGGCGGAGCGCATAGGCCTGAAAGAAGACGATCCAGACGACGATGGCCGTCCAGGTCTCGACGCGCCGCTCGGCGGCGGCCGTCCACGCGGCGGCCGGCCGCGCCTTCACGCGGAAGACGGCGCCGCACGCGACGTAGAATGTCAGGCCGACGGCAAGGGTGCCGGCGTAACCGCCGGCGTCGCGGATGTTCTGCCCGGCCGTCGCCCGCGCGAGCAGGGCGACCGCCGCGAAATGAATGGAATGCGCGGCGACCCAGAGGCCGAACGCCGCCAGATCGCCGCGGCGCGCGGAACGAACCGCGCCGGGGTTGCGAACGCCCACGCGGCGCGCGGCTGCCACTAGGCTCGTCGCGAACAACACCGCCGAGATGCGAGCGGTCACGCGAACCAGCAGCGCCGCCTGGGCCGGGTCGAGCATTGCGGACAACTTCAATTAAGAATTACGAATTGGAATTCACTTAAGAGTGCGTTGCAAAATTAGCTCAAGGCGGGTCCTGTCCGCGAACAGCCCCACCGGGTGCTCGCCAGAAAAGCACTGGTCACGGCCCACGGCTCCGCGCCCGGCGGGGCGGCCCCGTTCGCGGCCACCCGCGAGCGAGC
>DATFWL010000011.1:0-8475 GCA_035259385.1 Vicinamibacterales bacterium | reverse complement strand
GCCGGCGCGAATCTGCTCGCGCAGCGCGTCAGGCCCGGCGCTGTTGCCCTTGCCGAGAAAGCCGAAGTTCAACGGAAACGCCTCCGCCGCCTCGTACATGCGGCGGATGTTCCAGGCGCCGGGCGTGCACGTCGTCGCCTTGGTGCCGGTCGCGGGGCCGGTGCCGCCGCCGATCAGCGTCGTGATGCCGGCATGGAAGGCGTCGGGAATCTGATTCGGCGAGATGAAGTGCACGTGCGAATCGATCGCGCCCGCGGTGAGGATGTGCCCTTCGCCGGCCAGGACTTCCGTGGACGCGCTGATCGCGAGGCCCGGCGAGACGCCGTCCATGATCGCAGGATTGCCGGCCTTGCCGATCGCCGAGATCCGCCCGTCGCGGATGCCGACGTCGGCCTTCCAGATCCCGGCCACGTCGACGATGATCGCGTTGGTGATCACGAGATCCGGCGAGCCGGCAGCGCGCGTCGCCGTCGTCGACTGCCCCATGCCGTCGCGAATCACCTTGCCGCCGCCGAACTTGGCCTCGTCGCCGTAGATCGCCGCGTCGCGTTCGATCTCGATGATGAGATCGGTGTCGGCGAGTCGAAGGCGATCGCCGGTCGTCGGACCGTAGTGATCCGCGTAGGTGCGTCGATCGATTCTCATGGCGCTGCCTTGACGAACTCGTCGACCGCAGCGAGCGCCTCGGCGCGCACGCGTTCTTCGTCGAGCGGACCTTCGACGAGCTGATTCAACCCGAACACCTCGCGCGTGCCGCCGAGCGAGACCAGCTCGACCTCGCGCCTGTCGCCCGGCTCGAAGCGAACGGCGGTGCCGGCCGCGACGTTGAGGCGCATGCCGTAGGCGGCTGCGCGATCGAAGGTCAGCCAGCGGTTGACCTCGAAAAAATGGCAGTGCGATCCGACCTGCACCGGCCGATCGCCGCGGTTGCTGACCGTGATCGTCCGGGTCGCGCGCCCGGCGTTCAGTTCGATCGGATCCGATGCGAGGAAATATTCGCCGGGGATCACGACGCTGTCCGTGTGGGTCTCGTCATCGGATCGGCTGATGGATGGTCACCAGCTTGGTGCCGTCCGGGAATGTGCCTTCGACCTGGATCTCGGGAATCATCTCGGGCACGCCGTCCATCACCGCGTCGGCCGACAGGATCGTCGAGCCGAGGCTCATGATCTCCGCGACCGACCTGCCGTCGCGGATCAGCTCGAGGATTTCCGAGGTGATGAACGCGACCGCCTCGGGGTGATTCAGCTTGAGGCCGCGCGCGCGCCGCTTCCGCGCGAGCTCGCCCGCCGAGAAGATCAGCAGCTTGTCGACTTCGCGCGGCGTGAGGTGCACAGGCGCTCTCCGAGGGCGGAAGTCTACTCTACGAATCCGATTGCCGGATACGGTGGCGGCGCTGCTGTATCATCGCGGCCATGCGACATCATGTATTCGTCGTCGCGCTGGCCGCTGTGGCCGCCGCGTGCGGGACGCCGGAGCCGGCGAAACCCGCTCAGGGCGCAGCGCCGGCGGCCGCTCCGGCTGCGCCGCCTGCCCCGCCGCCGAAAGTCCGGGTCTACGTCACCAACGAGTGGTCCGGCGACCTCACGGTGATCAACGCCGACACCCAGACAGCGATCGGCACCTACAAGCTCGGGAAGCGCCCGCGCGGCATTCAGCCCAGCCCGGACGGCAAGTCCCTGTACGTCGCGCTCAGCGGATCGCCGCCGGCGCCGCCTGGGGTCGACGAGAAGACGCTGCCGCCGCCGGACCGCTCGGCCGACGGCATCGGCGAGATTGACGCCGACACCTACCAGGTGAAACGAATCATCCACGCCGGCAACGACCCCGAGCAGCTCGACATCAGCGCCGACGGAAAGCTGCTGTACGTCGCCAACGAGGACGCGGCTCAGGCGAGCGTCATCGATCTCGCGACCGGCACCGTGAAGACGACGGTCAAGATCGGCGAGGAGCCGGAAGGCGTCAAGATCCGGCCGGACGGAAAAGTCGTCTACGTCACGAGCGAGGAGGACGGCGCCATCTTCGCGATCGACACCGCGACCAACAAATCGATCAAGCGCATCCCGGCCGGACACCGGCCGCGCGGCATCGGTTTTCTGCCTGACGGCTCGCGCGCCTACGTCACGCTCGAGAACGACGGCGCGGTGGCGCTCCTCGACGCGAAACAGCACAAGTTCATCAGGCTGATCGAGCTGAAAGGCGAAGGCAAGACCCCGAAGCCGCGGCCGATGGGGATCGCGGTCCATCCCGACGGCTCGATGATCTACGTGACCACCGGGTCGTTCGGCAAGCTGCTCTTCCTCGATCCGAAGACCAACCAATCGGTGGGCGATCTCGAAGTCGGCCAGCGGCCGTGGGGCGTTGCGCTGCTCCCCGATCGGAAGACGCTCTACACTGCGAACGGACCGTCGAACGACGTGTCGATCGTCGATATCGCGACCAAGACGGTGATCAAGAAAATCAAGGCCGGCGATCGCCCGTGGGGCGTCGCGGTGATCGGTACGCCGTAAGAGCACGAAGGGGTCGGGCTTCCCGACCCCTTCGTGCTAATCCAGCCTGACGTGAATCTCCGCTCCGAACAGCATCGTGCGGTCGTTGTCGGCGGCGGCGTATTTCAAGAGGGTCGCGAGCTTCTTCTCCACCTTGCCGTTGAAAACCGTGCGGCCGTTTGCGACGACCGTGATCGGCTTTCCGAAATCGAACTGGTCGGGCGAGATGAGCAGCGTGAAGGCGGCGACGTCGCGCGTCGCTGCCGTGATCGTGTTGCCGGCGCGCGTCAGATCGACGCGGCCGCTCGTGCCGGCGCGCGCGAAGAGATGCTTCGGCGGCCCCTGCGCGATCTGCGGCTGGTAGACGCCGCTCAACTCGACCGGCAGGTTGTCGCGCGCGACGAGCAGGCCGATCGTCGATCCCGGCGGTGTGTCTTCCAGCGCCTCGCCGACCTCCATCACCGAGGAAACTGTCTGATCGTTGAGCCGCACGAGGACGTCGCCCGCCTTCAATCCAATCCGATCGGCGTTCGAGCCCGGCAGAACGCGGTTGATCCGCGTCCCGTTCGACCGCGCGCCGAAGTCCGCCGACGGCGGCACCGGCATGTCGTTGAGATCGGCGAGCGCCGGTCGGTCGCCCTTCTGCGCGCCGGACCTTCGGCCAATCGAGTCGATCACGAGCCAGTGCGCGCGATGGTGCGCGGCGCTGTTGCCGACTTCCCAGGTGAGCGTGTCGGGCAGCGGCGTGCGCGGATGGTCGTGAACGAAGGCCTCGAACGTGTCCTTCACCTCGGGCCACCATGCGGTGTTGTGCACGCCGTTCGGCTGCGGGTGATAGTCGACCGTGACGCCGCCGTGCTTCATCTGCTCGATGGTCGGATCGACGATCCGCGTCGGATACAACGGGTCGCGCCCGCCGTTCACCGCAAAAATCGGCTTGTTCCGCAGGTTGTTCGCGAAGATCAACCCGTCGTCGATGTCCCGCGCGGCGAGCACGAGCAGGTAGCCGTTCAGCGGCAGGAAGCTGGCAAACGGCGTCGTCTCGCGCATCGCGAGGTAGTACGCGCCGGTCCCGCCGTCGGACACGCCGGAGACGACGACCCGGTTCTCGTCGATGTTGTAGCGGCGCTTGAGGGCGTCCGCGATCGCGACGAGGTTCAGCGCCTGATCGTCGCTCCACCAGGGCGAGTCGGCCCACGCGTACGGGACGACGTAGATCTGCTCGACGCCCTCGAGCGCACCGACCGTGCCCGGCCCGACCGGCGCGTTCGTCCGGCGGCCGCCGATCCCGCCGTGCAGCTGAAACCTCACCTGGTACCGGCGCGTCGAATCGTAGGTCTCCGGAATGGTCACCGCGTAGTTGTGCTCGACGCCGTCAGGCGATTCGTGGGTCAGCCGGACAACGCCGGGCGGCTGAGGTCCATACGTGCGGCCCTGCTTCAGCCGCCGGTACGCGTCGTCGAAACCGGCGCCGCTCTGCACGATCGCATCGATCTTCGTGGCAGCCTCGCTCGCGGACGGCGCGGCCCAGAAGGCGTCGAAGGCGGCATCAACGGAAAGCCTTTGCGCCGTCGCGACGCTCGAGGCACACGCGATGAGCGCGGCGAGAAGGATGACGCTTCGTGACACGGGACGGGTATAACATGAAACGCGAGGGGACTTGGGGAGTGCTTCGCTGTCGGGGCTAGGGGCTAGCCGAGTTGTGAACGTTCGTCGAGCGATTGAAATCATCGTCCTGGTTGCTGCGCTTGGTGCGGTGGGCGGCGCAGTGTCGCAGGCGCCCAGACCGGCCGCCCAGGATCAGAGTCTGCCGCCGCTCTCGTACGTCTGCCCGATGACGGGCGACGAGGACGTCATCGAGGACCATCCTGGCAAGTGCCGCAAATGTGGCATGGAGCTCGTCGCGATCCGCCTCGACTCCGTGTGGACCTGTCCGGTGCACGCCGCGATCCACGAGTCGAAGCCGGGCAAGTGTCCGATTGACGGCCGTCAGCTGATTCAGATGACGATGGCGGTGTCGTGGACGTGCGCCGGGAGCGACAAGGAATCGACCTCGCCAGGCACCTGCAGCGACGGGACGGCGATGGTCAAGAAGTACGCGCCGCGCCCGCACGGCAATCACAACCCGCAGCACGGCGGTCAGTTCTTCATGGCGGCTGACAACTGGCACCACCTCGAGGGCACGTATCTCCAGTCCGGCGTGTTCCGCCTGCATCTCTACGACGACTACACCAAGCCGCTGCCGCTGGCGCAGGTGCGGACGATCGCCGGCTCGGTGTTCGTCAAGGACCCGCGCACGGGTCAGGAGAAGACGATTCCGCTGACGCGCAGCGGCCAGTACCTTCAGGGCGTGGTCGGCAAGCTCGGCTTCCCTGCGGTGATGTACGCGAAGGTGAAGTTCAAGGCCGACGGACCTGACAACCGGTTCGACTTCACGTTCGACAGCTACTCGAAGGAGCCGGCGCCAGGCGCGGCGCCGCGCACGACCAGCGCCGCGCCCGCTGCGACACCGGCCGCGCCGGCTGCCACACCGGCTCCAACGCCGAGCGCGCCGCCGCCGGCGGCGACGGCGACGCCTGCCGCATCGGCACCGACGCCCGATCTGTCGTCCGGCGTCGATCCGGCGCTCGTGCCGCTGCCGATTCCGGATACCGTGCCGGAGATGCTGGCGCAACTGCGGGTGCGGAGCGAGCAGATCCGCTCGTTCATCGACAAGGGATCGTTCGCCAGCATCTACGTTCCAGCATTTCAGGCGAAGGATCTCGCGCTCGCGCTCGATTCCCACAAGGGCAGCCTGCCCGTCGAGAAGCGCAAGGTCGCCGAGCCGGCCATCGCGAAGCTCGTGCGCGTCGCGTATATGCTGGACGCGTTCGGCGATCTCGGCAACAAACAGCAGATCGCCGAGGCCTACACCAAGTTTCTCGAAGCAACCAGGGACATCGAGTCGTCCTTTCCGTCCAAGCCATGACCGTGACGCGCGCGTCGATTCGCCTGGCGCTCGTGGGCGGCGTGGTGGCCGCCGCGGCGCTGTTGTCGACGGCGCCGGGACAGGCGCACAAGGCAATCACGTCGAAGTACACCTACAACGACGACGTCTTTCCGATCTTTCGGGACCGCTGCTCGCGATGTCACGTCACCGGCGGCGTCGCGCCGATGTCGCTGATGACCTACGACGACGCGTTCCCGTGGGCCGAATCGATCCGCGCGGAGCTGATCGCGTCGCATATGCCGCCCTGGAACGCCGACGAAGGGTTCGGCGAGCTGAAGCGCGCGCACACGTTGACGCCGAAGGAGATCGACGTCGTGCTGACGTGGGCGACCGGCGGCAACCCGCGGGGCGCGCTCGATCAGAAGCTGCCTGAGGTGAAGCTGAAGAACGACTGGACGCTCGGCGCGCCCGACCTCGCGCTGAAGCTGCCGGCCGATTTCACGCTGTCCGCCGACAAGATGGAGGACACGCAGGAGTTCACGCTGCCGTCGGGCACGACCGAGGCGCGGTGGGTGCGCGCGGTCGACCTGCTGCCGGGATCGCCGTCGATCGTGCGCAGCGCGACGATCTTCGTGAAGGACGCGGCGCAGGCCGCAACCGCCGCCCCGGCGCCTGAACGCGTGCTGGCGCACTGGCTGCCGGGCCAGGACGGCGAGCCGATCGACAACGGCGTCGCGTTCCGCCTGCCACCCGGCGCGCAGATCGGCGTCCGCATCCATTACAAGAAGACCTGGCAGTTCGAAGGCAAGGCGCTCAGCGATCGGAGCACGGTCGGCGTCTACTTCGCGCCGGTGAAGGAAGCGCACGAGCTGTTGACCGTGCCGATCGAGTCGCCGCCGGTCGCACCGGGCCAGAGCCAGACGGTCACCTTCAGCCACGCGTTCGCGGACGAGGTGCGCGCGGTCGCGGTGAGCCCTGACAGCGTCCCGCCGAACATCTCGCTGCAGGTCGAGGCGGTTCGCCCCGACGGCTCGCGAACGCCGATGATCCGCATCAACACGCGCGCTGACTGGGACCGCCGCTACTGGTTCGAGCAGCCGCTCACGCTCGGGCGCGGGACGAAGGTCGAAGTCAAGGCGAACTTCGAGGATCCCGACCTGCTGTCGTCCGCCTTCAGCACGCCGACCCCATCGGCCGCGGCCGCGGCCAGGCCGGCACCGATGCGCGTCACGCTGAACGTCCTGCCGGCCAACGGCAAACCGACGGCGCCGTAAGGCGCCCACGAAGGCACGAAGGCACGAAGTTTTGTTTTGTACAAATCGTTCTTCGCGATCTTCGTGTCTTCGCGGCTTCGTGGGAGGCTCGAAATGCCGCGAAGGGCGGATTCAATTCCCAAGCTTCATCACGAACGGATCCTGGACCTCGTCGCCGAGCTCGCACCAGACGCTCTTGGTCTGCAGGTACTGATACACGGCCTCGATGCCGTTCTGGCGGCCGATGCCGCTCGCCTTGTAGCCGCCGAACGGTGAGTTGAACGTCAGCGCGCGGTACGTGTTCACCCACACGGTCCCCGCTTCGAGCGCGCGCGCCATCTTGTGGACGCGCCGCACGTCACGCGTCCAGATGCCGGCGGCGAGGCCGAACTCCGTGTCGTTGGCCAGCGCGATCGCTTCCGTATCGTCCTTGAACGGTGTGACCGCCAGCACCGGCCCGAACACCTCGTTGCGCATCAGGAAGCTGTCCTTGCCGGCCTGCTCGACGATCGTCGGCTGATAGAAATACCCGTCCGGAAAATCGGCGAGCGTCGGGCGGCCGCCGCCGCACAGCACGACGGCGCCTTCCTTCACGGCGCGCTGCACCATCGACTCGTCCTTCTCGAGCTGCATCCTGGTCGCGACGGGACCCATTTGCGTCTCGGCCCGCATCGGATCGCCGAGCGCGATCTGCTGCGCGCGCGTGACCAGCCGATCGACGAGACGGTCGTAGATCGGCTGCTGGATGTAGACACGCGACCCGGCGACGCAGGTCTGTCCGGCCGCCGCAAAGATGCCGGCGAGCACGCCTGCTTCCGCCTGCTCGATGTTCGCATCGTCGAACACGATGTTGGGACTCTTGCCGCCGAGCTCGAGCATGCAGCTGACGAGGCGCTGCCCGGCGCGTGCGGCAATCGCGCGGCCGGCGCCGACGCTGCCGGTGAACGACACCTTTGCCACCAGTGGATGGTCGACGAGCGCCTCGCCGGTCTCGCGGAAGCCGGTGACGACGTTGATGACGCCGGGGGGAATACCGGCTGCCTCGCCGAGCCGCGCCAGCTCGATTGCGGAGGCCGACGTGATCTCCGACGGCTTGAGCACGATCGTGTTGCCGGCGGCGAGCGCCGGGGCGAGCGACATGATCGCGATGAAGGTCGGCGAGTTCCACGGCGTGATGACTGCGACGACGCCCATCGGCTCACGCAGCGTGTAGTTGAAGATGCTCTGGCGATCGAGCGGGATGACGGCGCCTTCGATCTTGTCGGCGAGGCCGCCGAAGTAGTAGAGCCAGTCCTGTGCGATCCGCGCCTGCGCGCGCATCTCGGCGAACAGCTTGCCGTTCTGGCCGGTCTCGATCGTGGCGATGCGGTCGGCGTCCGCGGCGATGAGGTCGCCCCATTTCATCAGCAGGCGGCCGCGGCGCGTCGGCGACAGGCGGCCCCAGGGCCCGGTGCGGAACGCGTCGGAGGCGGCCCTGACGGCGCGATCGACCTCAGCGGCGGCGGCCAGCGCAAACGTTCCCCACACGTCGCCCGTCGTCGGGTTGAAGCCAGTGAAGGTGCGGCCGTCCGCGGCGGCGACGTCTCGTCCGCCGATGTAGTTCTGGTAGGTGTGCACGAACTCCTCCAAGTCAACCATCTTGGTTCGGGGTCCGTCTCAGTGACAACTGTCGGAGGGTAGGGGCTAGGGGCTCGGGGCTAGCTGATCGACGTAGGGACTCCAGGGGCTGGGGGCTCGGGGCTAGCTGATCGCCGTAGAGGCTCGGGGCTGGGGGCTAGCTGCATTCGAGAACGCCTTCGAGGCG
>DATFWL010000010.1:0-7351 GCA_035259385.1 Vicinamibacterales bacterium | reverse complement strand
GGGTAGGTCGGGTAGGTCGGGTAGGTCGGGTAGGTCGGGTAGGTCGGGTAGGTCGGGTAGGTCGGGCAGGTCGGGCAGGTCGGGCAGGTCAAGCAGGTCGGGCAGGTCAGCCCGGTCAAGCAGGTCGAATACTCGCGCGATCGTTCAGAGACAAGCGCGACGGAAACGTTGTCGTGAGATCAGCAGGCGTGAATGGTTTTCTGACAGCGCAATGCCACCTGGTTACGAGCTGAGGTCGGTTGCCTGCGGAGGATGCAGCGGTCCGAGAGTGGGTTCGTCAGCAATTTCCGACAGCGATGTTGCGCGCAGGGTTTCGCGCACTCGCAGACAGCGGTGTAGCGCGAAGGCCTTCAGACGAGCGAGCGGCCGGCGCGAGCTCGGTAAGTTCTTCGCGCTACATCCGTTCGAAACAACGGTAACTAGTGTTTTGCCGCCTGCGGAATTTTCAACTGCTGGCCCGGCTTGATTTTGTCGGGGTCTGACAGCTGGTCGCGGTTCGCGTTGAAGATCTCCATGTACGCGTTTGCATCGCCGAGCTGATGCTTGGCGATCTTGCTGAGCGTATCGCCTGGCTGCACGGTGTAGGTCGTCCCGGCCAGGGTTGCGGCAGCCGCCCCGCCGCCGGTTGCCTGAATGTCGGCGATGATGTCGGTGTGCCAGTCGGGAACGGTCTTGATCGCGTCCCAGATCTTGTTCGCTTCTTCCTGTGTCTGCGTCGTCCCCTTGAAATAGAGCTTGCCGTCGCGCTCTTCAGCCGAGCCCTGCATTCTCAGGCTTTTCGCCGTCTGGATGGCAAAGTCGTACTTATCGCGCAGTCCCATACATGCCTCCTTCGCGACTTGCCGCACGCAACGATGCTGCCACGGACCCTCGGCTATCGAGGAAGGTCGAATCGCACCTCGAGGTAGGTGATCGTGCCGTCGAGATCCTTATACCAGTGCGGCGTGCCCGCCGGAATCAGGATGACATCGCCTTTCGCGACGTGACGGGTGACGCCGCCGTCGATCGTCGCGCCGGTCGAGCCGCGCCCGCCGGCCGCCGTCGGTCTGATGATCGTGCCGCCTGTCACCAGGGTGCCGCCGCCGTCGACGATGTGATGGACTTCGGTTCCATCCGGATGGGCGATCGCGCCCTGCGGCGTCGTACGACGGACGACGTTGATGCGATAGTGATCGGCGTTCTGCACCGGGGCCGTGTGCATCGCCGGCGCGCTCTTCGCCGCCTCCTTCAACGTCGTCATGAGCTCGGCCTCAGTCATGTAGGTCGCCGGCGCGGGGGCCGACGGCGCGGCGATGCGCGCCCGCACCAGCGGCTCCGCGCAGACACAGGCGGCGAACACGACGCCCGTGACGGCGAACCGTCGCACGTTGCGGGTCATTTCTGTTTGTCCGTCGGCTTGGCCGGCTGCTTCTCCTGATACCGCGCGCCCTGCAGGACGCCGCCGAGCGCGTAGTTTCCTTCGTGGCAGGCGTATTCGAAGATACGCTCGTCGCTGCGGACCATCGGAATCGACGCGCTCCACGGCCGCGGCCACGTGTCGGGATCCTCGACGGTGAATTCGTAGCGCAGCGCCTCCGCGCTCTCGCGCGTGAACCGCTCCACGAGATGGAGCTTCGTCGTCGCGCCGCGGAATCCGCCTTCGAGCGAGAAGTTCGTCGTATCGACGACCAGCGTGTCGCCGTCCCAACGCCCGATCGAATCGCCGGTGAGGAAGCGCATGTGCTGCGGCATGTGCTCGCGCCGGGTGAGATCGACGATGCGAGCGCTGTGGATCATCTCGTTCAGAATCAGCACGCGGTCGCGCGTCTGCACGAGCTGCATGTTGTTGTTGTAGGCGCTCGGCACCATCGGCGGACCGGAGTTGAAGCCGAGGATGCAGCGCTCGGCGAGCGGCCGCTCTTCAGGGTTGTCGAACTTGCCGCGGCGACCCTCCAGCCGCTTCTGCGCCGCGGGGAGCACAGCCGGTACGCGCCCGTCGGGCGGATCGACGACGAGCGACGGCTGCCGTGCGATGCGCTTGCCGAAGTCCCACCAGAAATCGTTATAGGCGCGCTCGACGTCGGCCGCCGCGCCGCCGTCGCGCTTGTCCTTGTTGGACGTCTCGATGCGCCGCTGCGCGAACTCCTCGGCTTCCTCGTCGGTGACCGTCGCCTTGTCGGCGAACTCGCTCGGGCGCTCGAACGGCGTGAGCTGTGCGAAATCCCAGGTCGCTTGCAGGTCAGGATGGCCGTCGGCGGTGCGCGCCACGGACGCCTTCTTCGATTGCGCGGAGAGCGGGACGGCCAGCAGCAGGAGGATGCCGAACGCGAGCGAACGCATGGTGCCGCTCCTTTCGAGCTCGGAACGCAAAGACCGCAACGGCCGCAAAGAACAGCAATTGTTGTCCTTGCGACCGTCGCGGGCCTACAAGTCTACGCCCGAATCGTGAGCGGCGCCGATAATTCCGCAATTCCGTCGGACGACGAAAGGCCGGGTGTCGCTGATGCGCGCAAGAACTACGAGCAGTACGTCGCGTTGCGCGCCGACGCCCGAACCGATCGACCCGCCGGTCACCGACGCGCGCGCGGCTCGGCAAGAGTGCGCGGTGATCGCGTCGGGCGCGGGGCGAGTCGATCCGAAAACCGTCTGGACTGCGCTAGACTGCGAACGAGTCACACCCGTGTTCCTGGTTCTCGAAGTCATCTCACCGCAGGCGTCGGAGCTGGGCAGCGCCGCGCGGCAGACGTTTGACACCACCGGCGGCACCATCGGTCGTATTCCCGGCAACTCGTGGGTGCTGCCGCATCTGAAGGTGTCGAAAAAACACGCCGTGATCTCGTATGCCGGCGGCGTGTTTTACATCGAGGACAAAGACAGCATGAACGGCGTGTTCCTGAATTCGTCGCGGAACCGCTTGACGCGTGGCCAGCCGCATCCGCTGTCTTCGGGCGATCGCCTGCTGATCGAGCCGTACGAAATTCGTATTTCGATTGAGACCGACGAGTCGGCGTGGAGCGGGCGCGTCGAATCGACCGGCGATTCCGATCCGTTTGGTCTGGCCGCGCACGCCGTTGACGATCCGTTCGGGCCGCCGCATTCTCCGCAGCCGGTGCGCGGCGGGAGCTTCGAGCCGCCGATGCTGAATCGGCAGCCTCAGTTGCCTTCGGCATTGGACGCGCCAGATCAGGTCTCGAGGGAGGATCTCGATCCGCTCGCATTGCTGGACCTGAAAGACGATCGGCCAGCCCGCAAAGGCCCGCCGCCTCCATCGGCTCGTGACCTCGCGCACGGGGCCCTGCTCGACCAGCATTTTCGGCCGCCGGACGTCGTGCCTGACGAACGCCCGGCGTCGCCGGCGCCGATCGCGGATCCACACGCAATCCCGTTGGACTACGATCCGCTCGCCGATCAACTCGTGGCGGAGCCGCCCGCACGGCCTCTGCCGCCGCCGCTGGCACCGCCGCGTCAAGCGCCCGCCCCGCCGATCGTCGAGCGCTCGTCACCACCGAGGATTTCCGATTTCGATCCGCCGCCCCGCCCGCGGTTCGAGCCGAACCTACAGCCATCTTCCGACGTCGCGCAGGTGCCGCCCGTCGAGGGCGCGCAGCGGACGCCAGAACCGGTACCGCCGTCTCGACCGGTGTCGGTTGCGCCATCTGCTCCACCGCCGCCAGCCCAGGCGTCCACCCCGCCACCTGCGCCGCCCGCAGGCATGGAGGGGACGCTTCTTGCCGAATTCCTGACCGGCGCCGGGCTCAAACCGGCCGATCTCACGCCGGAGCTCGCGCGAACGTTCGGTCAGATCATCCGCGTCGTTGTTTCTGGGGTGATAGACGTGCTGGCGTCGCGGCGCGAGATCAAAGACGAGTTCCGGATCCAGGTGACGCGGGTGCAGATGGGCAGGAACAACCCGCTGAAGCAGTCGGCCAATGTGGAGGACGCGTTACACAAGCTGCTCGTCCAGCGTAATCCCGCGTATCTGGGACCAGTTGAGGCATTCGAAGACGCGTTCACGGATTTGCGCAATCACCAGGTCGCGATGCTCGTCGGCATGCGCGCCGCATTCGAGTCGATGCTGGCGGAGTTCAAACCCGATCGTTTGCAGGAAGACTTCGATCAGCGGGCGAGCCGCGGATTACTCGCAAAGCTTGGCAGCAGCTATTGGGATCTCTTCCGCGACAAGTGGCAGCAAATGGACAGGGATCGCGACGCGACCTTCCGCCGGCTGTTCCGCGACGAGTTTGCCCGCGCCTACGAAGAACAACTGCAGCAGCTCAAGAAGGAGGCGGCGGCGCGGGCCTCGAAACCGAAACCTCCGACCGGGGACTGAGGTGCGCCCGCGTCATCGCGAGTCGACCCGGCGCGGCGCGCCCACTCGTGGACGAACTGGACCGTTCGGGTATAGATTGACACTCCCATGCACACACCCGCGGTGCAGCCCGTTCGAAGCCGGCCGGAGGTACAACTTCGCGTCAGCGATCGGCGCGGTCACGCGGCGCGCAGGTGCGCCGGATCTGGTGTGAATGTCTTCGCATAGCCGCGTCATCTGGTCGCAGGGGCTGTTCCTGCAGCCCCAGCACTTTCAGCAACAGGAACGCTACGTCGAGCGTTTCGTCGAGACCCGCTGCCGGCCGCTCGTGCCCCACGCCTGGGGTTTCACCGAGATCGAGTTCGAACGCGATCTGCTGGCGATCGGCAAGGTGGCGCTCCGGCGCGTTGCCGGCGTGTTCCCGGACGGTACGCCGTTCCAGCTACCGGACGACGATCCGCTGCCGGCGCCGATTGACATCGGCACCGATGTTCGCGGCCAGATTCTGTATCTCGCCGTGCCGCTGCGCCGCCCCGGAGAATCGGAAGCGGTGCGCGACGGATCGGTCGACGACCTGGCGCGCCACGACATCCGTCAGGTGCCGGCGTCGGATTCGAGCGCAACCGCCAGCGATCCGGCGATGCTCGAGGTCGGCTCGCTGCGGACGCGCCTGCTCCTGGCGGAAGAGGTGACGGGAGCGTACACCTGTGTGCCGCTGGCGCACGTGATTGAATGTCGCGCCGATCGGCAGGTCGTGCTCGATGATCAGTTCATTCCCACGGTGCTGCACGTCCGCGCCGCCCGACCGCTCGCGGCCTTTACGTCGGAGTTGCTGGGTCTCCTGCACCAGCGCGGCGAGGCGCTCGCGGGTCGTGTCTCGGCCACCGGACGCGGCGGCGCCGCCGAGTTCGCGGACTTCCTGATGCTCCAGGCGATCAACCGCTATGAGCCGCTGGTCGCGCATCACGCGGACGCCGGTGATCTGCATCCCGAGAGTCTGTTCCGGGTGTGCGTTTCTGCCGCCGGCGAGTTCGCGACGTTCACGACGCCGCGGAAGCGGCCGCCGAAGGCGACGGCCTATCGTCACGACCGCCTGCGCGAGTCGTTCGATCCGGTGATCCTGTCGCTGCGCGAATCGCTGAGCAAGGTGATCGTGCCGGTCGCGATCGCGATTCCGATCGAGCCGAGGCGATTCGGGATCAGCGTCGCGATCGTCACCGATCGGTCGCTCTACGGATCGGCCGTCTTCGTGCTGGCGGCGCGCGCCGACAGTCCGATGGAGGATCTGCGCCGCCGGTTCCCCGCGCAGCTCAGGATCGGGCCGGTCGAGAAGATCGCCGATCTCGTGCGGCTGCAGCTGCCGGGTGTGCCGGTGATTCCGCTGCCGGTTGCGCCGCCGCAGATTCCGTTTCACGCGGGCTCTGCGTACTTCGAGCTCGATCAGACCGATCACCTCTGGGAACAGCTCAAGACCGCGGGTGGCGTCGCGCTGCACGTGACCGGCGAGTTTCCCGGCCTGGCCATGGAATTGTGGGCGATTCGCCGGTGATACGGGGTTGAGGCATGGCGACAAACGACGATCCGTTCTTCCGCCCTGAGACGAAGCTGCGGCCGCGGCCTGGCGGCGGACGCCAGCCCCAGGCGCCGCGCACGCAGGTGTCGGGACAGACGTCCGCGGCGGCGCCGTTCGACGCAACGCCAATTCCGGCGGCGGCGCGCGCGCTGATTGGCATCGGCCTGAATCCGCTGGTGCGGGCGGCCACGCCGCTCCTGCTGATGGCGGCGCAGATCCGCGGGTCGATGCAGACGGTCGACGTCGCCGGCCTGCGCCGTTCGGCACTCGACGAAATTCATCAGTTCGAAGACCAGGCGCGCGCCGGGCGCGTGCCGAACGAGGTCGTCCTCGCGGCGCGCTACGTGTTGTGCGCCGCTGTCGACGAGGCGGTGCTCTCGACACCGTGGGGGAATCAGAGCGAGTGGGCGCAGCATCCGCTGCTCGTCGCGCTGCACCGCGAAACGTGGGGCGGCGAGAAGTTCTTCGACATGCTCGATCGCACGTCGAAGGACCCGTCGAAGTTCATCGATCTGATGGAGCTCCAGTATCTGGCGCTCGCCTTCGGGTTTGCCGGGAAATACGAAGTGCAGGAGCGCGGGCAGGACAAGCTCCTCGAGATTCAGCAGAGGCTCTATCGCCAGATCCGGGAGCGGCGCGGTGCCTCTCCTGCCGGCCTCTCGCTGCGCTGGCGCGGGCTCGAAGATCGCCGCAATCCGATCCTTCATTACCTGCCCTGGTGGGTCGTCTCGGCGGCAGCGCTGCCCATCCTGGCGATCGCGTTCACCGCGTGGTACGCGAGCCTCGCCGGCGCTGCTGCGCCGATCCAGAGCGACCTCGCCCGAATCGGTCTCGAAGACTTTTCGACGCCGCCCCCGGCTGCGCCCGTGCGCGGTCCCTCGCTGAAGCAGCTGCTCGCCAGCGACGAACAGAGCGGCGCGCTCAGTGTCGACGAGCAAGGCAGCAAGACGACGGTGACCCTGCCCGCCGCCGATCTCTTTCCGTCCGGGAGCGCGACCGTCAACGAGAGCTACTACGCGACGCTCAGGCGCGTCGCCGATGCCCTGAACAAAGTGCCGGGTCGCGTGCTGGTCGTCGGGCATACCGACAGTCAACCGATCAAGTCGCTGCGCTTCCAGGACAACTTCGAGCTGTCCCGCGAGCGCGCCGTCAGCGTCGTGAATCTGCTGAAGCAGGGGAGCACCGACCCGGCGCGATTCCAATGGACCGGCGTCGGCTCGTCCGAGCCGAAGTACGACGAGTCGGATCCGGCCAACCGGTCGCGCAATCGCCGCGTGGAGATCGTCCACGTGCGGAGCTCGTGAGGCCGCCGTGCGCAGATTTTTCAGCTTTCGCGCCCTCGTCCGGCTGATCGCGTTCGCGCTGATCGCGATCTTCATCTGGTTTGCCGGACCGTACTTCGCATTCGGCAGCTACCGGCCGCTCGAAAGCGACACGGCACGCTACATCGCGATCGGCCTGATCTTCGTCCTCTGGCTGGTGTGGGGTGT
>DATFWL010000009.1:0-2505 GCA_035259385.1 Vicinamibacterales bacterium | reverse complement strand
GCGGCAGATGCGTGAATGCCGTCAGCGCCTGGAAGAGGGCCATCACGCGCGGATCGCCAAAGCGGAGCGCGCTGACGCGCTGGCCCCTTTCGACACTCGGCTGCTGTAAGCGGTCGAGCGCCTCCTGCGTCAGGACACAGTGGTGGCTAACGCGCTCCACTTCCAACAGCTTGCGATTGACCTGCTGTCCCAGATCGCGCAAGTGAGAGAGGTTGTCGATGCCTTTCCGTACCCAGAGATCCCGAGGGTTGTTGATAGTGAACTCGGTGCGTAAGGCGCGGTGCTCTTTGAAATACTGCTTCACGTGCGACGACTTATATTCGACATGCAAACTGGGCTGGACGCCGTCGGTGATCACGCGGGTGCGATAGCCATACAGCGGGGGCGGCGTGGCGCGCGTGAGGCGGACGGGAAAAAGCAACCTGACACGATCGGGTCGGCCGAGATCGAGATTCTCACGAATGACCGCTTCGAAGAACTGCCGGCCTTGCAGCGGCCGATCGAATACCTGCGTGAGACTGAGCTCGAGTTGACAGATGGAAAGGCGATGGTCATATCCCGCCACACGCTCGCAGGCGGTCATCGGCCACGGCAGCCGTCGGGACCAGCGTTCGAAGAATGCTTGGATGTCGGCAGGACCGAGCGCATCGCAGGCCGTCTGCAGCACGGTGGGGTCGGCGCAGGAGAGAAACCCATTGTCGAGACTCTCGAAGCGGACCCGCTTGCGCCGCAACCATTGCTTCACCCACTCGTGCCCGTTGAGACACAGCTTCACCGGGTACGGCAGGTATGTCCCAATCTTGAGAAACGCTGGGCCCCAGTCGCGATCCTGCACGTAGAAATAGTAGTGATTGACGGCGACAGACTGCCGCGAGAAGTCAAACACGGGCGTGTGACCACGCCCCGGCCGTTTGTGCGCTTTGAATGATCGCATCTTCTCCTGCGCCACGCCGAGGACGACGACGCCTTCAGGAGTCCTGAACCGCGCACGATATCGCGCGACGCGCGCGTCTTTGCTCTCGCCGGGTTCGAATGGCACCACTGGAATCCGGTGGCGTTCGGCAAACTGCCGGACCGCGGCGATGAAGTGATCATGGCGGGGCTTCAGCAGGGCCGGCGACGGCACCGGGTAGCCGAGGTAGTCGTGCAGGAAGTAGCACAGGCCGCCAGAAGTCTGGAGCTTGGGCATGTAACCCTGCACGTAGAGGCGGTCGATACACCGCACTTCGAGCGAAACATGCTGACGGATAATCGTGTGGATGTTGGGCATCATCAGAACCCCCTGGCAGATATTCCGGTGATGGTACTTCTCACCGAATACACCGGTCCTGTGATCGGGCCCAACATCAAACGGCCACGCAGCGGCCGACCACTGAAGGTTCACCGGAGGCCGATGGAGGCGAGTTCTGCGACTTTCACCACACGGTCAAAGGAGCACAGGTCTTTCTTGGCGGTTTGAGGCGAAGCTTCGCTGCCAGGCTGCGGAAAAAGTAAACCCGGCATTCGATTCCGAGTTGATGGAAATGTCGATCTGGTCGTCATCGGAATCTCGAGCTCGATGCTGCCCTGGCGGGTCACGCTTCGGCCGCCAGCAAGGTTTGCAATCTGACGACGTTATACGCGGCTGCCGTGAAGGTGAAGATCCAGTCGACCCGCTCGCCGCCGCGGTGGCGGAGTTTTCGCAACAGTCCGACGGTCTTCCTCCAGCCGAACGCTTGCTCGACCAGCTTCCGTTTCCGTTGGCTGATTGCGTAGCCAGCATGCCGGGTCGTTCGGGCGTCGATCGCCGTGTATTTCACCTTTTGGGCGACATGCGGCGTCAAGCCAGCCGCGCGGACGGCGCTCACAAAACTCGCGACGTCGTAGTTCTTGTCGGCGCCGAGCGTGCCGCGCTGACACCCACGCGGCAACATGATCGCGGCGGCTTCACGCTCGGCGGTCCCCGTCGCGGCCGTGGCAGACGCATTCACGATCAGGCCGTGGCGGTTTTCCATCAACAGATGGCCGAGATAGGCCATGACGCTCTTCTGCCCGACGGCCTTTTTGGACAACTGTGCGTCCGGGTCCGTTGTCGAGGCATGGGTCGCGTTCGACCGGGTCTCCCCCCGAAAGTTCACGGTCGGATTCCCCGGATCATCTGGCGGCTCTGCCGGCGGGGCGTCCCGGCGTTTGAAACTCTTCAAGCTCGCCCACGCCTCCAGTTGGGTGCCGTCGACGGTGAAGTGTTCGTCGGATAGCAACCGCTTCGAGTCCGCATGCAGGACGACCGCATCGAAGAATGCGGCGGCCACGTCGCCCCGCAACAAACGGTCGCGGTTCTTGGTGAAGGTCGTCGGATCCCACACGGGTTCGTCCAGGCTCAGGCCGACGAACCACCGGAACAGGATGTTGTAATCGAGTTGCTCCATCAGCAGGCGCTCGCTCCGAATGGTGTACAGCACCTGCAGCAACAAGGCGCGCAGCAATTGCTCGGGCGGCACCGAGGGTCGGCCGAATTTCACGTAC
>DATFWL010000008.1:0-3969 GCA_035259385.1 Vicinamibacterales bacterium | reverse complement strand
CTGCGCGGACCGCCGCCGTCAGCGCCGCGGTGCCGGTCTGTCCCTTCACGACGAGATTGAATCCGCGGAAGGAGAACTGGCGATACGTGAAATAAATCGCGGGTTCGGGCGACTGTGACAGCGCTGCGTTCTTGACGTCGCGGACCACGCCGATCACCTCGTACTTCGTTGTCGGCGGCATCAGCACGGCGCCCATCGGACCGATGTAGCGCACCGAGGTCGTGATTCGCTGGCCGAGCGGATCCTGGTTCGGCCACTCGCGGCGCACCAGCGCCTCGTTGACGATGACGACGCCAGGCGCCTCGACGGTGTCGTGCGCCTCGAAGAAGCGTCCCTTGACGAGCGGCACGCCAATCACCTTGAAGTAGTCGTCGTCGACGCTCTGATGCTGCGCGAGCGGCGCATCCTCGGGCGCGGGCTGCGGCCGTCCGTCGATCAGGAACCGAAGCCGCCACGCCGCGTCGAGCGGCAGGAAGTTGGCGAGGCCGGCGGCGGCGACGCCAGGTTGTGTGCGGAGCGAGGTCAGCAGCTGATCGTAGAAATTGGCAATCTTCCTGAAATCGCGATAGCTCGCCGGCAGGTCGACGTTGACCGTCAGCACGCGTGCCGCCTGAAAGCCGGGATCTTCCTGGACGAGCCGCTGGAAGCTCCGGCCGAGCAGCGCCGCGCCGACGAGGAGCATCACGGCGAGTCCGATCTCGGCGACGACGAGCAGGCTTCGTGCCCGGCCGCGCGCGCCGCCGGCGTCGCCGCGTCCCGATTCCTTCAGCGGCCGCTGCATGTCGCCGCGCGCCATCATCATCGCCGGGATGACGCCGAACGCGAGCGCGGTCATCGCCGCGAGGGTCACCGCAAACAGCAGCACGCGCCCGTCGACGCCGACGTCCGCGAGCCGCGGCAATTCCACTGGCGTCGCCGCGACCAGCACGCGGACGAACGCGACGGCGACGCCGACGCCAAGCGCGGTGCCGATCGCGGCCAGCAGCACGCTTTCGGTGAGGAACTGCCGGACGAGGCGCGCGCGGCTCGCGCCGATCGCCGCGCGAACCGCCACCTCGCGTTCGCGCACCGTGGCGCGCGCCAGCAGCAGGCTCGCCACGTTCGTGCAGGTGATCACCAGGAGGAATGCCGCGGCGCCGAAGAGCGCGAAGAGGGCCGGACGGAAGTAGCCCTCGATCTCGTGGGCCAGCGGGATCGCGCGGGCGCCCCAGTCGCCATTGGTCGCCTTGAACTCGCCGGCAAGGCGCGCCGTCAGCGCGCGCAGCTCGGCGTTCGCCTGGTCGACGGTGACGCCCGGCGCGAGTCGGAAGATCGATTCCACGAAGTGTGCGCCGCGGCTGTGCTGCGCGAAATCCCATTGGAGCCGCTGCCAGACGTCGGTGTTGTTCGGGTAGTTGAACCCCGGCGGCATGACGCCGGCCACACGGTAGACGATCGAGCTGAGCGCGATCGGCTTGCCGATGATCGACGGATCGGCGTCGAAGCGCTCGCGCCAGAGCCGATGGCTGATCACCGCGATCAGATCGGGCGAATAGAACGTCGCCGCCGGAAAGCCCTCGCCGAGGATCGGCGGCACGCCGATCACCGAGAAGAAGTTTCCGCTCGCCTCCACCGCGCTCACGCGCAGCGGATCCTTGCCGCTTTCGGTCACGTTGACCTGCGGATACCACCAGCCGGCGCCGTCGACGAACACCTGCTTCAGGTTTCGATAGTCGTGAAACGTGACCGGCGAGATGCGCTCGTGCGTCAGCGCTTTCGGCGCGCTCGTGTCCCACACCATCGCCAGGCGATCGGGCTCAGGATAGGGCAGCGGGCGCAGAACGACGCGATCGAGCACGGTGAAAATCGCCGTGGTCGCGCCGATGCCGAGCGCGAGCGCGACGAGCGCGGCGGTCGTGAAGCCGGGCGTGCGGCGCAGCTGACGCAACCCGGATCGCAGGTCCTGGAGAAAGGTGTCCATCGAGTGCTCCGCCGCATTAGACGGAGCGGTCGAGGGATTGGTTGAGCAGGGCGGAGATCGAGCGCTCGATGTGCTCGCCGGACGAGCGCTAGGACAGCGGGTGCTGCGTGATGAGCACGTCGGCGACCGGCCGTCCGCCGATGAGATGCTCCTGAATGATCCGCTCGAGCACAGGCGGATCGCAGGCGCCGTACCACGTGCCCTCTGGATAGACGACGGCGACCGGTCCGCCTTCGCAGATGCGCAGGCAGTTCGCTTTCGTTCGCAGGATGCCGCCCTGCTCCGACAGCCCGAGCTCCTTCAGGCGTGCTTTCAGAAACTCCCACGCGGCGAGGCCGCGATCCTTGTCGCAGCACTTCGGCTTCGTCTGGTCGCAGCAGAGGAAAATATGGCGGCGCGCGACGGGCACGCCGATGCTGTGCGCGACGGCGCGCTGCGACTCGATCGACATACAGCTGGCCCCCAGCCCCTAGCCTACCCGCCGTATTCTTCCGGCCTCCACTCGAGACCGAGCTCGCTCGGCGGCGCCATGTAGCCGACGAGCGCGGATGCGGCGACGACGGCTGGACTCGCCAGGTAGCCTTCACCGCCGAGCCCCATCCGGTTCTGCCAGTTCCGGTTGAAGGAGGTGATCGCGCGTTCTCCGGCGTGCAGCGCGTCCGGGCCCTGACCGAAACACGGTCCGCACCACGACTGGCGGATCTGTCCGCCGACCGAGCGGAACACGTCGGCAATCGACTGGCCGTCGAGACGCGGATCCGGCCGCTCGATCTGCTTCGACACGCCGCCGGACCCCGGGAAGATGACGAACTCCTTCGCCGCCTTCGACGCGCCCTTGCGCCGCGCGGCGCGGATCACGAGCGCTGCGCTCAGCAGATCGTCGTAGCTGCCGTTGGTGCACGATCCGATCAATGCCTTGTCGAATGTCAGACGCTCGCGAGCCACCTCGTCGGCCGGAAACGCATTGCCCGGACTGAACGGCTTGGCGATCATCGGTTGCACGTCGCCGAGATCCAGCGTCTCGTCGATGGCGTAAACGGCGTCGGCGCCGGGCGACGCCGGCGGATACGGCAACTCGGCAATCCCCTTGTCGCGATACCACGCGTAGGTGATCTCGTCGGGCCCGAAGATCCCGTTCAGGGCCTCGGCCTCGGCCATCATGTTCGCGATCGTGTTGCGGTAGGCGATCGGGAGTTGCTGGTTCGCGTCGACGAGCTCCACCGACATCCCCTGCGACTGCTTCGCGCCCCACCGGCGGAGCAGCTCGAGCACGATGTCCTTGCCGCTCACCCACGGATGCAGCGTTCCAGCGAACACGACGCGCCTCGCCCTGGCGACCGTGAAATAGATGTAGCCGGTCGACCAGCCGAAGCCGAGCGTCGTGGAGCCGACACCGATGCCGACCGCGCCGTACGCGCCGTAGGCGCGGCTGTGCGAGTCGGCGCCCGGAATGAACTGACCCGGCACGACGAGTCCCTGTTCGGGAAAGTAGAAATGAAAGATGCCGTCGCCGGGCGTCGCGTAGTACGGCCTGACGATCCCGTGCGTGCGCGCGAACTCGCGCCCGATCGCGGTCTGCTTGTCGTCGTCGGACTTGCCGGTGAAGACGAAATGATCGTTGGCGATGGCGGCCTGGCGAGGATCGATCGTGTTGCCGCCGGAAATCTGGTTGAACGTATGAATCGCGAACGGCGCCGTCCCGTCCGAAGCCGGCAGGAGATCGGCGTAGACGCGAAGCGTCGCCCCGGGCGCCACCTCGGCAGTCTTGTCGACGCGGTGCGCCCAGACGATCTGCTCGGTCGTCGTCTGGTGGCGCGCCGTATCCGGATCGGGCCATTCGATCCGCGGCGCGCGCGCGACGGAGGCCTTGAATTCGCGGCGGCCGACGGCAAAGATGCCGCCACTGCGCCGGATTTCGTCTTCCTTCGCGCTGAGCGGGACCGGATCGTAGGTCTTGCCCTGCGTCTCGTTGGTCAATCGCCGCGACGCGGGATCGAAGCTGAACTCGT
>DATFWL010000007.1:0-23391 GCA_035259385.1 Vicinamibacterales bacterium | reverse complement strand
GTCGTCACAGCTTGTGTGATGGAATGGCTGCCTTCACGTAACTGCGATCCAGACGGCGCCATGAAGTTATAGTCGCTGTCGATACTCGGAGGGCTCCCGCCAATCGAAGTGTTATTACCGAGAAGCAGATTGTTCCTCAGGATTGGAGCATCGCTGAAATCTGAAAAGGCCAATCCGGTTGAGGCCGCATACACTGTATTGTTATAGATTCGAACGCGCACATCCGTCGGCGTGGCGCCTGTTTGACGGGTCCAGCCAACGATCCCGGCGCCTGGAATATTGTAGAGGAGGTTGTTGCGGACTGTGACGCCATGCAGGCCCGAAACGGTAATGCCGTTACTCGCGTCACCGCCGCTTTTGCAACCTAAGTCATGCATTGTATTCTGTTCGATCAGGTAGTTCGATTCGTGAGTGCTATTGGGCATTTGTCCCAATGTTGTGATGCCATCGCCACCGCCGCAGGCTCCGACCGGACCGGCATGCGTGAGTGAGATCGTGTTTCTTCGGACCGTCACATTGTAGAGGCCCGCTTTCAAATCGATCCCATCGCCCTGGTCTCCGTTGTAGCCGGTGTCGGTCTCCAAGTTTCCTTCGATAAGAATATCGTAATGATTGTCACCAGAATTGGGACCGGTAACGCACCCACCGTCTCCGGCGAGATTGTAATTGCCCGCGACATAGATTCCTTCGCCGATGCCTTTTGACAGCGTGTTATTGCGGATCGTGATGTCGTGGTCAACGCCAAAGGGCAGGCCGGTACAAGTCGGGCCAGAATTGGCGAACTCATTAAATTGAATGGTCGCGCCAATGGTCGTCACATCGTGCACGTATATGTATTCGAGGACCGTGAAGCTTCCACCCCAGCGAATGCGACCAGAATTCCCGGTGACTTCGAATCCGCGCAGCGTCACATAGTCGCGCTGATTGTCGTCACCCCACCCGAAGCCCATGCTGTCGCACACGTTCACGCAATTGACCTTGAACCGATTCAACCCGGTATACGGGACCCAGTTAGGGCTGGCGTCATTCGTGTTGTAGAGCGACATTCCATCTAGCATAAGGCGATGGGTCGAGGTGTCACCAGCGCCTGGATGGTTGAAGGTTCCGCCGCGCGGCGTTCGATTGATGATCAGCGCTGAGCCCGCCGGAGGAATAATTTGTTCTTGAGTATCTGAGCCAGCCTGCCGGGCTGAGAAATATATAATGACGTCATTCGACTGAAGCGCGGAATTGATCGTGTTCCACTTTGCCGTGAAGTCGCTGTCGGACTCGAGAAAGGATTTCCATGGTGTCGCCGCACTTCCGTTCGACGAACCACTATAGGTTGGGTCGACATAATAGGCGGTCTGTATTGAAGCGGGGTTGACGGTCACGGAAACATCCTGCGTGACCGCTGTTCCGTCAGTCGCCGTCAGTCGGAAGACATAGCTGCCAGTCGTGGTGAAGCTGACTGTCGTGGCCAATGCCCACGCCGCCGAGAACGTCGCGGAGGGAGGACCACTCACTTGACTCCATTGCACGCTATACGGGCCGACAGCATTCGTGACATGACCAAACAGCGTGAGATCCCTTGCCGGGAAGTTCAATACCTTTGGCGGACCGGCATCGACCGTGAGAGCAAACGCCATCCCTTCAGCCCAACCCAACGGTATGAACGGCAGCGCGAATATTAAAGCCGCCACCACCACTCTAGACAGTCGGCCTTTCTGTGGTGCAGGTTCGAGCCTGGCTAAGGGCATTTGCCGATCTCCGTCGAAACTAGAGTGCTGTCAGTCGGTATTTGCGCGCCTGATCCGCCGACAGGGCCTCCAAGCGTCCAATCGACTTGAGCACAATGTGACTTCGACACTTTTTATCTCAAGCCGTGCAAGCATGCAAGCTCGACACAGTGATTCGCACCACTGGCTGCCCAACATGGACGTTTCTGAAACCACGGGCGCGAAAAACGTAACGGGAACCAGGGGGCTAACGCACCTACTCGGTCTGAAAGCGAATTGACAGGAAGTGCGAGTGCAACACAAATGCCATTTCAACGACGCTGGGTAGCGCACGGAGGCGCACCGCGAACTTAATCGGTCTGCGCTCTCAGGTGCCCCACGCTCAGGCACCCTGATTTAACCGAACACGCTCTTGTGTAAGCGTTCGACCGAGAGCGTGTTGACGTGATCGCGCCGGCCCGCAGTCTGGGGCCGGAGGTCGGCGGTGACACGATCGACGGTCAGGCGGCGGATGACCACGTTAGTGCAGCAGTGCCACGCGAGCGACGAGCCGCAGCGGGCTTTTGCGACGCGCCACGGCATCTCGCGGGCGAAGTTGCGGTATTGGGTTCGGCAGCTCCTGCGGCCCGACGCGGCGGAGCCGATCGGCGTCACGCCCGTGCGGGTCGTCGCCGATGACGTGGCTACGGCGGTGCTCGAGATCGCGCTGCCGAGTGGGGTGTGGTCGTCCACGGGAGCGCCACGACGGAGTTGATCACACAGGTCCTGACAGCGCTGCAAGCGCGCTAACGATCTCGCCGGCAGTCCGCATCCATCGCCCGTCTCCATTTCGGTCGGCTCCTCGCGCGGCTTCAGCTCAATGGGCCGCCGTCCAGCGTTTCGTCGAGGACGGCTGCTTTCGGATCGACAACAACGGGCCGAGAATCAGCTCCGCGCGGTGGCGGTCGGTCGAAAGAACTGGCTCTTCGCCGGCAGCTTCGAGGGCGCACCCGCGCGGCCCTCCTCTATTCTCTCGTCCAAAGCTGCGCGATGGTCGACGTCTCGCCATCCAACTACGTGAACGGCGTCCTCCTGCGAGTCGCGACGCATCCGCAACATCTCATCGGTCCGCTCACGCCAAAAGGTTGGGCGCAGACCTTCCAGCGTCAGGCCGCCGCGTGACCGCGAGCCGAGGCATGTCACGAAAGCCCCGGCGACCACGAACGCCGACGCGCAGGACACGAACCAGACCTCCGTCGCTGGGCAAGCGCCGGCTGGACGAACTCGTGGCAGAAGCCATCGTCGACGCGTACGGCAAATCCGAACAATTCGTCGGCCTCCTCTGCACGCTCCAACAGCGTTTGGCGGTCCCCTTTATGACTGAAATTCTGGGGACCGCCGTCCGTGTCGAACGCGTGGATATCAATGACGCAAACGAGATCGTCGCCATTTGTCGACGCGGCGCGCAGCGACAGACGATCCCCATTCTTGATCTCCCGCTGCCCTCGCCGCCGCCGGACGGCTGGGAATGGGTTGCGGCCTATCGTCACTGGGCGCGCGGCCGACGGTAATCTCCGACCCAGTCCTCGATCGCACCGGAAGCCAGCGCTCGAACGGTGTTCGTCGAACGCTTATCTTTTGTTGATGATCGAGATCCTCCAGACGATACACCTTCTGAGTCCCCGTCTCGCCACGCGCTCCCGATGTCAATGCACAAAATATCTCTGCGCGTTGCTCGTCTTTTCTGCCGCTAACATGCTGTTCTGCGGCGATCAGCCGTCCGCGCCAGTTCGCGCGTCAAGCGGGACGATCAGCATCGACGCAGGTCCCGACAAAACAATAGCTTTTCCGGCGACAGACATCACGCTCTTTGGGCGTGCTACGGAATCGAACAACAACCCGCTGACTGTTCAGTGGACGAGACTTAGTGGGCCTCGAGAGGTTACATTCTCGGCTCCGCAGGCTTTGACCACGTCTGTAAGCTTCTCAGTTACGGGCCGGTACACGTTTCAACTCTCAGCCACTAACGGCGTGACAACCGTCAGCGCCACGGCAATCGTGCAGGTAAATCCGGCTTCAAGTCAGAAGGCCTTCTATGTCGACCCAACATACAAGGGAGGCACGGAACTGGGGAGCGAATCGGCGCCGTGGAAGTCGCTGCTCGACACGGATTCTGACTACCCATCGAAATGGAACTCGATTAGATCAGCGCTGCTGGCGAACGATGTTATCGTCTATTTTTCTGCTCGGCAGGCAGACTCCGATATATCCGAGCAGCTTGTTCCGCCCAAGGGTGCGGCCCTTGTGGTAAATCGTGGTTGTCGGGCGAGTACCGCGCGTTGCACAAGCGGGCCGGATATAACAGGCGCTCATCGGCTCACGTTGGACGGCATGTCAATGTACAACAGGGACGATGCGACACCACACTGGGAAGAATACGCAGGCACAACCAAATTCAAGGTGAACTGTGTCAATACATGCGGCGGAATGAGTCTCGGCTGGGGTGACGACAACCAGCGCGATTACATTACCATTCGCGGCTTTGAAGTCACAGGCCCAGGTTCACGTATCCGCTGGGGCGGAAGCTACTCGTATCTTGAGTACATGTGGGTCCATGATGTTACTGCGATTGGCGCCACCGTGCAATTCAATCAAGCCGTTGGTGAAAATGGTCACGGTTGTCCTGTGTTCGACAGAGATCACGATATTACTATTCGCAACAATGTCATCGAGCGAGGCGTCGGTGAAGGAATCTATTTTGCCGGCAACTACCTGCAGGTCAAGTACGGCGGCTGTCCCTCCTACGGCAACACCCATTCAGACATCCTCGTTGAGGGCAACTCCATTACTGACACGGCCATAAATGGAGGCGAGGGAGACGGCCTCGATCTGAAGGCTGGGCTTATGAACGTCACCGTGCGGAAGAACGTTGTATCCAAGACGCACGGCGGCGGCACGTGCATCGTATCGGAGGGCGTCTTTCCGCCAGCGGAAACGAACTATCTAATCGACGGAAATAGATGTACCGATGTCACAGGTTGGAGCGTCGTCGCCCTGATCGCACAGAACAAGACTGTCATCCGCAATAACGTTCTCACAGGCGCCCTGAACAAGCCTGGCGTCTATATCACCGTGCAGACAGACGGTGTTTATCCAAACCATCAAGTCAGTATTTATAACAATACGCTATACAACACGGCGGGTATCGGCATCGATCACGCGACCGATGTGGTCCTTCGAAATAACCTGCTGCTCGGCAATTCCAGCGCGATAAACGGTCGAGCCCTGACCAATTACAACAGCGACTACAATCTCTTTGCCCCCGCCGGGTCGAGACTGCGGGAAGGCGACCACTCCATCGTCCACGCCTCCGCGAATGATGTCGTTATCAATGCGGCGCGCGCGGACTTTCACTTAAGGTCGGCCTCGCCGGCCAAGGACAGAGGCCTTGATCTGTCAATACCGGCGAACCTCTCCGCGGGCTCGACGACTTTCAATTCGGATATTGACAGAGTTTTGCGCCCCCAAGGCTCGTCCTGGGACATCGGCGCTTATGCGTTCCCCGGCCACGGATCTCGATGAGTCGTGATTTGGGCTGACTCGGATCGGGTTGATGTATCGCCGACCCGCCGCAGCCACGACGACGATCACTAACGCACGGCGTTCGTCGCGCGCTTACTGACGCGCTGACTGCGATAATGTGCAAGAAGCGGTCACCGTGGCTTCTGGATGTACCGAACGACGTCTAAGATTAGGGAAGAACCATGTATGAACACCTTCGAAGAGGACGCAATGGCGTGTGTCCGAAGATCCAGAACCGCCGAAAGTGTGCCGGACGTCGTGCGAGTCTGCTGGTCGCCGCTTCGATGGGGCTCTTAGGAGCTGCGGCCCAGCCGGCCCAGGCCAGGATCGTCATATACAGCCTGGCACCCGCGCCCACGGCTCCCACCACTCTCTATACGGGAATGTCAGGGGGCGGCGTGTTCAGAAGCGTAGACGGTGGGCGCACGTGGACCGACGCCAGCTTACCGGTTTCCAGCGATGTTCTTGTGGTGGCAGTAGATCCGACAAGCCCTGCCACGGTGTATGCGGCAACGCGATGTTGCATCGACCCCACGGGCATCCATAAGAGCACCGACGGCGGTGACTCCTGGGAGGTAATCAACGGCGGACTGCCTCTGTTCCCGGGCATCCACGCCCTGGCCATCGACCCCGTGACTCCCACGACAATCTACGCGGGACTCACCTTCAGCGGCGTTTACAAGAGCATCGACGGCGGGATGACATGGGCTGCGACCAGCCATCCCGCTTCGAGCGTCGATACGATCGCGATTAACCCCCAAGTCCCTACGACTCTTTACGTAGGGAGCTCCAGCGGCGTGTACAAGAGCACGGACGGCGGGATCTCTTGGCGGGCCACAGGCTTGACCACGACAGCCGTCGATGTCCTCGCCATCGACCCCACGACAACCACAACGCTGCATGCTGTGGTGGGCCGTGTCGTCTTCAAGAGCACAGATGGCGGCATTTCCTGGCGGGCTGGCCCCTTTCTGCCCGGTACTATCAACGCTCTAGTCCTCGATCCGACGACGCCCTCAACTCTCTATGCCGGGCTGTCGTTCAATGGAAATCTGTTCAAGAGCGCCGACGGCGGCGCATCCTGGCAGCGTTCGAATACTGGCCTGCCCGATTCTGTCCTCGTCTTTGCGCTAGCCATCACCCCTACGACTCTCTATGCCGGAACGGGGTTCGATGGTGTGTACGCAAAGAGCAGGAGCGGTTCAGACCCTTGGCGGCCAATGGACAACGGCTTGCCGAGCTTCGATGTCTACACGATGGCCATCGACCCTACGAGCCCCGGCACTCTCTACGCCGGGACCGAGCTGCTCGGCGTGTACAAGAGCACGAACGCCGGAGACGCGTGGGGGCCTGCGAATGTCGGCCTGACTGACGCTCCGGTCGTGGCGCTGGCGATTGATCCCATCAACCCCACAACGCTCTATGCGGGGGTGACAGGTCGTGGTGTGTACAAAAGCGCGGACGGCGGGATCTCGTGGCGAGCCACCGGCTTGACCAATGCGCTCATCAGCGCCCTGGTGATCGACCCCGCGACCCCGGCGACCCTCTTTGCTGGGACGCTGGGACAGGGCGTCTTCAAGAGTATGGATGGCGGGACCTCCTGGCAGACTGTCAGTACCGGCCTGCCCAATTTCGAAATCACCGTTATGGCGCTCGACCCGCAACACACCGCGACGCTGTATGCTGGGCTGGCGTATCAGGGTGCGATTTTCGTCAGTACGGACGGCGGGACGTGCTGGCAGCCTGCGAATGGCGGCCTACCCGGTCTCCGCGTCTCGAGCCTGACGATCGATCCTGTCAATCCCGCGACCCTCTATGCGGGACTGGATGTGGTTTACAAGAGCACCAACGGAGGGAATTCCTGGGAGATCATGAGCAACGGGTTGCCACGTCTCGCCAGCACCGCCCTGGCGATCAATCCCGTCACGCCGACCACTCTTTATGTGAGTCTGGTTGATGCCGAGCTCTCCGGCGTATACGTGACCACAGACGGCGGGAGCCACTGGAGCGCCACCGGTTTGATCGGCGCCGGTGTTTATGCGCTCGCAGTCGACCCCTTCACTCCCACCACGATCTACGCCGGCCTAGCGTATCAGGGCAGCGTGTATAAGAGCATGGATGGCGGCATTTCCTGGAGTCCCGCCAATATCGGCCTCCCATAGGAGTAATTGTCAACTATCGATCTCGGCCGCTTTCCAGTCTGCCCGGGGCAACGAACGCCTTGGAAGGCGGCCGGTCATGCAGTTCGTTCCCGATCAAAGCCAAAAACGCAACACGTACAGCCGGTAGTTGTGCAGCTGCTGCGTGTGCCGACGGCGGCGGCGTCCATGGGAGCGGCCCGACGCGCGTCGCGTCCGCGTCCCACCGCCGCGCCGAGCGTTCGTCCCACGCGAGGCCTCGTGGCGACCGCGGGCCGTCGCGCAGGATCGGCGACTTTGGCGCCGCTACCACCTGGATGACGGGAACTCGTGCACGAAATACCAGAATGCCCATGAAGACGGCTGCGCCGCGTTCAACACTAGCAGCTGCCCGCGCAGGGATCGAAGCGCTACAGTGAGGAACGTCACTGTAACATGAGCCCGGCGCGGCCAGGGATTGCGCTGTCGCGACGGGCGGACAGAGAGAAAGATCACGCCTTGAGATGATCGTGTCGAACAGAAAAGAATGACCGTGTCATGAACGTTGATCGAACTCGTCTTACTTTTGAAATCCTTGCTTGTCTGACCATCTCGTTGGGAACGGCGCCGGCCGTCCATGGGCAATCCGCTGAAAACGTCGCGGTCGTCATCAACGACAAGAGCGCGGACTCCGAGCGTATCGGGGAGCACTACGCGCGCACTCGAAGTCTGCCACCCTCCAACGTCCTGCGCATTCAGACGTCCCCCGAGGAGGCTATCGAGCGGGACGCGTACGTCAGGACCATCGAGCTGCCTCTCGGCCTGGCCAACAGGCGGGCCGGGCTGCAGGATCGGCTGCTCTATCTGGTGCTCACCAAAGGTGTTCCGCTGCGCATCGCGGGCACCACAGGCGTGAGCGGCACGATCGCCAGCGTGGATTCCGAACTTACTCTGCTGTACCGACGATTGGTCGGTCAGCCTCTTCCGTTGCCGGGGGCAATCGAGAACCCGTATTACCTCGGTGCCCATGACATGCGCGAGGCGAAGCCTTTTTCGCATCGCGAGCACGACATCTACCTTGCCACCCGGATTGATGCGTTTACGGTCAATCAGGCACTGGCCGTGATCGATCGCGCGCAGACACCCGCGAAGGATGGACGGATTGTTCTCGATCAGCGCGGGACAGGCGGTAATGCTGACCAGTGGATGGAGCGGGCAGCCACGCGACTGACGGGTCAGGGGCACCAGTCGCGCATCGTCCTTGAAAACACCCCGGAAGCCGCTCGCGGCGAAAACCCCGTTCTTGAATATTACTCGTGGGGAGCCTCCGATCCCGCCAATAGGGTCCGGGATGTCGGAATGAGGTTCACGCACGGCTCGATTGCAGCCAACCTTGCGAGCTTCGACGCTCGGACGGTCCGTCAGCCGCCCCGCGACTGGCGCCCGACGGCGTCCGCTGACAGAACGACGTGGTTCGAAGGATCCGCCGATCCGCTCATTGGCGATTTCATCCGTGCCGGAGTTACGGGGATTTCTGGACAGATAGCCGAGGCCTACGTGCTCGGTGCCGTCCGCCCGGAAATCCTGTTTCCGGCGTATCTTGCCGGCTTCAATCTTGCCGAAGCCTTCTACTTGGCTCTTCCCACCCTGAGCTGGCAGACGGTGGTGGTCGGGGATCCATTGTGCGCGCCATTTGGCCGGAAGCCACTCGAACCGGACCAGTTGGAAGAAATAACGGACGCCGTGACGGGTCTGCCCGGTCTCTTCTCGAAACGCCGACTGGCCGCGTACCGCGCCACGAATCCTGCTGTGCCCGAGGCGGCGGCGCCACTGGTCGTCAAATCACAGATGCTGGTGGAATGCGACGATCAGCCGGGGGCACGCCGAGCCCTCGAAGACGCGGTCAAGCTGGCGCCGCGAGCTGTAGAACTGATGGTCACCCTTGCGCAACTCGAGGAACTGGCTGGTCAGGACGACGCAGCTTTAGGGACGTACCGGCGGGTCCTGGAGCTGCAGCCGACACACGTGGTCGCATTGAACAATCTGGCATTTGCCCTTGCGGTCAGGCGCGCAGCGCCTGCGGAGGCGTTGCCGCTCGCCAAACGCGCTGTTGGTTTTGCGTCTGGCGCAGGCGGCGTGGTGGATACGCTCGGGTGGGTAGAACACCTGCTGGCCATGATGACGTGGCCACGAATCTGCTCGACCAGGCCGTGAAGCTCGAACCCGGGCAGGGAGAGATTCGGTTGCACGCCGCAATCGGGTTTGCGGCCGGGTGACCGGGCAAACGCGGAGTTGAAAGGGGCGCAACGCCTCGGCCCCGCACTTGGAGGGCGCAACGAAGTTCGTCAGCTTCGGGAAACGCTATCACTGCTCCCGCAACGCTCAGCCAAACAGCTCCCGTCCCTTTCTGTCGACATGTTTACATCCGGAGAAACGAGGCCAAACGGCGTGGTTCGCGCCATTCCGGCGGGAGCGCGTGAATCGCGGCCATCCCCCTCTGACCTGCCGGAAACATTTTCAAAGCCATCATCTTCGTGGTCGACATGCTCTCCGGTACGACGGGAAAGACAGGCCCGGTCGACGTCTCGACACCAGGGTAGTAGTGCCTGACGTCGGGTCGACGGTCATGCTCCTGGGTTCCGCCTTGTTCGGTCCCGGGATGCTTCGCCGAAGGTTTGGCAAGCGCTGATTCAGCGAGTACGAACAAGAAAAGGTGCGGGGACGTAAAATCCCCGCACCCTTTTTGTTTTGGAACCACCCGGCAATCACTCCCTGGCGATTCCGAGCTTCTCCATCAACTCGTAAAAGGTCGGCCGGCTGACTCCGAGTTCCATCGCCGCTGATGTGATCTTGCCGCCGCGTGGAGTTCTGAATGCGTCCCGAAACTGTTCTTCCGAGTAACCGGGGGGCTCAGCTGTATGCATCCAGCCACGCTCCAGCGCCAAGTTGCGTGCCGTCAACGTCCGCGCGAAACGTTAAACTCGCTCGTTGAGTGTCACCCGAAGAAGCTTTCTTGTTCCTTAATGTCACGCGGCAGCAAACGCCACTCACAGACATCGAGGGTGTGTTTGCGCCTTAAGCTCACAATTGTCTTGCCGGCGACAACTGTTCTTCGGTAAGCTTCGACCTTCCCTGTATTACCAATTTCCACAGCAAGGCGACCCCGTGCGGATCGTGATCGCTGACGAACATCCCATCTTTCTGGCAGGCTTGCGATGGCTGCTGGAGACTGAGCCTGGGCTGGAGGTTGCTGGAAAAGCTGACGACGCCTCCGGAGTGGCTCCATTGGTCCGAAATCTGTGTCCCGACATCCTCCTGCTCGGCATGACTCGGTCGGGCCGGCCGACGCTGGACACCTTAAAGGAGATAGAAGCGTCCGGAGCATCGGTGAGAACGATTCTTCTTACCACCAGCGTCGACGCGCCGGAAGTGGTGGCTGCGCTCGAACATGGTGTGCGTGGTGTAGTTCTAACGGATTCAACCGCAGACACGCTCTTTGAGAGCATTCGCACCGTGATGGCCGGGCATTTCTGGATCGGTCAGTGTGTTTCGAGCACGAGCGCTGTTTGCCGTGAGCTCAATGCGGAACGGCGCCGGGCAAGAGCATTTGGACTCACACGGCGCGAGCTGGAAATCGTAAACAGGGTTACGGTGGGACACACGAACAAGGAGATCGCCAGTCGACTTTCGATCAGCGAAAACACGGTCAAACGTCATCTCACTCACGTGTTTAATAAGATGGGTGCTTCCAGTCGCGTCGAGCTCGCGCTTTTTGCCTCGTACCACGGTTTGCTCGAGGGCGTTTAATCGGATCCGTAGAAATCCTGACCCTCCAAGCGACAGTTCGCCATCTGCGGTCTACAGCTGGAGGCAATATGTCTCTGACAGCATCGACCTCACATCTGCGATCGTTGTCAACGCAACCACAAAGATTAGGTATGCACAAAACAACTGCGCCGATGTCCTCTAGGCCTTGCAACTCTCAGGCGCCAGTCATGCCGTCAAGTCTAGCTTTAAGTCCCGCATCAGCGTGGGTAACTCGCCAGCCTATTCGCGTCGTGATATCGGATGATGAGCGTTTATTCCGAGCATGTCTTCGCCGGTTGCTCGAGATCCCACCAGTGCTGATCAAAGAGGTGTACGGTGTGAGTGTCGATACGGGTTTCGAAGTAGTGGGAGAAGCGGGCAGCGGAGAGGAGACGTTCAGAGTAGTCCAGTCGGTCAAGCCGGACCTTGTCCTCCTCGATCCAGCGTTGCCACATATGTCTGGCATGGAGGTGCTTCGCGAACTCAACGCGTACGGTGGTCGCGTACGTTCGATACTACTAGCAGAAACGATCCACAGAGCTCAGCTTCTAACGGCGCTCTCGCTCGGGGTCCGCGGTTTCGTCTTGAAGGAGTCGGCCACAGAGAAACTGCTGGAGGCTATCGTTTGCGTGATGGCGGACCAGTGCTGGGTAGAGCGGACATTGGAGACCGACCTTCTGGAATGGTTGTGTGCGCTCATGCGGGCGACGCCGGACGCCCCTGGGACGCCCGCAACGGCGCTCACGCACCGACAACAAGAAGTGCTGCTCATGGTTGTAGCCGGTCACGCGAACAAGGAGATCGCACTCAAATTTGCGCTGAGCGAACAAACCGTCAAGCATCATCTCACTCGCATCTTCGAAAAACTCGGCGCGTCCAATCGACTAGAGTTGGCATTTATGGCAAAGGAGCGTGGCTTGATCTTGCGCTCTCGGCAAGGCTGAACGGCTACCCTGAAGCGTCGCGCCGAGCACTCCTATCGCAGTCTTCCCTCTGTGCTACGGCTCAGATAGTGGCTTCGGCGAATCGAGCAGAGCCTCCCGGTGCGTCGCCGGACTATCAGCGGCTTGTACTCCGTAATATGTATGGTCCGCCCCCGGATCCGCAAGCCCTACCGGTGAAGGAATCGTCCGCGTAAATGTATCCGGCCTCTGCGTGAAGCGGTTAGCGCTTCGGGCCACGATGAAGAGCCGCGCGGGTCCGTCCTCATTGATTCCCCGGTCTTTCGAAGGACCATTTTTGCGGACCAGGTTTCGGACTCGCCGAAGGACGTTCGGTCATCGGTGAGTGGTGCTTGCAGACGCGGGTGGTCATCATGCGCGACGCGATTCGACGGGGATGCGCTACGCGGTCGCGAACAGCCGTCCATCGCAGCCGGCGTCCCGCTGCAGGACGGCCTAGGCTGTCCGCGGTAACGTGTTCGCCAGGGCGACCACCACGACGTTCGGACGGGCCCGCGCTTCGAGGTCGGCGATCCAGCGACCCAAGCGGTGCGGCCGGCGGCGATGATGGCGGCACACAGCACGCGACCCGTGGATAACAGAAAGCCCAGATAGCTATTGCCCCGCTTACTGATGCCGCGTACTCCACCTTCGATCTGAAAGGCCTCGATCCGTCGAAGAACTATGTCGTCGAGCTCGAGTTCGGCAAACGGCGCATGACGCTCGGGCTCGTCGCCCATTTGCAGTCGATGTCCGATTCGCTGTGGGACCGGGCGCAGGCGCCGCCCGACAAATGGCGGCGTCCGCCGTGCGACCGGAGCGCAAGGCATGAGCGAGGAGCTGGTCGTCAAACTGGAAGTATTTCGACTGTCGCACGTCGACGGCCATCACGGATGTGACTACGTCGTCGAAGCCCGGAGCGACGTCGATTTCACGCTGAACGACTCGCCAGTCGCGCTGTTGTTTGCGACTTGCGGAAACTCAACCACTTACTTCCTGACAATCGACGAGAGCGATCGCGTACGGATTCGCATCAAGCCACAGACCTCTGACCTCTTTCCGGTCGAAGCCCAATTCATCTATCGTGGCGAAGGACGTTTCGATCGCCTCGACGACGCGGCCGCCGCACGTGCAGGCGTGGCGCGGCCGGAGGGATGCGACCTGCTCGGGTTCCTTCCCGAAGCGTTCAGGATGGTGCTCTTTCGCGGGTTCCTGCCGACCATTCTCGACGTCACGACGAAGGTCCGCGACGAGCTTCGGAAGCAGGCGATCGAAGGCAGTTGGAAAGTCGCCGTCGAGGATCCGGACTTCGACATCATCGAGCACCTGGAGCGTGCAGCGGACGCGCACTGGATTGCCGATCCGCCTGTCGACCAGCCGGGCGGCACGCTCCAATACGAAGAGGCGTCCGTCGATCCGCAAACCAGTCTCCGCGTGTTCGAGCTGGCCGGCGCGCCGAGGGTTCCAGGGTTGGTTTTTGTCAGCCTGCCGCGGGATCTCGAACCGGATCTCCTGGAAGAGGACGCCGACAAGCGGCTCTCGTGCCTCTTGATGCTTCGTCCCATCCTCGGCGCGTACTACGCCGCCAGTCCTTATCCTTACGGCATCAACTATCTATGGGACGCCGGGCTGAAATACATGGGGCTCCTTGGCCTCGACCCGATTCTTCAGAAGTATCCAGACGGCCGAAGGCTCTCCGGCTATCGCGATCACCCGCCTGACGACGACTCGTCGCTGCAGCACGTGGGCCTGCCACATCAAGTTGCCGCGGGAGGCCGGCGCGCTGCGGTCATCTTTCCGATGGGACGAGGAGCGTCCTTCGGCCGATTCGAGAACGCGGACTTCGTGCACGAATTCATTCACGAGGTCTATGCGTGGGAGCTTCGCGCACAGGAGTTTCATGTGGCGCCTGGCGCGATCGGCCCCTGTGCGGTTGCCGGCTTTTCGAGTGGCAATCAGCTGCTTGCGACGTGGCTGAACAACAACGCGGGGCGCCGGTTCGCTGACGAAGTGGTTCGCGAGCTCTACTCGATCGACGCGCCGATCGGCACTCATGCGCTCGAGCAGATCGTCGATGCCGCCGAGGCATGGGTCAAGCGTGGTCCCAGCGATAAAGCGATCCGCGTCTACAACCAGGCCGGCGTGCATTCGAAGCTCGATGGCTTCAAGCCACCGGGGACGAACTTTCCTCGAGTGCCGTACGAGATGTCGGTGGGGGCGACGCGGACGGTCGTCGCCACCCCTGCAGTAGCGCTCTCGAAGGGGGCGGCCGGCATCGATCCTGGCTACAAGAAGCGCTGGCCATCCGGCTACGGCGGCGGCGATCGAGAGGCACATCAGATCATCAACGCGACGATGTTCGTCGACGCGCTGCGGCGCAGCTCGTTTCCGAAGCTCTAGAGCCCAGAGCTTGGCAACACGACCGACCCCGGTAGGGTCCGGAACTGGCGCGGTAATCCGTAGACAACTTCTTGGCTCTATCGGGGGTTTCCCCCTGCGGCCGCGGTAGGGATGCCGATTGCTCGACACCCCCGCACAGACCCGTGCTGGCGCATTTAACGCACACGGTTCCTACCTTGGACGCTTGGCGTCGAAGCGAATATTCGGGTACGGGTGAAGGGCGGAGACGTCGGGGAGCAAGCCCTCGAGGCGCTCAAGGAAGCGGTCCCAAGTCCACCGGCTATGCTGGCTGCGGCGGCGACTCTGACGCAGCCAGAGACGGAGTACAGTCTTCCGGAATGCTCCAAGGCGCCGCTTGTTACCAGGAATGGCGTGGTACTGGAAGTACCCTCCCACCACCGACTGCAGCCATTTCGCCCGTCTCCGCCAGCGGATCATGCATCCGGCGGCCGCAGCTCGGCATCGATTTGCTTGAGCTTTGCGGCCATCCGTTTGCTGATCGTGATGCGGATGATCGTGAAAGTGCCCGTTGTCAGGCGGGTCCCACAGATGTGGGTGAAACCGAGAAAGTTGAAGGTTTCAGGCCTTACCTCTCCAGGCGCGTTCCTTCGTTCGGCGGCAAAGCGCCCGGATTCAATCAGGCGCGTTTTCTCCGGGTGGAGGGCCAATCCGAATTTCGCCATGCGTTTCTGCAACTCCTGCAGCAATCGCACCGCATCCGCTGGGTGTTGAAACCCCAAGACAGCGTCATCGGCGTAGCGGACGATGATCACATCGCCTGTCGCCTTCTTCCGACGTACAAATCGGCGACGAACCTAAAACAACAATCTGAGGGGGGCCATATGCGCCAACAAGTGCATTATCGATTGCGTGCGTGGGTCGGGTTCTGCACGTTGACGTTGAGCACGATCGGATCGCCTGGCAGCGCCGCCGCACAAGCCGTACTGACTGCCGGGCGCGCGCCAGACCCCACAGGACAAGGTGAATTCGCCGTCGCGACGTCGCAATATCGCCTGCCGGCGGCGACGGATCCGACCATCATGACCGATCGCCTCACGGAAATCTGGGCACGGGTATGGCGACCTCAAACCGAATTGGAGCGATTGCCTCTGGTCGTGTTCCTGCACGGAAATCATGGCACGTGCGGAACATTTTTCTGCTCGGTCGCCAATTGCGGCCGCCCCATTCCTTTGCCGGACGGACCGCGCATCGACGACCGCATCGACTATACGACGACGGGTACCTGCCCCCGCGCGGGGGAGGGCACTCCTCCTGCTGAAACTGACTACGTCGTCGCACCGAGCCACGAAGGGTATGCGTACCTCGCGGAGCAGCTTGCTTCGCGGGGGTACCTGGTCGTTTCCATCAACGCCAACCGCGGAATCACGGCCGGCCGGCCGCAGGATCTGGGAACGCCCGGGCAGCCCTTCATCGAAGACCGGGGCCTGAACCTCGCCCGCGGCCGTCTCGTGCTCAAGCACCTCGAGTTTCTCAGCCGCTGGAACCGCGGAATCGAGCCAACGCCGAGCTCCCTCGGATTCAGTCTCCTTGGCGCGATCGACTTTCGGAGAGTGGCTCTGGTGGGGCACTCGCGCGGAGGCGAGGGAGTACGCGCAGCATACAACATCTACACCGGTCGAAACACGGACATCAATCCGTACGCGTCGATCGATTGGCGATCGCGCATCACCGATCGCGTGGACTTCAAAGGGATCTTCGAAATCGCGCCGGTGGACCGACAAACAGTACGCACGCTCAACGTCGAGGGGACGACGTGGAGCGTGATGCTTCCGGGCTGCGATGGTGACGTGATCAATCAGCAGGGGATGTGGCCGTACGACCGGATGATGAAGAGCTTCGCCGAGCAGCCCGCGCGGCAAAAGGCCTTCTACTATGTCCTCGGCGCCAATCACAATTACTGGAATACCGAATGGCAGTTCAGCGACTCGTCCAGCTGCTTTGATTCGTCGCTGCAGCTGTTCGAGACCGACCCGGCGACCGGTGTTCTTCCCGGAGTGACCGGGTCGGCGAACCAACGGACCACCGGTTCCGCGAGCATCCTGGCGCTGGTCCGCGGCGCGGTGCGCACTTCCCAGGGCGATGAGGACGAATCCGCTCGCTTTCTCACCAACTTCGACCCACAGTTCCGCCTTCCCGCCGCGGTCACGACCGCCGCGCGCATCCAGCGCGGATTCATCGCCTCGCCGAATGCGCAGGTGACTCGAGCGCTGGAGGACTTCGAGCAGCCAACCGGCACCAGCCAGTTCGGCGTCCCGAACCAGACCAGCAAGGTGATCGTGGAGCACGTGGCGGTCATTGAGCACGGCATTCCGTTTACGGCCCGCGATGCGCAGGGACACCCCGTGCCTCTGCCGGCATTTCTCCACGCTGGACGTGTCACCTGGCAACGACCGGGTGCCGATGTCTACTTCCAGATCAACTTCACCACGCCGGGGAGTGGATTGGATCTTTCGGAGTTCGCCACACTGGACTTCCGCGTCGAGCGCGAGACTCCCAAGCGCACCTCGCTGAATCCGGCCGACGCCACCAACTTCCGTGTCCAACTCGTCTCTGCCGATGAAACTCTGTCCACGCCGGTGGCCGCGTCCAACTTCATCGAGCTGGTCGGCCCGTTCGGGACTCCGGATGCGGACCTGACCTTCATCAACGGTTCGTTCCCCGATGGCTATCACATCAACCTGTCGACAGTGCGCATCCCGATTGACGCATTCCAATCAGCGAACCTGACCCTGACGCGCGGCATCCGCTTGACCTTCGACGACACGGCGAGCGGAAGGATCTACGTCACGAACTTCCGCGCTTCTCGGCAAGGCATCAGCTCGGTGAGTGAAGAGTCCGACACATCGGGCGCCGTTGGGACCTCCAACGCTCAGACCTTCGGTGCCTCGCCGCGCATCATCGAGATTGGGAATGTGATCGAGAACGTTGAGTATGTTCCCCAGGCGGGCGCCGGTGCAGGAGCGACGAGTGGCACGGTCCGTTTCACGGTCAGGAGCGAAACGCCGATTCCCGTGGGAGACGAGCTCCCGATCATGTTCATCGGCTCCGTTCAGTGTGATGGCTCCTACGTCGACGGTTCAACCCAGCGGATGATCTTCGAGTGCCCGGAGGAGGGCCTGTCGCGTGCTGAAGGCGAGCAGATCATCGTCCGCGGCAACGCGCGTACGATCTGGAAATTCGGTACGTACTCCAGGTAACAGCCGAGCTGTCTCCACTGACATTCTGTATCTTCCGGCGCGAGTTGTCGTCCCGACGGACGATCTCAAGTCGGCGAACGCCCCGCACGGCTTCGAGCAGTCGAGCGCCGTGAGCGAACGGCCGATGATCGTCCGGATGGCTCGCCTTCAGCAGCGCTACGACCACCGGCTTCGGGATCTTGTCCAACACACGAGGGACGTGACCATCGCTACAGATCTCGGAGTCCCTCACTCGACCGCCCGTGGGTGGCTCGAGAAGGCACCGAAGGTCGTAGTGACCCTCGACGTGACGGATCTGCGGGCATCGGAACTTCAGCAAGAAGTCTTGGAGCTCCGGCGACGCGTGAAGAAGCTCACGGCCCTCCTTCGGCTCGCTCGCCCTGGTTCGAAGCTCGGGATTCACCGTAACGCACGAACGTCTGCCCGACGGACGCGACAAAATCAGGATTCTGCACGCGGTGGATCGTGCCCGTGAATTTGTGTCATTGCGGGCGCTCCTGCGGTTCCTGCGATTGTCGCCGAGTCGGTTCCCTGCCTGGCGACGGCTGCAGCACGCCTGTGCACTTTGACGATCAGTCGTCCTGTCCGCACACGTCACCCCATCGTCTGACTGCGCGCGAGGTCCAGGCGATCAAGGACGTGGTGACCGCGCTCGAGTACCAGCACGTCCCGACCGGCACGCTCGCCGTCCTGGCGCAGCGGCTTGGCAAGGTCTGGGCCTCGCCCTCAACCTGGTACCGCCTCGTCCGGCTGCACGGCTGGCGTCGTCCCCGCCTCCGCGTGCATCCGGCGAAACCGAAGATCGGGCTTCGCACGACGCGTGCGAATGAGATGTGGCGCATCGACACCATCTGCTCGACGGGACGCGCGCCTATCTCCATGGCGTGATTGAAAACTTCTCGCGACGCATCTTGGCCTGGCGAGTTGCCGACACCTTCGCGCCAGTCAACAGTGTAAGCGGCGTCGGTTGCTGGCCTTCGCCGAGCTCAAGTTCTCGAATTCCACGATCGAAGCGTGGTGGCGAACGCTAAAGCATCAGTGGCTGTTCCTGCACCCGCTGGACAGCGTCACCACCGTCCGTCGCCTGCTGGCGTTCTACGTCGACGAACACAACCGCGTGCTTCCGTATTCGGCGTTTCGCGGACAGACACCGGACGAGATGTACTTCGGGACAGGAGGCACGGTGTCGGCAGACCTGACGTCAGGCGCGGCCGCGGCGCATCGGGCACGCATTGACGCAAACCGATCGGCGACGTGCGTGACGTGCCCGTCCGTCGACGCGGCCGAGTGACCTCGTTCCGACGGGACGCCACAGGCCCGTGCGTCGGCGGCGAACCCAGGAAAAACCGGGAGCGCACGTCGCAAGACGAGATGGGCAGAACCGTGTGCGGGATAAGGGCCACAGCCCGTTAGCAGCCCCGTGCCGCTTGAACGACGAGAACTCGCGCGGCAAAGTGCGGAATGTCCATGAACACCGCTCCGCTGTGGGCCATGTCGGCCCCACAAACGGACGCACTCCGAAGCTCCTCCGCGAGGGCGTCGACGGCCTCGTCGAGCACGACGCGATCTTCCAACCAACGCATGACCTTTGCCTCCCGCAATCGTATGACGGATATGTACCGCCGCCGACCTTTTCCGTTAGCGATCGAAGAAGAGTGCCGCGAATCCGGCCGTGGTGGAATCGTCGGTCGACTGCACCTGGATCGTGACGTTACCGCGGACTCTCCACGCAAGGTACTTCCCGCCGTTGGACGCCATGACAACGCGAGTGTCCAGGACAGTCCCGTTCCGGGCGTCCGCAAGCTGGATGGTTTTGCCGCTCGCCGTATCCCAATCAGCGACATAGATCGCGATCTGGTGTGTGAGTCCGTCGACCAGATACACCGTAAAATAGGAGGAATACCAGCTAGCCGCCAGCCGGCCGGGGCCCGAGGCTTTTTGTAGCGCACGCAGTTCGTCGGTCGGATCGGCCCACGTCCACGACATGGCGTTTCCACTGGGCGCCACCCAGGCATAATGGGGTAGACTCGTCGTGTCATTGGCAAGTGTGTATCCGTCGATGCCGTATACGCCTTTCCAATTTCCCTGAGTGTTGACGTCGGTATCAACGAACGTCGCTGATGCGGGAGGATCGTCGCCATCAACCCATACGAGCGTCGGCGCCGAGGTCGTCGTCACGCCACGGTCGTCGGTCGCTCTCGCAGTGACCGGATAGACGCCAGCCGGCACGCCGCTCCACGTTCCACGATAAGGTGCCGCCGCGACTGTCGCGAGCGGTGAGCCGCCTGCCATAAAAGTGACCGACGTTATCTGGCGGCTGGGAGCACTCACTGTCGCGCTGAGGCGCACGTTGGCAGGCGCCAAAAAGTCTGCTTCGTTGGAGGGTGGTACCGCAACCGGACGCGTCAGCGTCACAGTTGGCGGCGCAGTCGATGGCACACCGCTGGGTTGACCGACCGGATCGAAGAAGATCGCGCTCACTTCGGCATCGGTAGCGTTGGTGGACGTCACACGGATCGTCACGTCGCCGCCGACGTTCCAGATCCAATATTGCCCGCCGGCAAACCCCTCTATCGTGCGGGAGTCGAGCACCGCTCCGCTGGCCGCATCCAACATCTCGATGGTTTCGCTGCGGCCTTCTGAATCCCAGTCCACGACATAGAGCGCAATCCGATGGATACGGCCGTCTGACACATTCAAATGTAGCGTGTATCTGCCGCCATACCAGACCGCTGCCAACCGGCCGCGCCCTGACGCCCTCAACAGGGCGCGCGCATCGGTGGTCGAGCCGTCCCACGTCCAGGTGAGCTGGTCCAACTGCGTCACAGTTCCATAAGTGGGCAGGCTCGCGCCATCTTTTGCAAGCGTATACCCGTCGCTGCCGTATACGGCCTTCCAATTCCCTAGCGTCTGGACATCAGTGCCGACAAAGACGGCTGAGGACTGCAGGATCTGGCTGGATTTTGTCTTGAAATGCCAGATCGGCCCAGCTGTCTGACCGGTTGCACCTTTCGCAACGATCTGCCAGTAGTAGGTCGTGCCGTTCGCCAGCGGCGCCGCAGGCTGATAACGTGTGCCGGGCTGATCCCTCGAGACGATCGGTGGGGGGTTGACCGTGCCGAACGCGAGATCATAGAGCGTCGCACTGCTTGATGCCGCCCACGTCATGGTGATTGTCGTAGCGACCTCGGTCGCGCCGTCTGCCGGTTCTGGCTCAGACGGAGTGCCAGGCGTTTCCATGGCCGTCGCAAAGCGCCAAATCGGTCCCGGAGTAACGCCGCCGGGACCTTTCGCCACCACTTGCCAGTAGTATGTGGCGCCGTTGACCAGAACAGCGCCGGGCTGATAGTTAGGGCTAGTCAGATTCTGGGCCGCCAGAAGTGGCGGATTCGTGAGTCCAAATGAAATATCGTAATGCGTAGCGTTTGTCGACGTGGCCCAGGCGACCGATGTCGTGACCGGGATCGCGTTCGCCGCGTCGGCGGGAGTTGGACTGGAAGGTGTCGACGGTGGAACGACACTCCCTGATGTTGCGCCAGACGTTTCTTGCGAGTAATCGCTGAACACGCCGGAGCTCGTATATGCCTGTACCACAAAGTAATACGTGGTCGCATCGGTCAGGCCTGCAACCTGGTACGTGGTCTGATTACCGACGTCGACCCGATTGGGATACGAACCGGGCTGGGTGCCGTAGGAGAGCAGATAGCCACTCACATCGTTGCCGGGAGGAGCGGGATCCCACGCAAGCGTGAGCGCGGCCGCTTCTGCCGCACATTCGAAACACAGGACCAACAGGCATGCGTACCCGATGGCCGCTACGAGTCCTCGTCGATTCATAGCTCCGCCTTCCCCGAGACTCATTGGTCGCGAGGTATGATCGAAACAGAGAGAGTGCCGAGCCGCCAGAAGCAGGGCTTAATGGGCCTGTGACGTGTCTGCGCAGGGCTGTCGCAGTCTGCAGTCTTACGAATTTGCAGAGACGCTTACGAAGCAGCCCGATCCTCGGATCTCGTCATCTTCGTGATCTGGCCCGCACACCGCCAAACCGCCGCAACCCTAGAGGGAGGCACGATTGGAGACGCAATATTGGTGCCTACAGACCAATCATGAATTTTAGAGGGGATCTCCGGCGCCAAGGAGCAAGTTACAAAGAGTGTGTCGTCAAAACATCCGAAGCTTCGTGTAAAAATTCGACCATCGTGCGCGAAGTCAACTTTTTGGCGGCAGCCGGAATGTAAAGGACGGCTGGCGTTGTCGGAATCACGGACACGTGCGGTTTCGCGCTTCGACCCGACTGATCAGAGTCTTATTGCGTGTGGGTGGCGAATTGCCAATCGTTGTGCAAAGACCCGAAGGGACTCGCCTCGCTGGCCCCTCCCAAATCCTTATTTGCATCACGCTTTACTCAGAACATGAAGCCCCTGACGGCGTTCGAGCGGTAGACAGGGCACCGGGTTCGCCGCGCGCCGCGCCACATCCGTCGACCGCGCGTCACGCCGCCATCGGCGTTTGATACATTCCGCGACAGTGCGGTTGCCATCGATACGAACTGATAGCGCGCGGGCACAGCCCGCGACCACGCTCAGGTCCGGTGTGCGCCCGTCCAGCGCTCATGCGTTCGATGGCCGTTATAGTAGCGTTGGAAATCGAGGAGCTTCATCTCCAGATCCGCAGCTGTCCAGAACAGCGTGCGGTCCAGACATTCGCGCCGAATGGTGCCAATCAGCCGTTCGACGACCGGATGGAAGAGCGGCACGTACGGCACCGTCTTGATTTCCCGGATGTCAAGGATGCGCAAATTCGCCTGCCATTGGTGAAACCGATACAGCGGATCATGGTCCGAGCTGACGCAAGTCGGCGGGGTGTGGCCGCGGGTCGCCCGATTAAACATGCGGCACAACCCCACGCCGTCCACGGCGCCGCACTGCACGGCAAACCCCACACCATGCGACGCGTGCAGTGGTCCATGACGACGAGCACCCAACCTTCCGCGGTCGTTGGGGTCGATAGCGCCGCTGCACCAACTCCTCGCGTAGCTGGTCGAGAAACGCGTCCACGCCGTCCACTTCGATGGCGTCGAACGTCACCCCATCACTGCCCGGGGCGCCGTCGTTCTGTCTCGCCAGGCCATAGGCCGCGCGGAGCGTCTCGCGTTTGCAGATGTGGCCATACAGGCCCCAAAATCGCCACGATCGTTCAGCCGTCGCCTTGACGTAGAGTCTTCGTCGCAGGTCCTGCAGCGTGATGGGTGGCTTTGTCATCTCACCCCTGCCTCCCCGTTGTCGAAGACATTCGATGCAGCAAGGCTCCTTGTACCGTTGGAAAGAAGAAAGAGAATGCGTGTGGGAGCTGTGGGAAAGCGCGTTCTGTGCGCTTTTCCAAGGACCTTGTGGGCGCGTCCGAGTTTATGCACCCTTCAGGCTGCCAGATCGCGCTCGACGTCCGCGACGAAGGCAACGACGTCTGGATCTGGACGATCGACCGCGGCGCCGACCAGACTGACGAATGAGCCAACGCTCGATTTCGCCCCTGTCTGGACGCCGGACGGTCGGCGCATCATCTGGTCGTCGACACGCCAGACTCCCAATCCGACGCTGTACTCGCAAGCCGCCGACGGCACAGGCGTCGCCGA
>DATFWL010000006.1:0-4057 GCA_035259385.1 Vicinamibacterales bacterium | reverse complement strand
GGCGTCTCTTCGACACGGCAAATGCCCTCCCACGACACGGATGCGCTGCTCGTCGTGCAGACCGCCGAAATGCCCTCGGGCGTCAGCACGCGCACCTGATCGTTGGGAATGCAGGCCGCGTGATGGCGCGCGTACGCGCGGGTGGCGGAGCGGGCGAGGAACCAGCGATCGAACACGAGCCAGACGATGACGCACGCGAGCGGCGGAGTCATCGGCAGCACGGAGTTGCCGCTCCGCCAGGCGCCGATCATGGCGAGGATCGACACGGTCGCCAGGAACCCCAGCCAGATGTTCAGAGCGAGGCGTGCCTTCGAGCCGCGACGAGCTGTTCGCTGAAGAGCTCGATAGAAGCGGCGATGCTCGCCCGCGTTCCACAGGAATCGGTACTCGAGGCGCTCCATGGAAGATCGATCTCGATTCAGTCGTCAGGGTACAGCACCCACTCCCGGAGGTGCCCCCGATCGTCCAGATGGAAATCCGAGATCACTCGCCTCCCATGAAAGACCTGCAGGCACAGCGGACTGTATCACTCGGCGGTTCTCACCCTCAGTCTCCGATGATCGCATTCACGGGCGTTTGACTTTGCACCACGTTCACTTTATGATGCAAAGCATCCTCCGCGAAGATGACCCTGTTCGACGTGCTCTTCATCGGCCTGTTCCTCACGGCAGTCGCGAGCGTCTTCGTCGCAGCTGGCGCCGCCATCACCGGTCGACGCCGCACGGCGAGCACGATTCTCAGACGGCTGATCGTGGGATCTGCGGCATACCTGGCGGTTGTATACGCTGTCGCGCTCGCGTCACCGGGCCGGCGGCTGGCGCTGGGCGAAGACGACTGTTCCGACGACTGGTGCATCGCCGTCGTGGAGTCGCGAGCCGTTGCGGGGACCGACGTCGCAACCATCGAGGTGACGTTCCGCGTCTCGAGCCGCGCGCGGCGCGTGAGCCAACGTGAGCGCGGCGTCCTCGTGTATCTCCGCGACGATCGCGGCAGGCGAGTCGAGGCCGCGGCCGGACCGAACGACGTGCCGTTCGACGTCCGCCTGGAGCCCCGGGAAACCGTCCTGACCCGGCGGAGGTTCGCGCTCGAGAAAGACGCCTCGCCGCGCACGATCACGTTGACGCGGAGCGGCGTCCCATTCCCGGCCTGCCTGATCATCGGCGAGGCCACCGCCCTGCTGCATCCGACGACGGTCACGCTGGAGCGCGTCGGCTCGTGAGCCACTGGCCAAGCTCGCGCTGCACCACACGCGATGGCGATCGCTCCTGCCAAACTGAAGAACGTGAATGAGGAACGGCATGGCGGCCGCGAGAACCAACCCCCCGAACCAGGCTGGAACACGATTGAACGCACCGGCGATCACGCGCATCGCGTTGTTTCACTCCTGGCGCGTGGCGGTCATGATGCCCCGTGCGGCGGCGGTGTCACGATACGCGACGTCGCGGAAACCGGCGTCAGCCAAGTAGCGCTCCATCTCTGCCGTCGAATAGCACCGGCCCTCGGTCGAGTGCATCAGCAGCACCGAATACTCGGCCACGTGGAGCGGACCGTTCTTCGCGGCGCTCAGAAAGGCATCGTGAATCACGACGAGGCCTCCCGGGGGAAGCGTCTCGAACGATTTGACGAGCAGCCGCCGCACGACCGGCTCGTCCCAGTCGTGCAGGACGTTCGAGTAGAGGTGCACGTCCGCATCCCTCGGCAGGGGATCGACCAGCATGTCGCCGGCGACGACGTTCACGTTCCCCGCGCAGCCGCGATTCGCGATCGCGCGCGCGGCGATCCCGTCCACCGGCCGCTTCTCGAGCACCGTCGCCGCCAGATGCGGATGATGCGTGACGAGCGAGCACGCGTAGATGCCCGATCCGCCGGCAATGTCGAGCAGCCGCCGATGCCGCGAGAGATCGAGGGACTTCGCAACCGCCTGCGCGAGATAGACGCCGCGGCAATCCATCGCGGCGGTGAACTGCGAGGCGAATGCCTCGGTCTCCATCGCCCGGTGCCAGTCCCGCGCGCCCTGCTGGCTGCTCCAGTTCGCGGGCTTCCCCGTCCGCAGCACGTTCAAGAGATCCAGGGCCACGGGCCGGTTCTTCAGCGATTCGTAGTACGGACCGGCGAACCAGGGCGACGTGTCGACCAGATGCTCACGCGCCGTCTTCGTCAGATGGAAGACCCGCTCCCGCTCCTCGACGAGCCCCATCGCCGCAAACAACGTCAGCATCACGTCGGTCGGACGATCGGTCGTGCCGAACGCCCGGCAGATCTCGTCCCGCGTGGCCGGACTTCTCCCGAGCCACGAGAACACATCGAGATGGACGATGGCCGTCAGCAGCATGTCGGCGGCGTAGATGCCGTCGCGCACCCGATAGATGCCGGTCGGGTCCGTGCAGGGCGCGGTGCGAAGATCGAACAACGGGCCTCCTCATGCTGACATTCTGAACGGCTTGCTCAGCAGCGCCAGCTCGCCGCCGCGCGAAGTGCCCGGGACGCCGATGCGGCCCGGGGCCCGTCGCCCGCCGGGTCACTTTCCGACCATCGGGACGAAGCGTACCGGCAGCGTGCGAAGCGTTTCGGTCCCTGTCGCCGTGCGACGCAGGATGCGGAGCTCCTGGCGGTCGGCGGTGCCGAGCGGAATCGCCATCAGGCCGCCGACCTTCAGCTGCTGCAGCAGGGCGGGCGGGATGGCGTCCGGCGCGGCGGTCACCATGATTCGATCGTACGGCGCGTGCTCGGGCCACCCCAGGTAGCCGTTGCCGGTGCGCACGCGGACGTTCTGGTAGCCGAGCGCCGCCAGCGTGTCGCGCGCCCGCTCCGCCAGCGGCGCCACGATCTCGATCGTGTACACCTCTCTGGCCAGTGTCGACAGCACCGCGGCCTGGTAGCCGGACCCCGTGCCGATCTCGAGCACGCGGTCGCCGGCGCCGACCTCCAGCGACTCGGTCATGAATGCGACGACGTAGGGCTGCGAGATGGTCTGGCCGTAGCCGATCGGCAGCGGGAAATCGCCGTAGGCGTCGCGGCGCTGCGCGCCGGGTACGAACAGATGGCGCGGCACGGCGCGCATCGCATCGAGCACGCGCGGGTCCCTGATGTCGCGGGCGCGGAGCTGCTCGTCCACCATGCGGGCGCGCTCGCGCTCCCAGTCGCGTTCGGCTCGCTGGGGCGCCGAATCGCCCGCGGCGCACGCGAGGCTGCAGCCGATCAGCACCGTTGCGAGGCACAGGCGTCGAGGCATTTCCTGCGGAGCACGGCGTCATCGCGCGCCGCGCCAGTCGTTCATCACCTTCCGGTGCAGCGAGTCGGGCCCGAACTCCATCAACTCGATCGTCGTCCCATCCGGCGTGTGCGCGACGGCGATGCGGGACTTCGTGCGGGCGCTCACCGAAGGATCTCCGACTTTCACGCCTCGCGCGCGCAGGCGGCTCACGACGGCGTCCACGTTGCCGACTTCGAGGCCGAAATGCACGAACCCTGCCGGCCGCTGCGCGGTCACGGGCATCACTTCGACGAACGTATTGCGGTTCACCTGAAAGTACGAGAGCGCCGGACTCCCGTCCGTTTCGCGAAACGCGAACGCCCGGGGAAACCCCATGACATCGGAGTAGAACGCCGATATGCCGTCGAAGTCGGTGGCGGCGATCGCGACGTGGTTGAGGCTCGCGATATCGCGCTGCTCGCCGCCGGCCGGCACCGCGCTCGCGCCGATGGCCATTCCAATGACGAGATAGAGGGCATTGCGCATGGAGGGGCTCCTTACAGCAGGCCGCCCTCGGCTTGTTCGGGCACGAGCGACCACTGGCGTGCCCGCGTTTCATCCGTCACGCCGCCGACCGCGCGATCGCGTTCGCGCCCTCGGGCGGCCCGGGCGATCCCGAGTGGCGGACCCGTCACCCCTGCGCGGCGTAGGCCAGCATCACGACGGCAGCGAGCGCGAGGATGCCGCCGAGAATGCCGCTCAACAGCCAGAACTGGTTCCAGCCCAGGCGAACGGGAGCGTAGGCGCGGCGGACCAGGCGATCGTCACGACGGGCGAGAAAGGGTGCACTCACACGTCACCTCC
>DATFWL010000005.1:0-46291 GCA_035259385.1 Vicinamibacterales bacterium | reverse complement strand
TTCTGGAGCGCGGTGACCCGCGAAATGGCCGACACGTCCGCCCATCAGAAACATCAGCACGGCGGAGACGCTCCGGAACCCGGCGCGCACGAGCCTCATGCAGCGGATCACGGTGGCAGCGGCCACGACAGACACGCCGGCCACTCCGTCGAGATGTTCCGCCGGAAATTCTGGGGAACCCTGCTGCTCTCGATCCCCACCGTCATCTGGGCCCCGATGATCCAGCACTGGTTCGGGTACGAGGCCCCGGGCGGACCAGTGGCATCGCGCTGGGTCCCCGCGGTCTTCGGCACGCTGGTGTTCGGCTACGGCGGTCGGGTGTTCATCCAGGGGGCAGCGAGCGAGATTCGCGATCGTCTGCCCGGGATGATGACGCTCATTTCGCTCGCGATCACGGTCGCATTCGGGTTCAGCCTCGCGGTGACGTTCGGCTTCCCCGGTTCCGATCTCTGGTGGGAGCTCGCGACGCTGGTCACGATCATGATCCTCGGTCACTGGATCGAGATGCGATCGATTTCGCAGGCGCAAGGCGCGCTCAAGGAACTTGCGAAGCTGCTTCCGGACACCGCCGTTCGTGTCGTCGGCGATCGCACGGAGACGGTCGCGGTCTCTGACCTGCGGGTCGGTGACGGCGTCCTGATTCGTCCGGGTGCCGGCATTCCCGCCGACGGCCTCGTCAAGGACGGGTCGAGCGACGTCAACGAGTCGATGATCACCGGCGAATCCCGGCCCGTCAGGAAAGACGTCGGCGGACGTGTCATCGCCGGAACCGTCAACGGCTCGGGATCGTTGCGAGTCGAGGTGACCGGCACGGGCGACAAGACCGCGCTGGCGGGGATCATGCGACTCGTCGCACAGGCGCAGAGCTCACGATCGCGTGCGCAGGCGCTTGCCGACCGCGCGGCGTTTCTTCTGACCGTCGTGGCGATTGTCGCCGCGGCCGTCACGCTCATCGCATGGTCGATTGCCGGCAAGGACGCGGCGTTCGTCATCGAACGGGTCGTGACGGTGCTCGTGATTGCCTGTCCCCATGCCCTGGGCCTCGCCATTCCGCTGGTGGTGGCGATCTCGACCACGCTCGGTGCGCGCAGCGGACTGCTGATTCGTGACCGGCGCGGACTCGAGGACGCACGCAACGTGACGGCGGTGTTCTTCGACAAGACCGGCACGCTGACCCGGGGCGAGTTCCGTGTCGTCGAGACCGCGACGCGCCAGGGACTCGCGCCTGACGAGGCCCTCGCCATCGCCGCGGCGGTCGAACACGATTCCGAACACACGATCGCGCAGGGGGTCGTCAAGAGCGCGGAGGAGCACAACCTTCACCTTCCCGGAGCCGAGCATTTTCAAGGCTTGCCTGGACGAGGCGTCCAGGCCATCGTCGACGGTCGCACGATTCTCGTCGGAGGTCCCGCGCTGGTGCGCGAACATGACGTTCGGGTGGACCCGGCGCTTCAAGCGGCGATCGAACGCGCGGCGACCAGAGGGCAAGCGGCCATCACGATGATCGAAGGCACGTCCGCGATGGCCGTGTTCGCCATTGCTGACGCCGTCCGTCCAGAATCGCGTGATGCGATCGAACGCCTTCACGCTCAGCACATCGAAGTCATCATGATGACCGGTGATGCCCGCCCGGTCGCGGATTCCGTTGCCCGCGAACTGGGGATCGACGTGGTGTTCGCTGAGGTGCTGCCCGACCAGAAAGCGTCGAAAGTCAAAGAAGTACAGCAGCGCGACAAGAAGGTCGCGATGGTCGGCGACGGGGTCAACGACGCGCCCGCGCTCTTGACGGCGGACGTGGGCATTGCAATTGGCGCTGGAACGGACGTCGCGGTGGAGGCCGGCGATGTGGTCCTCGTTCGCAGCGATCCGCGGGACGTGCCACGGATCATCGCGCTCAGCAAAGCGACGTACAAGAAGATGATCCAGAACCTCTGGTGGGCCGCCGGGTACAACGTCTTCGCGATTCCTCTGGCGGCGGGCGTGCTGGCACCCTGGGGCATCATTCTTCCCGCCGCGATGGGCGCCGTACTGATGTCGCTCAGCACCATCGTTGTCGCCGTGAATGCTCAATTGTTACGGCGCGCCAAGCTGTGACGGATCCGCTGTGAGTTTCTGACCTGCGCAACGAGACGTCGAGGGAACGTTCACCATGACGATACCGTCAGGATCGATGCTGCGCCGGAGGTTCGACCACGGCCAGATGTCGATGCACCGGTAAGATCGGTCACAGGTGAATCACTCACTGCGGCCCTTCTTGGCCGGTCCTTTCAGAAAATCTTCGATTTCCTTTTCCTCCTGAGGATTCACGGGGGGTTTCGGGTTGAGCCGCTCCATCTCCCGCAGCTCGTCGGGCGTGATCGACGGCAGATGTCGGATCAACCGCACCAGCGCCCAGGACTGCATCTCACCCTCGTGCGTGTTTGTGGTCCACCCGGGCATCGCCGTCCACGGAATGCCGTGCTCGATCGCGTAGAACAGCTCGCCGTCGGTGAGCGCTTGCGTCCGTTGACCGCGAAGGTCGGGGACCGGCGGGTACACGCGCCGGCCGACCGGCGTGTCGCCGCTCCCGTCGTTGTCGTGACACAGCGCACAGTGATCGGCCCAGTGCGCCCGCGCGCCCTTCAGTACATCGGCCGTTGCCGTCACGGGATTCGACGTCCGCCGGACTTCGCGCGGCACCATGAAGCGCCAGGCGGCTCGCGCCACTCGCTCCTCGAATGGCCACGGACGATGACCGGCGGCGGTGATACCGCGGCCAGCCATCACGAGGACCAACGCAACGACGACGAGCACGATCACGGCGGTCCAGACGATCAGCCGTTGCATGGCCCCTGACCTCAGTCGGGATGCGCGGCGAGACGGATCTCGAGCGCCTTCATCACGCCGTCGTCACCGTGACTCACTTTCGCGACCACTCGCTCACCGACCTTGATTTTCGCGTCCGCGAACGTGAGCTCGGTCTTGTCACGGAGGATCTTCGTCTTCGCGTCGATCATCACCCAGTCGGGTGTCTGTCCTTTCCGCTCTTCGCCGGTCTTGATCTGAATCCGCGCCGGTTCGACGGCACCAACTGTGCCTTTGAGGAGGATCTCGTGGGCGAGGAGCGTCGTGCCAAACGTCGCGCTCACAACGACGGCGAGCACCAGGCAGGCTTTATAGAGATGTCGTGACATCAACAGTCTCCTTGAAGATCGTGTGCAGCCCCGCGCGCGCTACATGCCGCGCTCCGCAGGACGAAATGTGATGAACACCGCGAGTCCGATGTTGACGCGATTCCCGTAAAACGGCTTCAGAGACTCGGGAACGAAACCCGCCGACACCCCGGCACCGATACCCGGGTTCAGACCGTGCCAGGCGGCGAAATATCGCGTGTAGCCGCCCTGGAGCTTCGCAAGCGTAAAGACCTCGCTCGATTCGATCGCGAGGTCCTGGCCCGACTTGCCGGACAGCTCGAACCGCCCGAACCACGTATCGCGCTCGTCGAGCGTGAGGCTCGTTTCGGCGAGGAACGCATTCGTCGCATCCTTCCCGGGCTCTTGATTGCGGCCCCATCCGATCGTGCCCGCCCAGATGCTGCTCTGACCAAAGATGCGATGGTAGGTCGCGGACGCGGTCACACGATTGACGTCCACTCGTGTACCGGCGTCGTGACCGGCTTCGGCTTCTCTCAAGTGGCCACCTGAGACCTGCAGCGCCCATCGATTCGTTGGGAGGAACCACACGCGGCCCGACCACGAATCGAGCGCGCCGACGTCGAAGTTGGTGCGATCCTCGTCCGGTTCGCGCCCGTTGAAGACCGACGCCTCGGCTTTCCACCGCTTGCCGTACACGCCGCCGGTGACCACGCCGTACGTAATGTGGGTCGAGTCGAGCCAGTGATGCGTGATCGGAGCAACCGGAAACGGCATCGCCGAAATCCGATGCGGGAATGCGGTCGGGCCGAGCGCGGGCTCTCCGACCGGACCACCATACAGCTGCAGACGGATGTCTCCGGCAAGCGGCCGGTCGTAGGTCGCCGCGAGCTCCATGAACAGGTCGTGCGGATGCTGACGATCGTGAATCGCCTCGCCCTGGCAGAATTCGCCGCTGGCCAGCAAGTCGGGGTATCCGCAGCCGCGAATGGTCCAGGGTTCGAGACTGATCATTCCGCGCAAGCCGAGATGGCCGGACCCGACAGTTCGATCGGCCATCCCCATGAGCCAGTTGACGCTGCCGCCTTGATCGCTTCCCCGGTCACCGCCGTCGTGCAGATACTGCAGAAACGCATTCCCCATGGCCATCAGCATCCAGGCGCCGGCCTGGCGGTGGACGGCGTATACAGGCGTTTCGTCAGGCAGCCACGACGTGCCCGATCCCTCGCGCGTCGACGGCATCACCATGTCCTGGTCTTCGCCCATGTGCATGTGCTGCATGTCGTGCGGCTGCGCAGGCTTGCTGGCCTGTGCCGAGGCACGATTCGCCGTCACGCCGCAGATGGAAAACGCGAACGCTCCAATGAGAACCGATGAAGATACACGCGCCGACATACACCCCTGCTCTCCAAGGTTGAACGGTGAACGGTTGGATGTTGGAGGTGCGGGGATTAGACGCGAAGCGGGATTGCGAGCGGGATTCCTCGAGGATCTGCCGAGGCTGATGTGCGCATAGAGACGAAGTCGCGCGTCGGAGCCAGGATGACGGAATCGATCGGAGGCACCGTCGCCAAGAGCGACACGGCCGTCCCGGAATTCCGGGCCGCGACGAGGCTGGGCGGCGCGTCGGCGCCGTGGTCGCACCCGTCGTTCACCGGGGTCAGTTCCTGAGATGTGTCGCCGTGCTCGTGGCAGGCTGCTCGCATTCCCTTCGACTCGCACGTGATGTGACAGACCTCCGCCGCGACGGGTGCGCTCACGACGGCGAGCGCGATCACCAGCGCGAATAGTCTCTTCATCATCGGATCGAGTATACCAGCGCATTCGAGTGGCTACTGTTGGGCTGCACGGCCCGAACAGCTCGTCGGCATCTGGCTCGCACGTGTCGAGAGCCGTGCTCCAGCGCCGCGGCGATACGCGGCCGGAGGCGTGCCCATCCTTCGTCGAAACACGCGGCTGAACGACGATTCCGACTGATACCCGACGCGCGTCGCGATTTCGCCGAGGCTGAGGGTCCCGGTTCGCATCAGCTCCGCGGCGGCGTGCAGCCGCCATCGACTCAGATAGACAAGGGGTGTCTCGCCGAGGGTCTCGCGGAATCGCCGGGCCAGCGTCGATCGCGACATGCCGGCTGCCCGCGCCAATGTCGGCACGGTCCACGGTCGCGCCGGCAGCTCGTGCATCAGACCGAGCACCGTGGCGATCTGCCGATCGCGAAGCGCGGCGATCCAACCCGTGCGCGTGTCGGTCTGTGCCGCCACCCACGCGCGGACGGCCTGCAGGAAGATGAGGTCGGTCAGCCGCGAAAGCACCGCCTCGCTCCCGATGCCTGGCGCGCGGACTTCGGCGCTCAGGAATCGCAGCGTCAGATCGAGCCACTCGGGCGACTGGCCGCCATTCCCGGGCACATGCAGCATCCGCGGCAGCGACACGAGCAGCGGGTGATCGTGGCCGAGACCGAACGCAAACACGCCACACAACATGTGGACTTCAGGGTGGGGACCCCGCACGCAGATGACCGGGCGCGCGCGCGGTCCGACCCGCCCTATGAACTGCTGGATCGGCACGATGGTCCGAGGGCTCTCGCGGGCGCTCAGCGCGTGCTCGCCCAGCCCGACGAGCAGATCGCCGGCCGCGAGCTCGCGATGGCCACCATCTGGCGTCCGAACCCAGCACGTGCCCTTCTCGATGACGTGGAACCGCGCGAGCCCGTCCTCGGGCATGCTGAAGGCCCAATCGCCCGACAGCTCCAGTCGACAGAAGACGCGGCCCTGCAGCTGCAGTCCGCTCATGACGGCAGCGAGTGCGTCGGTGCCCTTCAGCTCAGCCAGCGATGTGCGACGCGCCATGGTTCCTCCCCTGGAGACTGAGCGCTTCGGTCATGCAATTGCGCCCCTGCGCGATTGACCGTCGTGCACTCTCCTCTGATCATAGCCAGGACGGCCTTGCGTGAGGTCGCTTCACGACGGAGTGAGTGGAAATGCGTGTAGGAATTGTCGGTGCCGGGATGATTGGTTCGACAGTCGGCCGTCTTCTGGCGGACGCCGGCCATCACGTGCAGTTCGCCTCCCGGCACCCCGAACGACTGGCGACGCTCATTGCCGACATCGGATCGAACGCCACGGCGGCAACGGTGGCGGAAACCGTCCGCTTCGGCGAGGCCATGCTCTTCGCGGTGCCCCTGCTGGCCTGGCCGACGCTTGCGCCAGCAGTACGAGCGGATCTCGCCGGCAAGACAGTTCTGGACAGCACGAATCCGTACCAGCAACGTGACGGCGCTCTGGCGAGGACGGTGATTGACGGAGGCGGCACCGGTGTGTATCTCTCGAAGCTGCTCCCGGAAGTCGGGGTAGTTCGCGCGTTCAATACGGTCCATTACAAGACGCTTCAGGAACAGGCGCATCGTGCCGGCGAGAGGCTCGCGGTGGCGCTGGCCGGCGATGACTCGCAGCCGCTCGCGATCGCCGCCGGTCTCGTCCGAGACGCCGGCTTCGAGCCGGTCATCGTCGGGCCACTGCGTGATGCCCGGAGATTCGACGTTGGAACCTCCGTCTACAACAAGGCGCTGACCGCAGCCGAGTTGCGTCGGGCGCTTGGCATTGCGGCAACGGCATAGCTGCGCGGCAAAGGAGACCCGAGTATGGCTGCAAAAGACTCGATCACGAAAGAGCTCTACGACGCGTTTCAGACGCTGGAGCTCGACCGATGGGACGCGATCGTCACGCAGGACGTGCTGATCAACAGTCCGGCGGGTCGGGATCTTCACGGACTGGAGATTCTGAAAGCCTGGGGACGGGAATTCGGTGGCGGCTTCGCGTATCGAATCGATCTCGTCGACGAGCACCTTGCCCTTGACGATCAAGGCAATGGACGAGGGTTCATCACGTTCACCCTCCACTGGAAGCATGCGAAAGAGGCGTTCGGACTGAAGCCCACGGGACGCGAGGGCACCTCGGTCGAAACGATGCTGCTGACGATTCGGAACGGAAGGATCAGCCGAATCGACGTCGCGGACAACTCGCTGGATCTCGTGATCTACATGTGGGATCGCGGGTGGAACCATCCGCACGACGTTCGTCCCGAGGCGCTGATTCGCGGCATCGATCGACGGTCCTCGTCACAGCCCGCGACCGCCCTTCGGCCAACAGTCGAAGAGCCGGCCGTTCCGATGGCGTGATGCAGAGCACGGTCATCTCTCCGGTTGCAGCGCCGCGATGGTTTCCCTGACCAGACGCTCGACCGCGGCGTGGTCGTCATGCGGCGTATAAGCCCAGCCGAGCTTGACGATCACGAGGTCGCGTGACGGGATGATCACCGTGTATTGGCCCTGGCTGCCTACGGCCATGAAACTGTCGGCCGGCATGCCGGCGGCAATGCGCTCGCGCGCGGCGGGCGAGTTTCCGCGCTGGGTCCAGAGTCCCGCGCCGTATCCATACTCGTCTGCGCTTTGAGGGGTCAGCCGGGTCGAGTCGTCGACCCAGCCTGCCGGCAGGATGCGCTGCCCGCTCTCCGTCACCCCGTCACGCAGGTACAACAGGCCAAGGCGCGCCCAGTCCCGGGCGCTGGCCCAGAGATGGATCGTTCCAAGCGGAACGCCGGCGCTGTCGTATTCGAGCGTCGCGTGCTCGAAGCCGACCGGCACGAACAGTTCGCGCTCGATGAATCTTCGCAACATCGTCGTATCGCCGCCGACCGCATCGCGGATCATGCGCGAGAGCAACACGAAATTGCAGTTCGTGTATCGCCACTCGGTTCCGGGCTTCGCGCGCAGGCTCGCACTCGCCGCGAAGGCCGACTGGTCGGCCATGTCGAACTCCATCTGGGTGTCGGCATCGAAGAGGGTCGTGAATCCCGTCTGCAGCGACTGGCCACAGCCGATGCCACTCACCATGCGCAGCAGCTGGTCGCCGGTGACGGACCGGCGCGGGTCTCCCGGCGCCGACCATTCGGGAATGGGCGCCGGCTTGTGCATGTCCAGTTTTCCGTTCCTTACGAGGATGCCGAGGAGCGCATTCGTCACGGACTTGGTCATCGACCAACCGATCAGGGGCGTCGCCGGCGTGACGCCCGGCGCGTAGCGTTCGCCGACAACGCGGCCGCGATGCAACACGACGACGGCCTTCGTGAAGCGGCGAGGCCCGGACTCCGATTCCGCAAACGCGTGGTCCAGCGCCTCGGCCAATTTGCCGTTTGCTGGAGCGACGATGGCGGGGCCGGCAATCGGCGGTGGTGACACGATGGGCGGGTCGCGATCGTCCGCGTCGCCGTGGAAGAAGCGGGCCTCGCGTTCAGGATGCAGGATGCGGCATCCGAACGGCCCATCAAGGACCGCACGGCTGTGCACGAGGCCGGCAAGGTTGGCGCGGACTTCCTGCCGCTGCCAGTCGACCTCGTACCCGAGGAAGGCGCGGACAGGGCCGAGCTTGGGTTTGATGGCCTCGTTGTAGTATTCGGTGGGGTCCATGCCCGCCACGAATGTGGCCGAGCACAGCTGATGGCTCGTGAAATGAACGGGGACGCCGGCCACGCGCGCGGGGCCCTCGCACTCGAGGAGCGCGGCGGTCACCGCGCTGATGCACGCCAGGGCCGAGACGAGCGTCCGGGTTCTCAGCAGCCAGATCATTGTTTTCTCCCTTCGGTCGTTGTGCCGACGACAGGATCGCCCGCGTCATGAGCCGCCGTCTGTCGGCACGCCGACACAGCGCGCGAGGTTTGCGGAATCGGGACTTGTCGATGAACGAGGGCGTCAGGTCAGGTGCGATGACGCAGCCGCAGCTGGCAGTGCTGAACAGCAGCGAATGGTTCGCCGCGCTCGAGCCCGCGATTCAGCAGGCCGTACTGGCAGCGTCACACGTGAAGGTGCTGGGTACCGGCGAGTCCGTCTTCCACCGCGGCGATCCGAGCGATGGCATCTACTGCGTCCTTTCGGGCGCCGTTCGCTTCGGCGCCATCGCCTCGTCGGGCAGGGAATTGATCGTCGCGGTGGTCGAAGCGCCCGAGTGGTTCGGGGAAATCGCGCTGGTCGATGGCGGTGCGCGCACCCACGATGCCTGGGTGGACGTCCCCTCGACGGTGCTGCACCTGCCGCTCCGTCACCTGACGGAAATTCTCGCCAGCGATCCGCGCGTCTGGCAGCATCTGGGACGACTGCTCGTGCGAAAGCTTCGGGTCGCGCTCTCGTTGCTCGAGGACCTGGCGCTGGAGCCTCCCAGGGTCCGGCTCGCGCGCTGTCTGATCAACCTGTTCGAGGGATATGGTCAGCGAAAGGCCGAGCCGCCGCGCCGCGTGCGGGTCTCGCAGGAGCGCCTCGGCATGATGCTCTCGCTCACCCGTCAGACCGTCAACGAATTGCTCCGGCAGATGGAGAAGGAGTCGATCGTTCAATGCGAGCGCGGTGGCGTGCGTGTCCTCGATCCCGGCCGGCTCAGGGAAGCGGCGCGGGTCTGGATCTCGTCATGAGCCCCGCGCAAACGTCGGGCATGGAAACCGCCGAACACAGATCCGCATTGGGCCAATGGCAGACGGCGCAGCGACCTGCCGATCCCCGCCTTCGCGCCTATGTCCACGGATACGTCGGAAGTTCGAGCGCCCTTCACGCACCGGTTCAGGAGCGTCACGTCCCCTCGACCGAAGTGCCCCTTCTTCTGAATTTCGGCGCAGCGCATCAGCGCCTGGATACCGCGGGCTCCGGGGAGTGGACCGCGCGCGACGGCGTCTGGGTCGTGGGCCTGCACGACAGACATCAGCTCACCGAAGCCGTGGGAGAGCGGCACTTCATGGTGGTGCGATTCACGCCCATGGGCGCGCATCTGTTCCTCGGACTCCCGATGCACCTGATCGCAAACCAGGCGGTCGATCTCGAACTGATCGATCCAGCCCTTGCGCGCATTGTCGTGAGTCGCATTGGCGTCGCAGGAAGCTGGACCGATCGATTTGCCGCCATCGAATTGCTGATCGCCGAGCGGGTGGCTGACGCAGCGATACCAGCTTCCATCGACTGGGCCTGGCGCAGGCTCGTGGCCGCAGACGGCCGCGTCGCGCTCGGTTCACTCGCCGCCGAAATGGATTGCAGCCACCGCACGCTGATTGCGAGATTTCAGACGTGCATGGGTTTCCCACCCAAGACGCTCGCGAGACTGCTGCGCTTCAATCGGGTCGTGCGCTCGCTGGACCGGCTGAGCCGCACGCGAGCCGACGAGGCTGTCAGCAAACCGTATATCGAGACCAGGCAACCTGAAGATCGACGTGTCGCGGTTCGGTGGGCCGACCTGGCGGCCGGCTGCGGATACGTCGACCAGGCGCATCTCATCAGGGATTTCCGGGAATTCGCCGGCATGACGCCCGAAGCGTTCGTGCGCCACGTCTCCTTTCTGAGCTGAACGGTCAAGAACATACAATACGGTCGATCCCGTCCTGGCTATCCTGGCAAAAACCAGGAGCCAGACCCGAATGCAGTCCCCGCCCATCAGCCAGGCCGAGATCGACGCCCGACTCCATGGCCACATCGACGAACTGCTGGAGTTATGGCGGGCCGAGCAAGGCGCCTCGAAGACCAGGGACCTCGAGCTGATCGCGTCGGCGATTCCCTTTCCGCGCAACCAGGCCATTCGCGCGCTGGATCTCTGTTGTGGCCCGGGTGACGTGGGGAGAGCGATCCGACGGGTGTACCCGACGGCGCACATCGACTGCATCGATCGCGATCCCTTCCTGACTGCTCTCTGCCGGGCCGTGAATCAGCGGGATCGCATTCCCGGAACACTCGTCGTGAGAGACCTGACCGAAGAGAACTGGCTGGACCAGCTTCCAGGCAACTACGATGTCGTGGCGGCGGTCAATGCGCTTCACTGGTTCGACGCGGGGCGCGCGGCGCGGCTGGTCGAGGACGTTCACGGGACGCTGCGCGAAGGCGGGCTGTTCCTGCTCGCAGAACCTGCCAGTCCTGAGACACCCTTCGTGGCTGGATTCGACGAGTGGAAGGCCAGGCAGCCTCCGCGCTACACGCGCGAGAACTGGGAACGGTTCTGGTCGAGGGCCAACGCCGTTCTCGGCTATGACCACACGACACTCCTGGGCCCCCGGCATGCCCGGCGCATTGGAGACGACATGTCGGTTGCGGGCTGGATCCGCCTGCTCGAACGAGCCGGCTTCGGGCTGAGTGACGTGCTCCTGAGAGACGCGGATCAGGTCGTCATCGGCGCGATGTCATGAACGGTGCCGCGCTCGATACGCTCTGGCGCGAATTCGGTCGCCGCACCGATTCGGGGCGCACCAGCGTCTGAGTCCCGGCCGCGAGTCGTCGTAGAAAACAGCCTTGCACTGTGAGTTCTCGCAGCGACGCATCCGGGCGAGCTGTTGTGGATCGCCAAACAGCGCAACCGCGTCCCGCGCAACGGTCGCCAGCACTCCCCTCACGGTCGGGCGATGCCAGCGGCTCCCTGTCGCTGCCGCATCGAGTTGTCGTGCCAGCGAGGGTTCACACGCGATGGCATTCAGCAGGCGGACATCACCAGCCGCGGGAACCCTCCGCTCGAGGACAGCATTCGCAATTCGCCAGATGGCTCCGCGAAGAGCCCTGGCGCGGTGCAGGTCTCGAGCCGTGATCCGAACTTTCGGAAGCGGGACAGGGCTGAGCGACAACCAGCGTTGCAGCTCGCCCGGACTGGTGAGGCGCTCGAACCGGCTTGCGTGGCCCATGTCGCCCGTGTGAGCGAAGTCGAGACACAGCCGTCCGAAGAAGACGAAATCCCTGGCAATGGCCATCCGATCCCGTCGATTGTACCCGGTTTCACGCCCGTCTCATCATGGGTTATACTCATGATTCGACTGGGAGGTGATCCATGACGTTGCGTGAGTTCTATCTGGCGCGCCGGCGGGCAGAAGTGCCGATCTTTTTGAGCGTGCTGAAGGCGCTTCCCGCTGATCGTCTTGGCTACCAGCCGCACGATCGGTCGCCATCGGCCGAGCAGATCGTCTGGACGCTCACGAGTGAACTGGGAGCCTGTGTGGATGCCGCCACGCATTTCAGGGCGGAGTGGAAGGCCGACCCTCCCCCGCCGCTGCGTGAGATGGTCGATTTGTTCGAGCGCCGATCGAACGATCTGACGGATCTCGTCTCCAGAATGGACGAGACGTCATGGAATCGGGTCGCGCAGTTCTCGTACAACGGGAAGGTGGTCTCGGAACAGCCAATCGGGCAATTCCTCTGGTTCATCCTCTTCGATGCGATCCATCACCGAGGGCAGCTGTCGGCGTACCTGCGTCCGATGGGCGGGAGCGTGCCCGCGATTTACGGTCCCTCGGCCGACAGCAGGTCGATGTAAAAGAGGGCAATGATCATCGTTCGACCAGGGCTTTCAGGCGACCGAGTGTCTCGTCCCATCGCGCCGAGATCATCTGAAGATGCTGCCGCACGTCGGCGAGCCGCGTCTGGTCCAGCTGCCACACGCTCTCGCGACCGCGGATCGTGCCCCGCACCAGACCCGCGCGTTCCATCACGCGCAGATGCTTGGTGACGGCCTGCCGGGTGATGGGAAAACCGGCGGTCAGCTTCGAGATCGACAGCGGCCCTTCGCCCGACAGGCGCGACACCAGACGTAGTCGGGTGTCGTCCCCCAACGCCGCAAACACGGCAGCGGATCCGGCCAGGTCCGGCTTCGTTCCCGCACTACGCAGCCTGGGCAAGGTATTTCTCGATGAGCTTCACCATGATCGACCAGCCCTCGTCGTTCGACGTGAAAGCCTGGGATCGGCGCTCGAGCGGGATGCGATCGAATCCCGACTCGCTGACGGTCAGCCTGACGCCGCCAGGCGCCTCCTCGAGCGCGAACTCGACCAGCGTGGTCGGCTCCTTCGAGTAATCGACTCGCTGATCGACGGCGAACGGATGCCATCGGAACGAGAACAGGCGTTCGGCCTCGATCCGATCGACGGTGATCTCGAACGGCACCGCGGCGTGCTGGCGCTGCGCCGTCGCCACGTCCGCGTCGACGGTCGACCCGACGATGACCCCGCGCAGAAGCGCGCCGGGGACAAACGGACGATCGAACCGGACGCCGAACCACGCTTCAAACTCGCGGACATCGGTCAATGCCTTCCAGACGCGGGCGCGTGGCGCGCGCAGCAGAACGCGCTTGTCGATGCGGTCGGTCACAACGGTGGGCATACGCAACCTCCTGGTTGCATGCTAGCAGGTGGCGCGCATTGATGCAACCTGCCGGTTGCAGATGAGCTGCGGCGACGTCACCGTGCGGCTGGGACGGCCGGAACCGGCGCAAAATATATAGTGACTACAAGATTGTTGTTACACTAAGCTAGGCAGATGCGACTCGAGGCTGAGGTCATCGTCCGCCGCGCCCCGGCCGAGGTCGCGGCTTTCCTGGGAGACGTGCGCAACATCCCTGTGTGGGATCGCGGCGTGGCCGGGGTCCGCGTGCCGGCCGACGCCACACCCGGCGTGGGCTTCGCGTTCGAAACGCTGGGACATGCGGGCTCCGGCGCGGGAGACGGCCGCATGGCGTACGAGGTGAGCGCGCTTGGCCCTGAAGGATCCACCGTGCGCCTGACCAGCACCACCGGGAACGCCCGCTACTTCAAAGACGCGGCGTGGCACATCCGGCTGGATCCCGTGCCGGCAGGCACGCGCGTGACCTGTGCCGCGCAATTCACCCTGCGCCTGCGCTATCTGTTCCTCGCGCCTGTTCTGTATCTGATGCGTCACGCGATCAGGGACGATCTCGAACGCCTCCGGCGGGTAATCGAGGCTGCCTGACGTGGCGATTCCTCGTGAGGCACCAGCCGAAACCCTGCGCGCGCGGAAGAAGCGTCAGACCCGCGAGCGCGTCGCGACGGTGGCGGCGGGCCTCTTCAGGGCGCACGGCTACGAGCGCGTCAGGATGCGCGACATCGCGAAGGCCGCGGACGTCTCGGAGCAGACGCTCTACAACTATTTCCCGACGAAGGAGCACCTCGTCTTCGATCTCGACCAGGCGTTCGAGCAGCGCCTCGTGAATGTCGTCCGCCATCGCGGATTGGGAACGACGATCGCGGGCGCCGTGGGCCGGGACGCGATTCGTTTCCTGCGAGACCTCCTCGAGTCCATGGACAAGCCGACGGGCATTCCGGCGTCGGTGGCTCTCGGTGCGGCGTTGCGGCGGGTGTGGATCGAGCTCAACGCGCGTGCGGCCGATCGTCTCGCCGACGCGCTCAGAGAGGACGCGCGCGAGCGCCACAGTCCCGCCGCCGCGGCCATCGCCGCGCGATCCATCGTGGCCGTGTTCGCGGTGACGCTGGAACAGGTGGGGGTGGCCGCACTGGCGGGGACGTCTGCTAGGACGGTGCGTCGAGAGCTCACCGCGACGATCCACACAGCCGCCGCTGCCGGCACGTTGGCGCTCGGCCATCGCAGGGTGAAACGTCGTCCCTGAGCCTGAACGGTCATGAGCGCTCGGCAAGCTCTTATACTGGCGCGATGGCGGGCAGCACGACGTGGCCGGGACAATTCGAGTCGTGGAAATCGATGTCGCGCAGCTCGTACGCGGCGTTTCTCATCGGCGTGTTTTTCACGTTCGTCCCGACCGGACTCCTGACCGACATTCCACGCCTGGGGGCTGACAGTCCGGCACGTCTCGCCGCGCTCAGCGCACTGTCTGGCACGCTTGCCGTCGGGTACGTGCTCGTCGTGCACTGGCGGCCGAAGTTCTTGCTGGTGCTCGTGGCGTTCCACATCGTGCTGGCGATGGAGTTCGACCGGGTCGTCGGGCCCGTCGGGCCGCCGCTCACCGGAGACGCTCTTCATACCCGGCTTCTGGTCGACATCAACGGCGCAACACTCGGGATCATCATCGGCTTCTCCCTCCTGTCGCATGTCATCAGGGCCGAAGGGACGAATTACGGTCGCGTCCGCGCAGAGATCGATCTGGCCCGCGAAATTCACCGCCGCCTCGTTCCGCGCGTTGCGACAAGCATCGGGCGATTCGAGTTTCACGGCGTGTCGCTGCCGAGCGGCGACGTGGGAGGCGATCTCGTCGATGTCGTGGAGTCGCCGTCCGGTTGGACCAGCTTCGTGGCCGACGTTTCCGGCCACGGCGTGGCCGCCGGACTGCTGATGGGCATGCTGAAAAGTACCGCCCGCACGCAACTGCGAACGGGCGGGCCGCTCGACGGATTACTGAACACGCTGAACAGCGTCCTCGTGGATCTCAAAAGTCCCACGATGTTTGCGACGTTTGCGGGCGTGCACGGTGACGAGGGCCCGAACCTCGAGTTCACGGTCGCCGGTCATTTGCCCATCCTGCACTATCACTCGACGACCGCGACCATGTCCGAACTGTCGATTCCTCAGGTGCCGCTCGCCATGTTCAGCGATCGGGCCTTCACATCGGGCGTCGTGACGTGTGACGCGGGCGATCTGCTGATCATTCTGACGGACGGTCTCGTCGAAGTGTTCGACAGGGCAGACGAGGAGTTCGGGTTCGAACGCCTGAAGACGCTGCTTCGTGCAAACGCCGCGGCGCCGCTCGAAACCATCGAACGGCGCGTGTTCGATGCCGTGCGTGCCCACGGGACACAACTGGACGATCAGACGTTGCTGCTCATCCGTGTGCGGCCCGCTTCTTGAAGCTCCTGTACACGCCGGGCGAGACGATGGACGCGATCTCGGTGTGGCTGCCTGAAAAGCGCGTGCTGATGCCGGGAGACGACTTCTTCCGCGCGTTCCCGAAGGTCGTTGCTCGGCGCCAGCGGCGGAGTGGAGTTGCGCCTCGAGGCGTTCAACGTCTTCAACCGCGCGAATGTCGGCATTCCCAATCGCGTGGTCTTCAGCGGCGCGAGCGAGGGTGATCCACCGCTGTCGACGGCCGGGCAGATCACCACGATGGCAACGGATGCACGTCAGGTCCAGCTCGGTGTGAAGATCACGTTCTGATCTACTTCGGCAGATCGATCATCGAGTGCCGATGACGAAGTACGGCGTGGCCGACGCCGGATCCGGAAAGAACCAGCCGCTCCCGTCCGCCGTCAGCACTTCGAAGTAGTACATGAGATCCCAGCGTGTCGAGATCGCGCCCGCTGGAATGTCGAACGACCCTGTGCCTTCGATCGTTCGAAACGTGTCGGTCTGATTGACGGTCCGATAGTGGAGGCGGACGGGATACGGGACGGGGCCGTCGATCTTCAAGACGACCCGTAGCGGCTTGCCGGCCTCCGCGAAGGCGGGGGGGTCGTGGGTCATCCCTGGCGGCGGATGCCGTGGCGGCAGCTGCATGTGCGGCTTCTCCAGCCGGGAGCGTGGCCCCTTGATGATCAGTCCGCTCGCGATCCAGTCGCCGCGAGGGAAGCGAATCCTCAGCACGCCGTCGGTGGATGCGATGCGTTCCGTACGCACTGTGTGGTCCGGACCGAGAAACAGCACGTCGTAGTCGGCCGACGGCGCCCTGACGACAAAGACCTGATCGCCGTCGCCGCGGATGTAGTCGCCGAAGAGCATGTCGTGCGGGAGGCTGCGTGGCTGGCGCGCCACGGCTTGCACCTCGAGGTACGGCGTCAGCGCAAGCGCGCCCGCCTCGCGCCGTCCCTGCCGCGCCCACCCGTACCAGGTCTTGTCGTCGAACAGTGTGTCCGGCGCCACCGGTTGAAACCGCGGCTCCACGTTGTTTGCGCGCACGAACGGGATGTTCCGATAGCCGGAGCCCCCGGCCACTGGAGCACCGAAATCGAACGCGAAGTCGAAGGATCCGAATCGTTTCCAGATCTCTTCCCGCTCGCGAACGATCTCGAGGTCGTGACGAACGTACGGCAGCTTGTCTTTCCAATGGCCCACATCATCGGGACCATTCGCCATCCGGTCGGAGTACATGCCGTCGGTAAACGCGGCCAGGCGTTCCCATTCGGCGAGACCGGCCGTCAGGTTCTGTCTCGCACTCTCCAGGGCTTCCGCGGCGTCTGTTGCGTCGAACCACGCGAGGTTCAACGCCGCACGCTGTTTGTGTGCGTGATAGCGGGCGAGCATGGCGAGGACCTCGAAGTCCGGATAGGTGCCCTCCCACTCGGCATTTGGCTGTGGCATCGCGGCCGCGGCGCGCTGCACGGCCGCGTCGATGCGCCCGGCGACGCCTTCCAGCAACAGCGCCGTGTCCATCGCCGTTTGCTTCGCCGAGGCTGTGCCGCTCAGCAGATTGCGGACGGTCTCCTCCGGCGACGCAATGTAGCGCCAGTCGCTTGGCAGCACTTCCTTGTACGCGTCGATGAGGCCGCCTGGATTGATCTCCGGCCAGATGTACATGTTGGGATCGGCCAGGTGCGCGGCAACGATCTCGTTGATCACGCGGCTCGACTCGCGATACGCGTCGAGCACGTGGGGAGCGGCTGACCCGAACCGTTGACGGAGCTCGGCGATCCAGATCGAATCCGCGGCTGCCGGGTCGTAGCTGAGACGTCCCCAGAGACGATAGAAGAGCCAGTAGCGTTCGAAGTCCCACTTCCAGAATCTTCGGCCGCTCTGCGCGTCCGTGAAGACGTCCCACGTACCCGGTCGATTCCCGAACCCTTTCTGCGTCGGCGGCGCATCGATCTCGAAACCGATCGATTGCGAGAGCTGAAACGTGGGTACGGCGCGGCGGACGAAATCCGGATTGCCCCAGAGCAGAATCCGATTCGATCCGAGCGCCCAGAGTTCCCAGTAGAAGTCGTACGAGCGCGGCTTTTCGAGGTAGGTGATGTAGCTGTAACCTGGATACGTCTCCGCCGGCTGGTATGGACGCCCGAGATCTTCGGCCCAGTACTTCGTCGACAGACGCATCTTCACGCCCACCTGGCGCGCCGCGTCGACCACTCCGCCCGCGACCGCCCACGCGCGTAAATCGAGCGTCCGCCCGGCGTCCTTAATCGCCGGGAACACGTAGTCGCGATAGAACGTCACCTGCCGATCGGCAGGAATTCCGGATTCGTTGTTCGTGCGCATCTGGACGGAACGAATCCCCGGGCACGACTCGAGGATCTTGGCGAGTGCCGCGTGACTGTACGGTCCGATGTTGTCGCGGGTGAGGCCCTCGGCCGTCGGCATCTGGTACGGCTGCACGTCGTGCTGCCAGATGCCCAGCGTGAAGTCGATGCCATGTTCCAAAGCTGCATTGGAAATGTCACGAAGCATATCCAGATTGCGGCTGCGCTGCTCGTCGCGCAATCCCGCAACGCGAATCTGCGGAAACTCCGGCAACGCGATCCAGTACGGGTAGGGAGGCGCCAGATAGTTCGTCTGGTGCGCGAAGACGAGGTTGAAGCGATTGAATCGGTTTCGCGCGAGCATCGCAAAGTACTCGTCCCAGTACTGGCGCGAGAAGTACCACTGGCGTTCGAGGTCCTCATTGTGAAGGAACACGCGGATCCCGCGCATGGGCGTCGCGGGGCGTCCCGACGCGGGCGTGAGTGTCCCAGACGCGCGGATCTCATCGGCGGCTTCGAGCAGCCCGTACATCAGTCCGCGCTCGTCTCCGCCCGTGATCGCGCCAGGCGAGATCGACCAGGCTTCGGGCGCGCCCGGACGGAGTTCGACCGCGACGGACGTGCGGGATAGACCGCGCGCCGCCAACGCTCGATCGAGCTCGCGCCGGCCGAATTCCAGCGGCCCGGCGCTCGGTGGGAGTGAAGGCGCCGCGAGCGCTGCGAGCGTCGCGACTGCAGCGACGATGCTCGATGCGGCGATTGTCGACCGATGCGCGCGCCTTGGCGCCGAAACCATGACAGTTCAAGGCCGCCCGCCGCGTCCGGCGGCCGGCAGCGCGTTCAGTTCGCCATCGGTCCAGGGTCTCGTGCGCGCGGCCGTCAACGCCCGCATCCTCTTTATAAGGGCGGCGTCGACCGGCGATCCGTCGTTGCCCCATTCACGACGCACGTAGGTGAGCACCGCGGCGATCTGATCGTCGTTCAGCGCGGATCCAATGGGCGGCATGAGTCCGACCGAGCCCTCTTTGCCATTGAGCAGAATGCGCGCGGCGATCTCCGGACTCGCCAGCGCGAGCCGCGAGGCGACGAGCGACGGCGCGAGCTGGTCCTGACCGCGGCCGTCCGCCTGATGGCAGGCCTGGCAGATGTTCTTGTAGATCTCGCGGCCCTCGTCGAACCGTCGCGCCTCGGCAGCGGTCAGGGGCGTCACGCTCGCCTCGCCGCGCTTTCCAGGCCAGGTGACATGAGTGAGGACGGTCTTCGCGCGCGCGGCGAGATCGTCGGTCGACGCGGCCAGTGCGGTGAACGGCGCCGGCTCGCGCTTCAGCCGGAGCGACGGTCCACGCCGGCTGGCGGCGCTCACGATGGTGGGATCGCCGGGGCGCTGAAACGCGTACGCGCCGCCAGGACCGGCGCGTCCGCCCGGACACGTGGGGCAGGGAAGGTTGGCCACGACCGGCGGCGGCGGCGCGGCTCGTCGAGCGCCCGGCATCGCAGCTCCAAGCAGCGCGATTTCCGTGCCGCGGAGCGTCGCCGCGCGCACCCACGCTGCACGCGCGCGATCGCCGACGCTGGCCAAGAGATCCTGGGCCGCCGTTTCGTCGGCGCTCCGCACAATCGTCGCCGCAAGCATCGCGATCGCTGCCTCGCGCTCCGGGGTTGCCTCTGCATTCCGCCCGATACGCTGCAGCACGTCGCCCTCCGTCCCGTGCACGCTGCTGAGCGCCGCATCCATCGTGATCGGATCGTCTCCGTACTGCTCCAGCAGCGCTGCGATCGCCGATTCGCGTGTTCCAGTCGGCATCGCGCCGACAGAGGCAGCAAATTGCCGCCGGACCGCGGCGTCCTGATCGGCGGCGCGCTCGCGGACCGCGTCTGTGATTGCTCGCTCTCCCGAGGCGAGCCAACGTTCGGCCAGCCGCACTGCGGCAACCCGCACGGCGCTCGCCTCGTCTTTCAGCGCTGTCAGCACGAGCGGAGGCTCGATCGCGTCCAGGCCATCGAGCGTCCACAGCGCGCGCAGCCGCGCCCGCCAGTCCCTAGCGATCGTCACGTTCATCAGCGCTGGCACCGCGGACGTGTGATGACCCTCGACGAGCAGACGTTGCGCCGTCTCACGCCGCCAGACGTTCGGGTGAGTCAACATCCCAATCAGTGCCGCGGGCGTCGTCGCAACAGAACTCGTGTCGCGCACGGTCGTGTCGTGCATCACGCGATAAATCCTGCCAAGACCCGTCGGGCGATCGAGCGTGCGCGCGAGGATCTGATCGCGCAGGTACATCGTGATCGAGATGCGATGCTCGATGATCCCGTGATACAGGTCGACGATGTAGAGCGTGCCGTCGGGCGCGTTGGAGATGTAGACTGGCCGGAATCGCTCATCCGTCGACGCCAGGAACTCGCCTCGCTCGTACGCCTTGCGTGCGCGCACGCCGCCGTCCGTCGTGCCCTCGACGATCAACCGGCTCACGAGGTTCGCCGCAGGCTCGGCGACGAACACATTGCCGTAGAGTTCGGCAGGCAGCCGATCGCCGCGATAGACGAGCGGGGCGCAGACGGATGTGTAGCGCGCGAGCGTCCCGTCAGGCCGATCGATGCCCGTCTGATACGCGCGGTTCGTGCCGGGATTCGGCCGCACCGGCCAGACGGTGTTGAGGTCGGCGTTGCCGTCGGCAAGCCGCTCGTAGCTGCCTCGAGTGCGAAGCAGATCTGGATTCCGCGCGTAGTACGCCGTCGGCACGAGATCGACGTGGAGCGCCGACTCGTTCGTATTCCGATATATCCGTCCGGCATCGTCTTCGCTGATGCCCCATTCACCGCGCTCGAGCGTCTTGCCAATCTCGAACCGGCCGCCTTGCAGTCGGAATTCGAGATCGGTTTCGCCGGCGGTGTGCAGCCAGTTGTCGAGCCCCCAGACGAATCCGTTCCCCTGATTCTGCGGATCGCCGTCGCGCCGCCCGAAACGGTTCGAGACGATCTCTTTCACGTCGGCGCGCAGATCGCCGTTCGTGTCGCGCATCAGCCACAGGTTTGGCGGCTCGGCGACGAGAACACCGCGCTCCAGCACCTTGACTGATCGTGCAAGCACGAGGTGGTCGCTGAAGACCGTGCGCTTGTCCATGCGTCCGTCACCGTCGGTGTCTTCCAGCACGACCACGCGGCCGAGCGGATCGTGCTCGTTCGAGCCGGTGATGTCGGCCATGAAGCCCGGCATCTCGACAACCCACAGCCGGCCCTGCACGTCCCAATCGATCGCGATCGGATCCTGAACCAGCGGTTCGGCTGCCACGAGCTCCACTCGATATCCGGGCGGCATGTAGAAGGTCTTGAGCGCGTCGGCAGGGGATAGCGGCGGCGATTCGCTGGAAACGTTCTGCACCGCCGGCGGCCACGGGCGGTTGACCGGGGAGCTCTGGGCGCTGAGCACTGTGACGGCGGCCGTGCACAGGAACAGTGGCATCCAGCGAGCTCGCGTCAGGGACATCTAGCTCGGCTCCTTGCTTGGTGCAGAATACACCGCATGCAGCGGCGCGACTTCCTGTCTGCCACAACGTCTGGCATCCTCGGTCTCGCGATCGATCGGCGAATCGGCGCTGAAGAGGCGCCCGAATCGATCATCGACATCCACCAGCACGTCGGCTATCAGAGTCGCACCGACGCGGCGCTCATCGCTCATCAGCGGGCCATGGGCGCCACGATGACGGTGCTGCTGCCGGCCGGACGTCCGGTCGTCCGCCCCTCCACCCACGAGGGTGCCGCGAACGGACTCGAAGCGAAGTGCCTCGGCAACGACGCCTGCTTCCGGCTCGCCCGGGCGAACAAACGTTCGTTCAGGTTCGGCGCCAACGAAGTGCCCGATCTGCCGGATGCCACCGCTGAGATCGCCCGATACCTGCGCCAAGGCGCCGTGATCATTGCAGAACAGAAGTTCGGCGCGGAGTGCGATTCAGCCGACATGCAGCGGATCTACGCGCTGGCCGCGGAGAACCGCGTACCCGTGCTGATGCACTGGCAGTTCGAGCGGTTCAACTACGGGTTCGAGCGCTTCTACACGATGCTGGAGAAGTTCCCGAGGGTGAACTTCATCGGGCACGCGCAAACATGGTGGGGGAATATCGACAAGAACCACGATCAGAAGGTGATGTACCCGAAAGGTCCGGTGACGCCGGGAGGGCTGACGGACCGCTATCTCAGCGATTACGGGAACATCTACGGCGATCTTTCGGCGCAATCGGGACAGAACGCGCTGACGCGTGACGAGGACTTCACACGCGACTTCCTGGCACGGCATCAGAGCAAGCTGCTGTTCGGGAGCGACTGCACGGATGCAATCGGCGCCGCTCCGGGATGCATCGGCGCCCAAACCATTGCCGTCGTACGGCGTCTCGCGCCATCGAAGGCCGTGGAGCGCAGGCTGCTGCACGACAACGCGAAGCGGCTGCTGGCGCTGTGACGGTGATCGAGGCCGAACTTCGTCTCCAACGAGCGTCGGGTTGCCGAAAACGCGCGGTGGATTCAGCCGCGCGGCGGATCGCCGATTGCAGACATCGCAGGGGTAACATAGTCACCGTGAGTACCCACATGCATCCTCGTCGGCTCCTCTTCGTCGGTGCCCTGGTTGGCCTCACGATCCCCGCGCTCGTCGCGCAGCAGCCCGAGTCGCTGGTCGACTGGGTGCGTGGCCATGCGATTCGCCTGACCACGGCCGAAGCGGGCCACGGTTTTGCCGACCTCCAGCCGCTCGAGCGCCTCGTCGGCAATGCGCGTATCGTATCGATGGGGGAAGCGACGCACGGGTCGCGAGAGTTTTTCCAGCTCAAACATCGGATGCTGGAGTTCCTCGCCTCCCGGATGGGTTTCAGCATCTTCTCCATCGAAGCCAACATGCCGGAAGCGTACCGACTGAACGACTACGTGTTGAACGGTACCGGTGATCCCGCCGAACTGATCCGCGGAATGTACTTCTGGACGTGGGACACCGAGGAAGTGCTGGACATGGTTCGGTGGATGCGCACGTTCAACGAGTCGGGCAAGGGGCGCGTCCAGTTCACCGGGTTCGACATGCAGACGCCGACTGTCGCGGCAGAGAACGTCCGGACGTTCGTCGCGAAGTACGAGCCCGCATACCTCTCGTCGCTGGCGGAGGCGGCGACCGCCGCCTCGCGCGCGACGGCCCCGAGCGGCGGCGCCGGCTTCGGCGTCGCAACCGCCTCGTTCCCGATCGCGCCAGCCGCCGGGCGAAAGGTGCGGTACAGCGGCTTCATCAAGACCGAAGGCGTCACTCGCGGGTATGCGGGTCTGTGGTGGCGTGTCGACGGCCCTTCCGGTGTCCTGGCATTCGACAACATGCACACACGTGGCGTGACCGGCTCTACGGATTGGGCGCGGTACACGATCGAACTTCCAGTCGACGCCGGCGTGAAAAACATCAACTTCGGGATGCTGCTGCCAGGTGACGGCACCGCGTGGTTCGACGACCTGGCGATCGAACTGGACGGCGAGCCCTACACGGCAACCGATGGGTTCGATCTCGGTTTCGAATCGTCGTCGCCGAGAGGCTTCTTCACCGGCGGCCAGGGATATCGAGTGCAGCTCGACACGGGCGTCAGCCACTCCGGGAAGCAAAGCCTGCGCATGCAGTACCTCGGGGCCGCTCCCTCGTCATCAACGGCACCGGCGGTGACACCGTCGAGTGCCGCCGCGGCCTGGAAGGACGTCGTTGCGCATCTCGAGTCTGGACGCGCCGGGTATGGGGCGCGTGGTGCGACCGGCCTCGACGTGGATTGGGCGATCCAGCATGCGCGCATCGTGCTGCAGGCGATGCAGATGCGCGTCGGCGAGGTGACGCGCGACCGGAGCATGGCCGACAACGTGAAGTGGATCCTGGACCACAACCCGAAGGCGAAGATCGTGTTGTGGGCCCACAACGGCCACGTCGCTGTCACCGGGCTCTCGTACGAATCGATGGGCTCGGCGCTCAGGCGGATGTACGGCAGCGAGATGATCGTCTTTGGCTTCGCGTTCAACCAGGGTTCGTTTCAGGCGATCGCCCAGGGAGGCGGGGTTCTGAAGAACTTCACCGTCCCGCCTGCCAAAGCCGAGACGCTCGACGGCACCCTCGCTTCCGCCCGTATTCCGCTCTTTGCGCTCGATCTGCGCGGCGCGCCGGCGTGGTTCGACCAGCCGCGAGGGTCGCGCCAGATCGGCGCGATGTATCCGGAGGGGGAACCGTACGCCCTCGTCGCAGACATCGTCGCGAAGCAAGCGTTCGATGCGCTGCTGTTTGTCGACACGACAACGGCGGCGCGCAAGAACCCCGGCAGGTAGTGACGTTTTCTTGTTGAGACCGACTCGCAGAAAGGAACCTGATATGACCAGGAGATTCGGCGCGACCGCTCTTGCCTTCATCGCGCTTGCCGGCGTCCCGCTCATCGCTGCGCAGGACACGCCGGCGCCAGCCAGACCCACCGGCATCATGGCCCAGTTGCAGGGCGTCTGGACGATGACTTCCTCGAACGGCCAGGAGGTGCCGGCGTCGGGTCAGGAGGTCGTCACGACGGTGACCAACAACCGGTACGAGCAGAGCGTCAACGGACAGGTCTCCGAGCGCGGCACGTTCAAGATCGATGAGAGCAAGAAGCCGATGGCCGTGGACGTCAGCGCCACGGAGGGCCCGAATGCCGGCATGACGCAGCTCGGCATCTTTCAGTTGAACGGCAAGACGCTCACCGTCAAAGTCGCCGAGCCCGGCACGACCGTGCGGCCCACGGATCTCGCGCCGTCCGAAGGATGCGTGACGTTCGTGATGGTGAAGAAGTAGCGGTCACACGTCGTCAGGAATGACGAACGGCGCGCGATACCCCCGATCGCCTCCGGCCAGCAGACGGTTCGCCTCCTCGTCGTCGATGACACGCTCGGTCGCGGGATCGAACCGCAGCGTTCTGCCGAGCTGATAGGACACGTTCGCGAGATGGACCAGCGCGCACGAGACATGGCCTTCTTCGATCGGGGCGCGCAGGTCCGCAGCATTCCGGGTGCGGACGCAGTTGACGAAGTTCGCGAAATGATCGTGGCCCGACTTGCCGTGCGGCCCGGCCGCCTGTTTGGCGCCAAGCCAGCTCTCGTAACGGAACGCGTCTTCGCTGCCCGCGGCGAGATAACCCTTCGAGCCGTAGAAGAGCGTCCCGATCACGTTCCGCCCGTGGAAGACACCACGACGCAACCCCGCCTCGTCGTTGCTCAACCAGTGCCTGACTTCGAACTCCATCATCTTCGACCGGCCGCCGGGCTCCTCGAACGTGAACGTGCAATTGAGCACGTTCGGCGTCTCCTGGTCGTCGTTGAACATGAAATGCCCGCCGGTCGCTGAGACGCGCGATGGAAAGGTCACGCCGAGTCCCCAGCGGGCGACATCGGCCTGATGGATCCCCTGGTTGCCGAGATCGCCGCTCCCGGTGTCCCAGAGCCAGTGCCAGTTGTAGTGAAAGCGATTCCGCGAGAACGGCTTCAACGGCGCGGGGCCGGTCCACAGGTCGTAGTCCACGCCGTTGGGCACCGCTTCGACGGGCGTTCGGCCAATCGTGTCGCGGTGCTTGAAGCACAATCCGCGCGCCAGGTAGATCTCGCCCAGCGTGCCGGATTGCAGATGCCTGATCGCCTCGATCATCGCGGGGGCGGACCGGCTCTGCGTTCCGTGCTGGACGATGCGCTTGTACTTGTGCGCGGCACGGACGAGCTGGCGTCCTTCCCACAGATTGTGGGAGCAGGGTTTCTCGACGTAGACGTCCTTGCCAGCCTGGCACGCCCATATCGCCATCAGGGCATGCCAGTGGTCCGGCGTCGCGATCGAGATCGCATCGATCGAGGGATCGTCGAGCAGCGTTCGAACATCGACGAACGTCCGGGGACGTCCCGCCAGTTCTCCGCGCCGCCTGTTCAAGACGGACTCGTCCACGTCGCAGAGCGCCGCGATTTCGACGTTGCTCAGGCGCCCGAACGCGTCGACGTGATCTTTCCCGCGGCCATGAAGGCCGCAGACCCCGACGCGGACGCGGTCGTTCGCGCCGAACACGCGCTCCGGTCGAGTGATGAATGTCAGGGTCGTCAGCGCGCCCGCGCCGGCTTTCAAGAAGTCACGTCGCGTCCGCTCCGATTCTGATGACATGCAGCACCTAGTTTAGCGCGGCGAACCGGAGATACGCCTCCTTCACGCGTCACTCGCGTTCACTCGCAGAAAGCCGGCACCGCTGGAGCCGCGAGTCGAGCCACTGGACGCCCCAGCGCCAGAGCCGAAGATCGGTGCGCGCGATCGCGTCGGCTTCGGCGCGTGTCAGATCGACGCCCTTCTCGCGGAGCGCTTCGAGCGTTTCGGCGGGTCTTTCGAGGAATGAGGTTCGCAATTCCTCGTCGGTGAGGAGCTGGCCGATGATGGATTGCACGGTCTTCTGAGCCATGTTCGTTCCTCGTGGCCGGCCCGTTGCTCTTGCGTCAAGCGGCCGCCGCGACGGGCTGGGGGCCCATCGCGCCGAGCCGGACCGCGTCGGGCTTCTCGACCGCAGCGCGACGGAGCGCATTGCGGGTATCGACGACGGTCACTCCGTGATCGGCGAGCAGCTGGTAGTTGAACGCCGTGTGGTCCGTCGTGATCACGACGCAGTCGAATCGATCCAGCGTGTCCGCCCCGAGCGGCTGCGAATTCAGCGCGTGCGGTCCGTGCCAGACGGCCGCGGGCAGATATGACACGTGCGGGTCGCTGTAGGCGATCTCCGCTCCCCTGTCATGAAGGAGCTTCATCACGTCGAGCGCGGGCGACTCGCGCACGTCGTCGATGTCGCGCTTGTACGCGACGCCCAGGACGAGCACGCGCGAGCCATTGACGGCCCTGCGATTTCCATTCAGCGCCTCGGTGACTCGCGAGACGACGTATTCCGGCATGTGTCCGTTGATCTGGCCCGCCAGCTCGATGAACCGCGCGTCGAACCCGCTCTGCTTCGCCTTCCAGCTCAGATAGAACGGATCGATCGGAATACAGTGTCCGCCGAGGCCCGGCCCCGGGTAGAACGGCATGAAGCCGAACGGCTTGGTGGCGGCGGCGTCGACCACTTCCCAGACATCGATCCCCAGCGTGTCGCACATCATCGCGATCTCGTTGACCAGGCCGATGTTGACGGCGCGGAAGGTGTTTTCGAGCAGCTTGACCATCTCGGCCGCCTGCGTCGAGCCAACCGTCACGACGCGATCGATCGCCTTCTCGTAGAGCGCCCGCGCGAGCGACGCGCACGTCGGCGTCGTTCCCCCGACCACCTTCGGGACGTTCGCCGTGTTGAACTGCGGGTTGCCCGGATCGACGCGCTCCGGCGAGAACGCGAGGAAGAAATCCTGTCCAGCCTTCAACCCTGTCGCTTCGAGGATCGGCCGTACCAGCTCCTCGGTCGTGCCGGGATACGTGGTCGACTCCAGGATGACGAGCATCCCCGGGTGGAGGTACTTCGCGATCTCCGTCACGGCGGCAACCATGTAGGAGACGTCGGGGTCCTTCGTTTTGCGGAGTGGCGTCGGGACGCAGATGTTGATCGTGTCGAGCTCGCGAATCAGCCGGAAGTCGCTCGAGGCGCTGAGACGTCCAGATGCGACGACCGCCGACACGTCGGCGTCAGAGACGTCGGGGATGTACGACGTGCCGTGCTCAACCGCGTCGATCTTCCGCTGGTCGAGGTCGAAGCCGACGACGTGGTACCCGGCGCCCGCGAATTCGACGGCGAGTGGAAGGCCGACGTAGCCGAGACCGATGACGCCGGCGCGGATCTCGGACGATTCGATGCGGCGCCGCAATGCGGTTGCCAGAGAACGGGTCCCCATGCCTCTCCTCCTCAGAACTGGATCTCCCATTTCCCGCGGATCGTCCGGCCAACGCTGTTGTAGAAGCTGCCGAAGTCGCCGCTGGCGAGATTGTCCTGGTAATCGCGCGGGTTGAAGTGGTCGGTGATGTTGAACACCTTGATGCCGATCGTCGTGTAGCGGTGCGCGACGCGGATCGTCTTGCTGATCTGAACGTCCAGCGAGACGAACTCCGGATAGCGGCCTGCGCGATTCCGCGCGCCGACGAAGTTCCGATTCTCGTCGAGCGCCGAGACGGGAAATCCCGTGCGGAGGTCGAGCACCGGAAAGACGACGAAGCCCCGCGGCAGCGACACGTTGCTCCAGAACAGGAACCGGTTCGGTGAGTCGAACGCGAGGGGACCGCGCTCGTTCGGACGAATCACCGGATTCTGCAGATAGCCCAGGTACGTGTTGAAGTCGTTGAGGTCCCCGACCGCCGACGAGTGCGTGTACGACCCGACGAACTGATCCGCGCCGTGGAACTGATAGCGCGCCACGACCTGCGCCTCGCGGTATCGCGAGCGGCCGTCGCCACGCAGCACCAGGACCTGGTCATCCGAGGAAGCCGGCGAAACGTCGAGGATCGGTTCCGATCGCGTCGATCGCTGCTGGTACCCGACACGCACCAGCAGATTCGGGATGACCTCGCGATCGACTTCGGCGATCCACGTGAGGCTGCGCGGTGTGCGCACGTTGCCGGTCACGGATCGCACGAGACGCGTCGGACCCAGGGGCGTGACGCCGTCGTCGCCGAACAGCGTCACGGTGCGCTGCTGCATGCCCTCGAACGTGGCGACGTTCAGGGGCGTAAGGTTGTAGAACACCCCGGCTCCGCCACGGACGACGGTGCGGCCGTCCTCGGTCAGCTTCGCCGTGACGGACGCGCGCGGCTGCGGATGCACGTCGCTCAGCAGCGTGTCGTACTCCCATCGGAAGCCATACTGCGCGGTGACACGCGACGTCACCGTCCAGGTATCCTGCGCGTAGCTGCCGAACCCGATTCGATGGGCGCTCAGTCTGCCCCTGCCCACGAACGTGTATCGCTCGCTCAACGTGCCGTCCGCGCGGACGATCTCGATCGGGCGGCTGGTGCTCGTTCCCGCGACGTCTTCCCAGCCTCCGCCGCTCGCCAGCTTCAGCACGTGCGCCGGACCGAACGGCGTGAACGTGTAGGTCGAGACGAACTCGGCGCGACGGCTTCGAACGTCCTGGCTGTTGAAATAACTGCCCGAGTTCACGTCGGGCGCGAGCACCATCGGAGCGGATCCCGAGCTCGGATCGACGGTTCTGTCGAACTGTTTCAGCCCGATCGAGGTGTCGAGGAGGCCTGACGGACCTGCGACGTGCTGATGCGTGACGGTGACGAAATAGTCGCGCTTGTCGACATCCGAGGTGACCGGCTGTGGATTGAAGGTGTTCAACCCCGCGTACGTCGTCTTGCGCGGGGAGACCACCACCGAGCCGCTGACGCGATCGACCGGCGTCGCTTTCCAGTCCAGTCGTGTGTAGGATTCGAAGCTCTCGACCTTGGTGTCGCGCTCGAGCGGCGGCAGGCTGAAGACCGGCGTCTGGGTGTATCCGTACTCCACGGACTGCAGCATGGTGAGCTTGCCTTTCGCGATCGGCCCGCCGACCGTGAACCGGGGAGTCCACGACTCGATGCCACGGAGGTCGCCGCCGCGAAAGCGCGGCCGAGGCTCCAGATCGTTGAAGCCGAAGTTCCACCGGTCGCCGCCCTGCTTCATCTCCACCGTCGTGACGGCGCCGTTCGACAGGCCGAACTCGGGCGCGAACGCGACGCGGTGCACCTGTACCTCGTCGACGGCGTCCAGCGGCAGTTCTACCGTGTCTTCACCGGTAATCGGATCGGTGCCGAGCGTGTTGCTCAGCATCAACGCCATCTGGCTGCCGCGCGAGCCACCGACGCTGATTTGTCCATCGGGCCCTCGCACGACGCCGGGGATCAGCGGTAGCGCATCCTGAAACCGCGTGGAGGCCACTGGCGCCTTCCGCAACGTCTCGGCAGCGACGGTTTCAACTTTGCTCGCGATGGGATTGGCCGTCATGCCGTCGGCGGTTGCCGTCACCTGCACGTCCTGGTGCAGCGACTCGATGTCGAGCACGAGCGCCACCTCGGTGGTTTCCGTTGCCTTGACGAGGATCGTCCTGCTCACGGACTGGAAGCCGTCGAGCGCCGCGACGATCGCACACGAGCCGGCCGGCGCGTCTTCGAACCTGAATTTTCCGTCCGCGTCGGACACCTCGGTGCGCGGCGTGACGTCACCGCACGTCAGCGTCAGCGTGACGCCCGGCACGGCAGCCTGCTGCCTGTCGGGAGCGGGAAGCGACACGACGCCCGTCACGGTTCCGGCGCGCGTCTGCGCGAGCGCGGACGTCGCGCCCAGCGTGAGAAGAATCAACGCGATATTGCGAACGTGTCGTACAGCAGTCATGCCGCCGGGAAGGGCAAGGTGAGGACCAACCGACCGCGTCGGGCACACCGGTGCGTTTCTGCCTGACGGACACTTACTTACGGGCGATGACTCGGAAAACGTCATAAAGCACGACCAAGAGCGAATGCGCAGGCGCGCGCACTTTGCTTACTTGCGCGCACCGGTTGACCTCGCGACGAGAATGAGCAGCCCGACCGCGGCCCAGACCAGCGTGCGCAGTTTGCGCACGAGCGCAACCGTTACGCCCGTTGACGAGCTGAGATCGAAGCGGCCTGCCGCGAGTGCGGCGCCTGCTTCATCCACGCCGATCCGCATCGGAAGCATCTTGAACACGATGGTCACACCGCGATTGACGGTCTCGAAGACGAGGGCCGAGACGACAGATGCGCGTCCGGGCGCGATCAGCGCCAGCACGACGTACACTTCGGCAATGGCGAGCAGGTGATAGCCGACCTGACACGCGGCGATCATCGACGTATGGCGTTTGTGCAAGCTGACGAACTCGAGCACGGGCGCGGCCAGGGCCTGCGCCTTCCGCGTAAACACCATCCCTGACACGGGCAGCGCCAGCATTGCGGTTGCCGGGACGAGCGTCATCGTTGCGGCGCCGAACAACAGCGGCAGCGACGCCGCGTAGAACGCGAATTCGATCATCAGCGCACGAAAGGCCACGGGGAACGACAGACGGTGTCCCACCTGTTTTGCCTTGACCGGTTCGCCGATCAGCACGCCCATCGGCACGAGGGTGTTGATCGCTTCACCCGCCAGTCGTGCGGCGAATGCGTCGCGGAACGGCAGACGCGCCGCACCCTCGACCGCTTGCGTCCACGCCAGGGCTCTCAACGCTTCACGCACACCCGAAAACGCCAGAATCGCGCCGAATCCCCACCCGATCCGGACGAGCGAGTCGCGAATCTGGGAGAGGCCCAGCGCGCGGATCCAGTACACGAACAGACCGGTACCGAAAATGGTCACAGCGATCGTCACGAACCGTTTCACCGCCCGGTCTCCGCAACGATCGTCGGCCCCGGCGTCGAATCATCCAGCGCGAGATCGACTTCGAGCCACCACCGCGGCTGAAAGGAGACCGTCAGCGGCACCGCGGCCAGCGATCCCTCGCTGCCATACGTCATCGCGAAGCGCGTGACCTCGCCGCTGCGCGTGTTTCTGATCTCGAACTCCGATGCGATGGCGCGCTGGTAAACCGTCGAGCCGATCTTGACCGTGGCCTGCATCTGGGTCTTCGTGGCCCGAAGCTCGAAGATCTTGCCGTGGTACGCATACGAGACGGGGAGGCCGGCGTCGATGCGATGCGACGCACGCCACTGCTCGACGTGCCCGCGCATGAGATCGGCGAGCGCGGCAAGGAATCCCGGCCGCGTCCCTGGCGCCAGACGCACGCTGCGTGTGGTGCCTTCACGCTGATCGGTCCGGGCGAGATCGAGCAGCGTCTGGAGCTGACGAAAGTCGTAGTCGGACGGCGCTGGAACCAGAGTCACGACGGACTGCGCCTGGTTGCCCGCGACGGAGCCGCGAATCAACTTGAACACGTGCTGGCTCTCCTGCTTCCTGAGACTCGCTTGCGCCTGCTCGATTGAATCTTCGTCAGACTCGGTCATCAGGCCAACCAGCGTCGCGTTCGGTCCCTGGATGTGTTCCTCGATGTAGCCCCAGCGATTGATGCGCCGCGGCGCGCGCTGTGGATCGGATCCGATGAGGAGCGAGTACTCCGCGCCGCCGGCGTCCTGGTGCCGCAGGGTCATGGCGTCGCCGATGTTGCTCTTGCTGATCCAGAACACCAGCAGCGGCCGCACGCGGGCGCTCATCGTGTAGTGATGACGCTCGATCGGCACGTTCGACGCGACCGGAGCCGAGCGGTCAGCCCGTGGGGACGCCGCCACGCCGGCCGCGGCCCCGAACGCGATCAGCGCAGCGGCGGAGAGACGTTTCACTGGAGCACCGCCGTGGAGTGGTCGGCGAGCGGTCTGGTCGCCGGCCTGATGCGGCGCCGCGCGCGGGCGGACGTGGCAACCGAATAGATGCGGCGGCGGCGTCCGTCCATGTACACGCGCGTGAGCATTTCCGCCAGCAACCCGACGCTGAGCAGCACGATTCCGGTCTCGACCAGCACCGCGCTCAGCAGGAGGAGCGGACCGTGCACGAGAAACACCGACGCTCCCGTCAGGAGCTTCGTCAGCAGAACCCACGCGGCCATGCCGGCACCGGCGCCCAGGCTCGCGAAGCCCAGCGGCCCAAAAAGATGCAGCGGGCGCGTCACGTACTTCAGCAGGAAGCGGACGGTGATGAGATCGGCCATCACCCGCCACGTGCGCGACAGGCCGTAGTGCGACGTGTTCTGCGGCCGCGGAATGTTCGCGATGGGCACTTCGGCGATCCGCGCGCCGTTCCAGCTCGCCAGGGCAGGAATGAACCGGTGGAGATCGCCGTAGAGCCGGATACGCTTGACCACCGGTGCGCGATACGCTTTGAACGTCGTTCCGAAATCGTGCAGCGGTACGCCGGACAATTTCGCCATCAGCCAGTTCGCGATCCTGGACGGGAGGCGACGGGTCCACATGTTGTCGACGCGCCTCTCGCGCCAGCCGCTGACGAGGTCGTACCCCTCGGCCAGCTTCGACAGCAGCTTCGGAATCTCCTCCGGCGCGTGCTGCAGGTCGCCGTCCATGGCGACGATCACGCGGCCTCTGGCGGCGTCGAAACCGGCGGCGAGGGCCGCCGTCTGGCCGTAGTTTCTCGCCAGGCTGATGACTTTCACCCGAGGGTCGATCGCGGCGATATCGGCGACGGCCTGGCTCGTGCCATCCGTGCTGCCATCGTCCACGAGAATCACTTCGGAATCGCCCCCCAGCAGGAGCAGCACGGCGCTCAACCGGTTGTGCAGCTCGTCGAGCGTGCCAGACTCGTTGAACAGCGGCACGACGATCGAGAGATCTTTATGAGGCATGGCGCAAGCTCCTGATCAGCGAACGGGATGGCGTCAGATCGTGACGGATCAACTCAATTGCCTCGTCCATGACGACGCGCTGGACGAGGTGCGATGACAGCAGCTCGACTTCCTCGGCGCGCGACGTCACGAGACGCGTCGGAACCTTCCGGAGATCGGCGTCCACATATCCCGGATGCACCATCAGCTCCGTCACGCCAGGGCGCAGCTGGCGCAACGTCCGGAGGATCGATTCGAGGCTGAACACGCCGGTGTGAATGCGTCCGGTGAACTGAGGCGACTGAAGACCGAACGCGTCAGCCACACGGCGATCGCGCCGCGCCCAGGGCAGCATCGCGGCGTTCAGGAGCGCCTGACGCCGCGCGCTCCGGCGCTGGCCCTCGTCCCCATACACCGGAGACCATCGTTCGTGCGGGACCCGCACGGAAGGAATCCCGAATCTCCGGGCGAGACGGGCGACGATCGCGAAAATCGGCGGGAACGCGTGCACGTGTTTGTGCGCGTCGACGTGCGTCGGCCGGATCCCCCGCGACCACAGACGGTCGATCTGCGCGGTCAGTTCACGTTCCACCTCATCGAGCGACACGCGGCCTCTGAGGCAGGCGAGGATGAACGGCGTCCACGACTGGTGGAACCGTCCAGCGTCCGCGATCAACGTAGGCACGCGTTCGGGCGGGAGCGTCGGCGTCCCGTCAACGAGCGTCAAGTGGACGCCGGCGCCGAGTGAGGGATGGTCGCGGAGGCGCTCGACCGCGTCGGCCGTCGCGGGCGCGTTGGCGAACAGACTGGCGCTCGTGAGGATGCCGAGCTCGTGAGCATCGAAAATCCCGTCGTTGACGCCGACGGTCAGCCCGAGATCATCCGCGTTGACGACGAGTCTCCTCAACATGGTCAGCTCCTCGGGATCCGGAAGACCCGCGCGGCCAGCGCGCCGCCGGCCTCGAAGTCGCGCCAGGGCGCACGCTCGCGCTCGACGCGCGCAACCGTGTCGCGGTTCTCGAACGTCACGTGCTCGCGCTGGACGATCAGCCACGAGGTCCGGTCCGGAGCCAGCCCTTGGGCCGACAGCGCCCGCACCTGCAGGTCGGGCCGCGACATCGTCGAGAGGTAGAACTCCACGACCGCAGGGGCATCGCTGACGATCGCCCCGGACGGCTCCGCCTCGCGCGCGATCGCCGCGACGGCCTCGCGTACGCCGTAGTCGTAGGTTTCTTCCGGGAACGTCATGCCCGGCCGGGCGAAATGAGCGCCCACTCGGTTCTGGGAGAGCGAGTAGAACGGCTTCGCGGACTGCTCCGCGACGATCGGACCGACGGTCGACACGATGAACGCCGCGATGGCGACCGAAGGGCGAATCTCGGGACGCAGCCAGCTCTTTCGCAGCAGCCACTGGATGCCGGCGACGACGCCAACGGCGGCGATGACATCGATGGCCGTGAACATCGGGAGCGCATAGCGCAGAAACTTTCCGGCAGCGAACGAGTACGGAACCAGGAACAGGAACAGCCACATGAGGAGCAGCGTGGCCCCGCGTTCACGGCGGCGGCGAACGAGCTCGATGAGGCCGGCGACCGTCGCACCCAGCACGACGAGCGGAATCTTGGTGGCGAGCAGGTGGACGTAGAAGGTCGGCGGCACCGCGCCGACCGCGAAGAGTCCGGTGTTCGCGTAGATCTCGCCAGCGTACGGATGTCCGTGATGCGTGAGCATGTCCCCTTGCACGTAGTGGAGCCAGTAGAGCCACGTCGCGGGGTGCAGCACGACAGGATTTACTGCGATGAACGTCATCGCCATCGCCGCGTAGTGGCGGAGCTTGTTCGGGCGGTTCGCGCCTGGATGGCGGTCGGCAAACACGTTGAACAGCGCGTAGATCCCGAGATAGTGCGGAAAGTACTTCGACGCGAGCATCAGGCCGAACGCGCCGCCGCTCGCCGTGTACCACGTCTGCGCCATGGCAGGATCCGATAGACCGATCCGCTTCGCGCGCTCGTAGCACCAGATGGCCACGAGAAAGAAGAAGAGCAGGAACGTGTCTTCCTTGCCGATGCGGTTGATGCTGATGACGTTGACGTCGAACGCCCAGAACAGCGCGGCCATCGCGGCGACCGGCGCGCCAAACAGCAGGTCCGCGACGCCGAACAGCACGACGCCGGTCGCTGCACCGGCCACGGCATTCGGGAGTCGGATGGCCGTCTCGAGCGGGATCGCGTCATCGGCGGGCGCGATCCGGTTCCACGTCGAGGCCGCCTCGACACTCGCCCACATCGCGAGCTTCATCAGCATTGGATGCTCGGCGTTGACGACGAACTGTCCCTGGCGGTATTGCTCGATGGCGCGGACTTTGTTGATTTCGTCTTCGCTGAACCCGTAGGTCGAGAGCGCTCCCGCGCGCAATCCAAACGCGATCACGGACGTGATGAGGAGGAACGCCGTCTTTACCCCGATGCGCGAGGCGACGCTGCGGTCGAGACGCGGGAGATCCCATGTGGTCGTGTGCGTCGAGGGAACTGCCGCGGCTGGCATGCTCACCGGAATGGCAAGGCCGACGCCACTCTTCGGCGTCAATCTCAACAGGGCGGCCCGGGCCGTTGTCGTCAACGAGTTAGCGCGGTACCGGATCGCGCGCGAGTCCGCGGGTGATGCCTTCGAGATGCTCAGGAATGCGCAGACTGCGTCTGCGTGTTCAGAGCTGCGCAGAGTGTTGCGCGATCAGCTCAGGACGGGCGGCGGCTCTTCGAGGCCGTACTTCCGCATCCGGACGTACAGCTGCGTGCGGGAAAGCCCGAGTCGCCGCGCGGCGCGTGACTTGTTCCATCGCATTTCCTGCAGGACACGTGCGATGGTTTCGCGCTCGACGGTACCGAGATCGGTCGTGGATACCCAGGACGCCGACGGCAAGGACTGGCTCGCCGCGGAAAGCGCCAGATGGTCCGAATGTATGAGCCCGCCTTCGGCGAGAATCGCGGCGCGCTCGAGCGCATTCCGCAGCTCGCGCACGTTCCCCGGCCAGGTGTGCGCCATCAGCGCCTCGCGCGCAGCCTTCGTCAGGCCGGCGGGCGGTCGGCCGAACGATTTGCCGATCTCGCGGAGGAACGCTTCGCTGAGCGGCAGAATGTCGCTCTTCCGCTCGCGCAGCGGCGGAATGTGGATGTCGAACACCTGGAGGCGGTAAAACAGGTCCTCCCGGAATTCACCTCGCTCCACCGCCTTTTGCAGGTCCCGATTCGTCGCCGCCACGACGCGGATGTTCGCCTTGAGGACTTTCGTGCCGCCAAGCCGCTGGAACTCGCGTTCCTGCAGCACGCGCAGGAACTTCGCCTGCGACGGGGGGCTCATCTCGCTGACTTCGTCCAGGAACAGGACGCCGCCGGCGGCAAGCTCGATCTGTCCCGGCTTCGCCTGCTGCGCGCTCGTGAACGCGCCGCGCTCGTAGCCGAAGAGCTCGGATTCGAGCAACTGCTCGGGAAGTGCGGCGCAGTTCAACGCGACGAACGGCCCGTTCCTTCTTCCGGACGCGCGGTGGATGAAGCGCGCGACGACTTCCTTGCCCGTTCCGGACTGACCCGTCAGGAGCACCGTCGTGTCCGTGGCGGCGACCTGCGTGGCCTTCTTGAGGACGTCGCGCCATTCCTTCGAGTCGCCGACGATGCGGTTGTGCGTCTTCGAGTCGAGCTCCTCGCTGAGCATCTGCACGCGCGCCTCGAGCCGCTCCGCTCTGGCATTCGTCTCGGCCATTTCGCGCGCGGCCTCGGCGAGCTGCTCGTGCGACACGGCGAGCACGATGTGATCGAGGATCCGCCGTGCGAACGGCAGGTGGCGCGCGCTGAACGCGAACGGCGTCCGGGACCAGAACGCCACGCCGACCTGCTGATCACGCGCTCGGGCGTTGACCGCCAGAACGGCGCGCAGGCCGGCGGCCATGAGCGTGTCGCGGACGTCCTCCGCACCGTCGCGCACCGGCAGGAGTTCGGCCGCGAGATCGTCGACGATCATGTGGTCTTTTTTGGGCCCGCCCATCGCGTGCGGCTTCATGTCGGGAAACCCGGACGTGGCGGCCTGGATGACGACGCGGCCACTCGGATCGAAGAAGGCCATCACCATGGCGTCGTGCGGCAGGACTTTGTTGGCAATCTCCGACACGCGCGGGATGACGCTCCGGATGTCGAGGACGTCCGAAATGGTCCGGAGCAGTTCGACGGAAGTCTCGACGTTCGCGGCGCGTTCGCGCTCGATCGCCGCATCGCGCGCCTGTTCGGCGAGCCGCTCGTGAGCAATCGCCACCGCGAGGTAACCGGCGAGCCGCTGCGCGCGGACGACCTCGCGATCGGAATACGCCTGCGGCCGGAACGAGGCCACGCCGAACAGTCCCAGGAGTTCGCCGTTGCTCCGGACCGGCACGGTCAGCCCCGACTGCATCCCGCGCCGCGAGCCGAAGAAGGGCGGCGCGAGCACCCGGGGCTCGATCGGCTCCGTGATGGCCGCGACGGCCTCGTCGCAGCAGGTCACGTCGTGTCCCGCATTCGTGGTCGCATACAGCCGCAGCTTCCCGGTGTCCGGGTCGCGAAGCAGCAGAGCGGCTTCGTCGTGCGGGACGATCCGGGCGGCGACCGCGCTCAGCTGCCGGAAGATGTCGCGAACATCCAGCCCTCGCGCGAGTGTGGGCAGCAGCTCGTGGAAGGCGTCCGATTCATCGAGAGTGGGCGCGGCAGCTTCCGTCATGGCTCCTCCGCTTTGGCTCGCATCAAGCAGTCAGGCTGGCGGACTCGTCAGATCCAGCCAGTGACTTACGTCCATCTCCCCTCACGCTGACAGACCGGCGCGCGTCCCGCGACGACTACTCACACACCAGCACGCTACGCATCCGTGAGCATGCCTCGAGGGTGAACTGGGAGCCGGAACCGGGATCCTGGCGCGTCGATTGCCAGGATCCGGGACGTGGCGTTCGCGGTAGTACACGTCGGCCGCAGCCAGCACGCCGGTGCTCCTTTTAATGACGCGCGCGGCGGCCGACTCGTTCCCGGCGTCGCCGTCAATCTGGGACCAGCGCACACCGAGCGGTCGTTTTGGAGGACTCGCTCGTTGATCGCGTGTGCCTCGAGGGTTCCATGCGGGAATTGGCTCCTCCCTGGGAAATTGGCTCCTCCCTCAAGGAATGACGCTGGAGCTGTCGGGTTTGTGACGGGGCCGGCTACGCCTGCCCAGTGGGCTTCGTGCCGACTCAGCACAGGCCGAGCGGCCGCGTTACCAGGGGCTCTGCGTCGCCTCCCACACCGCACGCCTCGCGGCCGTCGTCAGCACGGGCGCGTACTTGCCGTTGGCGAAGCGGAACACGAACGGCGCGGACGGCACGGTGAGGATGCGGCCGGCGCGGTTGCGGTAGGTGCCCTTGAGCGTGAGCTTGAGATCGAAGGCGTTCGGGTTGGACGCTTCGTCGTAGGTGAGCGTGCTCTCGTACTTGAAGCACCTCTCGTGCTGCCCGCAGTCGTCGGCACTCGTCGAGATGTTGAGGATCTCGGCGAACGCGCCCGCAACGGGCTCGTAGAGCGACAGCCCCGCGCCGGCGCTCCCGGCGTTCCACAGGAGCTCCACGATCTCGAACGCGTGGCGATCCTCGCCGATCTTCTTGAGCGCCACCGCCGGATCGCGGCCGTTGAATCCCGTCTGGGCGAGCTCGGTCTGCTTCAGCATCGTCGTCCACTTGCCGCTGCGGTGTTCGAACATGGCGGCGTGGAGCGTCGCGCGCTCGCCCTGGCCGCTGTCGAGGACCCCTTCATCATCCACGTGGTGCTCGCCGAAGACGATGACGTGCTTCGTCACGCCGCGCTCCGCGTAGCTCGCAGACAGCAGCTCGACGCAGATCGAGTGTTTGTTCGCGGCGACGAATCCTTTGATGTCTTCGGGGGTGAGGCCGATGTTGTCCTTGACCGTGCCGCGGGACACGTCACCGCAGAGCGCCTTCGCCGCGGCCAGCTGATCGTTGGCCGAGAACGTCGGCAGCCGGGGCTCCTGGGGGAAGGCTGGAACGACTGATGCCAGGAGCAGGACGGCGATCGGCGTGAGTCTGGGCATGGTGGATGAGTATCGCCCGGGCCGAATGCTGCCGCAACCGTGCCCGGAGTTGACGGCCTCGTCACCGACGATCCGCCGGACGAAGGCTGCCGTCACATCGGTCCGGTCCGCGGGGTCACTATCGATGAAGCACGCGGGGGAATCATGGACGAACGAGAGTGGCTGACCGAACGATTCGAAGCAAACCGAGCTCACCTGCGTGCGGTCGCCTATCGGATGCTCGGATCGGTGGGCGACGCGGAAGATGCGGTGCAGGAAGCCTGGCTCCGTCTCAGTCGCTCCGACGTCAGCGGCGTCGAGAATCTGCGAGGCTGGTTGACGACCGTCACCGCCCGCGTCTGCCTGAACATGCTCCGCTCGCGGCGGGTGCGCCGCGAGGAGCCGCTCGGCGTCCACATCCCCGAGCCGATCATCAGCCGCGACGCCGGGGGGGATCCTGAGCACGAGGCGCTGGTGGCTGATTCGGTGGGCCTCGCGCTGCTCGTCGTCCTCGAAACGTTGACGCCCGCAGAGCGACTCGCGTTCGTGCTGCACGACATGTTCGCCGTGCCGTTCGAAGACATCGCCCCGATTGTGGGACGTTCGGCCACCGCCGCCCGCCAGCTCGCGAGCCGCGCGCGGCGACGGGTTCAAGGCGCCGCGGTCCCGGACGCCGATCTCGGCGTTCAGCGGCAGGTGGTCGACGCGTTTCTCGAGGCGGCGCGGGCAGGCAATTTCGAGGCGCTGCTCCGGGTGTTGGATCCGGGCGTCGTGTTGCGGGTCGACCGCGGCGAGCTTCCGGCCGGAGCCTCGAAGTTGATCCGCGGAGCACCCGAGGTGGCCCGACAGGCCCTCATGTTCTCGGGTCGCGGCCGTTTGGCGCGGCCGGCACTCGTGAACGGGGCCGCCGGCATCATCGTCTTTGACGCACAGCGTCGGCCCCTTTCGGTCCTCGGCTTCATCGTCGCGCACGAACGGATCGTCGAGATCGATGTCCTCGCCGATCCGTCGCGGTTACGTCAGCTCGATTTGTCCACGCTGTCCGACGCATGACCGGTGATGACGATGAATCTGACGATCGTCGCGGCGACCGGCGGCATCGGTCGTCAACTGCTGGAGGAAGCCATCGACGACGGCCAGCGCGTCACCGCCGTCGTTCGAAACCCGAAGGCGCTGTCGACGGAGGTGCGCACGTTCGTGACAGACCTCGCGAGCCCCGATTCGACGACGCTGCGATCGGCGATCGAAGGCGCTGATGCCGTCCTGTCAGGCCTCGGCGCCCGGTCGGCCGCCGACGCCGGCGTGGCGGCACGCGGGACGCGCGCGATCGTCGAGGCGATGAGAGCCGTGCGCGTCAGCCGAATCATTGTCGTCAGCGCAGCGCCGATCGGAACCGTCGCCTCGCCGGGCCGTCCCAATCCGCCAACGCACGATCCCGGCGACGGTTTCTTCATGCGTCATGTGCTGGCGCCGATGACCAAGGCGGCTCTTCGCCGACACTACGCGGATCTGGCGCGGATGGAAGACGTTCTTCGCGAGAGCGGCGCCGACTGGACGATCGTCCGGCCTCCGCGGCTCACGAACGGCCCGAAGCGCGGCCGTTACCGGATCGCGTTCGGCCGCAACCTCCGACGCGGGCTGTCGATCTCCCGGGCCGACGTCGCGGATTTCATGCTTCACGCCATTGAGGATGCCAGAACCGTCAAACAGGTGATCGGCATCGCGGACTGACGTGAATCGCCGCGCCGTGTTCACGAGCGCGGGTGTGTTCGACGGACACGTCGTGGCGGGGCCGTCCGAAGTCCCGCCTTCAAGGCCGCGCGCAGGTTTCCCCGAAGGCCTGCCTGACGCCAGACAGCCATCCACTCGGCCTCGATGCGAGCAATCTCGGCGATCGCCGTCCTGACCGCGGCGCGTCCCTTCTTCGTCAGTCGCACGAGACGGGCCCTGGCGTCGGAGCGATCGGGGAACCGCTCGACATAGCCTCGCTGCTCGAGCGCGTCGATCAGCTCGCCGACAGCCTGATGTGTCAGGCCCGTGCGGGAGGCGAGCACGGTGAGCCGCGTGCCCTCCGGATCGATGTTCTCGAAGAGCGGGTGGTGCGCGGCGGTGTGGTCGGCGTAGCCGGCGGCGTGGAGGCGCTCGATCAGCTCGTCGACCATCTGGCGGGACGTGCGGCGCAGCAGCGCGACGAGCGTCTCGACGGGTTCGTGGGCGGCCATGGCGTCCAAGCTTGACATATACGCAGGATACCTGCATAGTTTGCGCAGGTAACCTGCATATTCCTCCCGGGAGGCCGTCGTGACCTACCAGGCGATTGTCATCGGAGCGGGGTTCGCCGGCCTCTCGGCGGCGCGGGAGCTCGGCCGCCGCCGGGTCGACGCGATCGTCCTGGAGCGTTCGCGTGCCGTGGGACAGAGCTGGCGTTCCCGGCACGAGCACCTCCGGCTGAACACGTGGCGCGTGGTCTCTCGGCTTCCGGGGAGCGCGCTGCCCCGGCGTGCCGGGCGCTGGCCGCACCGGGACGACCTCGTCGCGCACCTTGAAGGGTACGCGGTCCATGAAGGGCTGTCGGTGCGTACCGGCATCGACGCGCGTTCGATCGACCGCGTGGGCGCTGGCTGGCGGGTCGAGACCTCCGCCGGCCACCTCGAGGCGCCGGTCGTCGTCGTGGCCACCGGGCACGACAGGGTGCCGGTAGTGCCGGACTGGCCGGGCAAGGCGGGGTATCTGAGGGAGTTCCTTCACTCGAGCGCGTACCGATCGGCTCGCCCCTTCCGCGGGCGCGACGTCCTGGTCGTCGGCGCCGGCAACTCGGGATCGGAGATCGCGGCTGACCTCGCCTCCGGCGGCGCGCGGCGCGTTCGGCTGGCGGTTCGCACCGGCGTGAACCTGTTCGGCCCGAGTTTCCTGGGCATTCCCATCACGGTGTGGGCGTACGCGTTGCGCGCCGCGCCGTCCTGGTTCGCCGACGTGATGAGTGCATGGACCCAGCGCCTGCGTTACGGTGACCTCGCAGCACTCGGCGTGGTGCCGGCGCCGTGGGGCGTGGCGACGGAGATGCGGGTGAAGGGAAAGGGCCCGGTGCTCGACCGGGGTTTCTCGGACGCGATCCGCAGCGGCACGATCGAGATCGTCCGTGCGGTCGCCGGCTTCGACGGGCCGGACGTGGTGCTGGCCTCCGGCGAGCGGCTGCACCCGGACGCCGTCATCGCCGCAACGGGCTATCGGACCGGCCTCGAAACCCTGGTGGGGGATCTCGTCGACCTCGATCGCTGGGGTCGCCCTGCCTGTCGAGACACCGGCATCGATCCTCGCGTTCCGGGCCTCTATTTCGTGGGCTACGCTCTCCCGCTGACGGGCCAGTTGCCCGAGATGGCCTGCATCGCGCGCCGCGTGGCGCGTCACGCCGAGCACCTGCTGCGCAGGAAGCGCGACGAACGGCCGGAACAATCAGCAGAGGCCGGCCGTCAATTCCGTAGAACCCACGGCGTTTCCTGATCGCACACCTGACGCCGCGGCATCGAACACCCGCCCTCGTCCCGGATTGACGCCTGCGCGACCTCAGCAATTCGGTCCCGCGCCGGATCGGCGTCCATTACGTCGCCGGTAATTGCCGGTATTCAGTCCACCGCCGATGCTTGGGACGACAGGCGAGGCGAGGGAGAAGGAGGTTCTCATGGCGGCGACTCTTGCACATCCGGCCACGCGTTCAGATGGAGCGATCGGGCCGCTGCTGCGCGAGTGGAGAGCGGCGCGCGGCATGAGCCAGCTCGAGCTGGCGCTGCGCGCGGGATTCTCCAGCCGGCACGTCAGCTTCATCGAGACCGGACGGACGCAACCAAGCCGCCAGGCCCTGCTCGATCTTGCCGAAGCGCTGGACGTGCCCTTACGGGAGCGCAATCGCCTGCTCGAGGCGGGCGGCTATGCGCACGTGTACCGGCACACGCCGCTTGCGGCGGACGAGATGGCGCACGTGCGCGGCGTGCTGCAGTTCATTCTCGACCGCCATGCGCCGTACGCGGCGCTCGTCCTCGACCGCCATGCGAACTGCCTCATGGGAAACGTCGCGTCCGGCCGACTGCTGGCCCTCCTCGTCGACCCGTCGCTGATGACGCCGCACGCGAATCAGCTGCGACTCGTGTTCCATCCGCTCGGCGCGCGGCGGTGGATCGTCAACTGGGACCAGGTCGCACGACATCTGCTGGCACGGGCCGAGCGCGACGCCAGCGACGCGAGGGACGCGGAGGCGACGGCCCTGCTGGCGGATCTGCGCCGGTACGCCGACCGCCCGCCGCACCGAGTACGGGATCAGGCATTGCATCCCGCCGACCTGCTGCTGCCCGTTCACGTCAAGAAGGCCGATCTCGAGATGCGCCTGTTCAGCACGATCATGACGCTCGGGACCCCGCAGGATGTCACGCTTCAGGAACTCCGAATCGAGACGTTGTTCCCGGCCGATGCCGAATCGGAAGCCTGCTGGGCTCGAACGATCGCTTCACAGTAGTCGGATGTCGGGCACGGGACCGGACCACCGCCCCGTGCACGTCGCAGGGAGACAGACGTGCTGCAGATCACGCCAAGGGAGCGCCTCGCGCTCCAGTTGCTCGCCGAAGGCAAAGACAGGACCGAGCTGGCCGCGTCTCTCGAGCTTGCAGACGGCGAGCTCGACGCGTGCCTGATCGCGTTGTTCGAGCGAATGGGCGTTCAGACGCCGCCGCAGGCGGTCGCCGCCGCGGTCAAGCGGGGGCTGGTCGACCCGATCGTCCGGAGGGTCGCCGTGTATTCCACTTGACTGGCACTCAAATATTGGGTGTAATGAGACTCAAGTGAAATCCGCGAAACGGCAGGGCTACCGGATGCGCGTGCGGGCCGAGGGGATGGCGGAGACGCGCGCGCGCGTCGTGCGCGCGATGCTGAAGCTGGCCTTCGAGCAGGCCTACGAGGACATCACGCTGGCGTCGATCGCCCGTGAAGCGCGCGTCTCGCATCAGACGGTCCTCAATCACTTCGACTCCAAGGAGGGCGTGACGGCCGCCGCGGCCGAGATCGTCTCGCGGGAGACGATTGCCGCGCGCAACAAAGCGGTGCCCGGCGACGTGCCTGGCGCGATCCACGTGCTCGTCGGAGAGTACGAGCGGATCGGCGATGCCGGGGTGCGGTGGGCGCTCACGGCGGACCGGCTCAGCTCCCTTGCGCCGCACCTCGATCGTGCGCGCGCAGGGCATCAGGCATGGCTGGAGCGCACCTTTGGCGCCGCGCTGCCGGCGGCGAGGGACGCCCGGACGCGAAGCCTCCTCAGCCTGCACGCGGCGACCGACGTCTACGTCTGGAAGCTGCTGCGTCGCGACCTCCAGCTCGCGCGAGATGAGACGGAAGCCATCATGGTGAATCTGGTGAACGGGATCCTCGACGATCGATCGTCGCCCCGTCGCCGCCGACGGAAGAGGGCTCGATGACACGACACAGGTATCTGTTTGCCGTCGTCGATGGGGGCGGCAATGTTCCTCCGGAATTGAGCGCGGCCAGACGTCTGGTGCAGCGCGGACACGCGGTGACCGTCCTCGCCGAAGATTCCGTCGCGGCGGAAGTCCGCGCGACCGGCGCGGCGCCGCGACGGTGGGCTCACGCACCGAATCGGCCCGACAGGGTGCCGGACCACGATCCGGTCCGTGACTGGGAATGCAGGTACCCGTGGCAGATAGTCGATCGGCTGGTCGAGACCATGTTCGTAGGTCCGGCGGCGGAGTATGCGCGAGACGTCTCGGACGCGATCCATGACGCGCGGCCCGACCTCGTGGCCTGCTCGATGTTCTGCATGGGCGGCATGGTTGCGGCGGAAGCCGCCGGCATTCCATTCGACGTCGTGCTGCCCAATGTGTATCCGTTTCCGGCGCCCGGCCTTCCGCCGTTTGGCCTCGGTTTTCAGCCTGCCGGCGGGATGCCGGGGCGATTCCGCGACTGGGTGCTCAACGGTCTCGGCGAGCGTCTGTGGGATTCGAAAGGCCTCGCCGGGCTCAATGGATTGCGACAGCGATTCAATCTGCCGCCGCTCGCACGCTTTTTCGAGCAGATGGATCGCGCTCGGCGTCAGCTCATCATGACGTCCGCGTCGTTCGACTTCCCTTCCAGCCTCCCCGGCAACGCGCGGTACGTAGGGCCCGTGCTCGACGAACCGGCCTGGGCGGACGCGCGCTGGACGGCGCCGGGGGGTGACGGCCCGCTGGTGCTGGTCGCGCTGTCGTCGACCTTCCAGGATCAGGTCGACTGCCTTCAGCGGATCGTCGATGCGCTCGGCGCAATGCCGGTGCGCGCCGTGGTCACGACGGGACCTGCGGTCGATCCCGCCGCGCTGCGGCCCTCAGGCAACGTCGCCGTCATCCCCAGCGCTCCCCACCGGGAAGTGCTCTGGCAGTCCGCGCTCGCGATCACGCACGGCGGTCACGGCACCGTCATGAAGGCGCTCGCGGCAGGCGTGCCGATGGTGATCGTGCCGCATGGTCGCGATCAGGCCGACACGGCGGCGCGCGTGACCGCCAGGGGCGCGGGCGTCGCGCTCGCGCGAACGGCAAGCCCCGGCGCGATCGGCCGCTCGGTACGCCGAGTTCTCGAGCACGACTCGTACAGACGCGCCGCTCGACGCCTCGGCGCAGTCATTCGCCGCGACGCGGAGGAGAATACCCTGCTCCGCGAGCTGGAAGCGCTCGCAGACACGGACGAACACGAGGATCACAGCATGATGGCGGGTGTCGACGTCGTGTGAATGGCCGGAAGGGCTACCATAGACGATTGGACCGACCTCGCACGCGTCGGCGCCATCGGTCGACATGAAGCACTTCTACGCCTTCAGGCTCGATACGACCAACCAGTGTCTGTGG
>DATFWL010000004.1:0-2883 GCA_035259385.1 Vicinamibacterales bacterium | reverse complement strand
ATGCGCACGCTGACCGCCTACGATCGCGTAAACCGCCGCGCGAGGATCGCCGTCACGACCGCCGACGATGAGCGACCAGGCGACACCATCGGCATCGCCCCGGAGGCCGCCGATGTCGTCGCGTGGACGTTTGAAGACGGCGTCGCGCGATATACGGGCATCTACCGCGCACGTGGCGGCGTGCGCATCAGCGCGTTTGCGCCGATCCTGGACGCGCGTGGCAGCACCGCCGCTCTCCTGCAGGTCGACTATCCCGTCGACTTCTACTTCGACAGGCTCCGCGAGCTCGACACCACGATCGCGATCGGCAGCCTCGCCGGCGTGCTGCTCGCGATCATTCTGGCCATCGTCTTCGCACGGCGGCTGACGCGTCCGGTTGTCGCGCTCACCGCGGCCGCCGGCCGCGTGGCCGCCGGCGATCTATCCCAGGTGCTGGCCATCCGGTCGCGGGACGAGGTCGGCCATCTCACGCGCGCGTTCAATGCGATGGTCGACGGCCTGCGCCAGCGTGAGGTCATCCGGAACGCGTTCGGCCGCTACGTGTCGCCCGAGGTGGCCAAAGCCCTGCTCGAATCGCCGGACGGGCTCGCGCTGGGCGGTCGCAAGCGTGAGATCACCGTGCTCATGTCCGACTTGCGTGGCTATACGCGCTTCGCCGAGCACGGCGACCCTGCCGGCGTCATGGAAGTTCTCAACGATTACCTCGGCCGGATGGCCGACATCGTCATCGCGCACGGCGGCACCATCAACGAGTTCATCGGCGACGCCATCTTCGCGGTGTACGGCGCCCCGATCGAGCATCCCGACCATGCCGAGCGCGCGGCGGCCACCGCGCTGGCGATGCAGCGCGCCCTGGACGTGTTGAACGAAACCAACGTCGCGCGCGGGCGCCCGCGCTTCGAGATGGGCATCGGCATCAATACCGGCGAAGCCGTCGTCGGCAACATCGGCTCCGAGCAGCGGACGAAGTACGCGGTGGTCGGCGCTGCGGTGAACCTCGCGGGCCGTGTCGAGAGCTGCACGGTTGGCGGCCAGGTTTTGATCACGGAATCGACACTGCGCTATCTCGGTCCGCTCGCCGACGTCGCGCCACCCGTCCATGTTGAGCTGAAGGGCCTCGACGCGCCGGTCGCGCTGTACGAGCTCCGCGGCCTGGGCGGCCGCTGGGCGCAGAGGCGCGCCGCCGCCGAAACGGCCGGACGCGACGTGTCGCTGCCTCTCGTTGGCTGGGTGCTGGACGGCAAGCAGGTGCGCGGCGACGCCTTTAATGGGCGCGTACGCCGCATCGCCGATCGCGAGTTGGAGGTCGAGCTCGAGACGGCGTTGCCCGCGCTCACCAATGTACGACTCCGCGTGAGGTGGCCCGATCTTGATCGTGTGTCCGGCGATCTCTGGGGAAAGGTCACCGGCGAGGGCGCCGGGCGCACGACGATCCGTGTCACTGCAATCGATCCCGCCGACGCCGCCGTGCTCGACGGCATGGATGCCGGCGACGCGTCCTCGGCGGTGTCATGAACCGACCCACGCGCATCCTCGTCCTCGGCGGCGGTTTCGGGGGTGTCTACACGGCGCTCACCCTGGAAAAACTCCTGAAGTCCGAGATCCGGCGCGGCGAGGTCGAGCTCGGTCTCGTGAGCCGCGAGAACTACATCGTGTTCCAGCCGATGCTGCCGGAAGTCATTTCGGGTTCCATCGGGCTGCTCGATACAATCACGCCGATCCGGCGCCTGTGCCCGAACACCAACCTCTACACGCGGACGGTTGAGTCGATCGATCTCGATCATCGCGGGGTCGCCTCGACGCCAGGCTTCGGCAGCCGGCAGCATCACCTGCACTATGACCACCTCGTCATTGCGCTCGGCAACGTGACGTCGTTTTCGGGGCTGCCGGGGCTCGCCGAGTACGCGCTGCCTTTCAAGTATCTCGGCGACGCGCTGACGCTGCGCAATCGCGTGATCCACACGCTCGAGGAAGCAGACATCGAGCAGGATCCGGACGTCCGCCGGGCGCTGCTGACGTTCGTCGTGGCCGGCGGCGGGTTCTCCGGCGTCGAGGCGATCGCAGAAATAAACGACTTCGTCCGCGCAGCGGCGCGAGGCTTCCGCAACGTGCATTCCGAGGAGATCCGCGTTGTGCTCTTGCACGCGGGCTCGCTGATCCTGCCCGAGCTGCCTGCCTCGCTCGCCGAATTCGCTCAGCGCCTACTGATGCGACGCGGCGTCGAGATCCGTCTGCAGACGCGGCTGGCCGGCGCCACAGCGGATGCGGCGTTGCTCGCCGGCGGCGATCGCATCGCCACACGCACGCTCGTGAGCACGGTGCCCTCGGGACCAAACCCGCTCCTGGCGATGCTGCCGGTGAAGACGGACCGCGGCCGGATCGTCGTCGACGCCGGTCTCGAGGTCCCCGACAGGCCCGGTGTGTGGGCCGTCGGCGACTGCGCGGCTGCGCACGACGCCAAGACGGGCGAGCTATGCCCGCCGACAGCGCAACACGCCACACGTCAGGCCGCTCACGTCGCCCACAACATCGTCGCGGCGCTGCGCGGGGAGCCCAAGCGCGCGTTCGCCTTCACCGCGCTCGGCAAGATGGGATCGCTCGGGCGTCGCTCGGCCGTCGCCGAGATCTTCGGCGTGAAGCTCTCCGGCTTCCTCGCCTGGTGGCTGTGGCGGACGATCTATCTCATGAAACTGCCAGGCCTGGACCGGAAAATCCGCGTCGCCACCGATTGGACTCTGGACGTGCTGCTGCCGACCGACATCGTCCAGCTCAAAACGGACCGCGCGGTCGGCGTCAGGCGCGAGTATTTCGAGCCCGGCCAGGTCGTCTTCCGCGAGGGCGACCGCGGTGACTGGCTCTATGTGGTGACCGATGGTGAGGTGG
>DATFWL010000003.1:0-26723 GCA_035259385.1 Vicinamibacterales bacterium | reverse complement strand
GTGCAGCTGGTCGGCCGCTTCAGCTCGCCGGTGATCGTCGCGATCGCGATGTTCACGGTCGTCGTGGCGACCGTCGCCGTGAACATCGCGGCGAACGTCGTCTCCCCGGCCAATGATTTCGCCAACGCGTTTCCGCGGTTGATCAGCTTCAAGACCGGCGGCCTGATCACCGGTCTGCTCGGGATTGCGATCCAGCCGTGGAGACTGCTCGCCGATCCCTCCGGCTACATCTACACCTGGCTGCTCGGTTACTCGGGCGGTCTCGGATCGATTGCCGGCGTCCTCGTCGCCGATTACTGGCTGGTGCGGCGCCGCGAGCTGCAGCTGGAGGATCTTTATCTGACCGACGGCGTCTACCGCGGCTGGAACGCGCGCGCGATCGCCGCGACGGCGCTCGGCTGTGCGCTCGCGTGGAGCGGGCTCGTCGTGCCGGCGTTGAAGCCGCTGTACGACTACGCGTGGTTCGTCGGATTCTTCGCGGCGGGTGCCGCGCATCTGGCGCTCGCGCGTCCGCGCGCGATTCGGGAGTTGGCGACGTCGTGAGGGGGTGGGGTATTCTTCGCTGCTGATGGCCACGGCGCCCGTAGCCGCGACGACGACGCCGGCGGAGCGCGCGAATCAGCGCAACGCCGTGCTTGCCGGCTTCCTCGGCTGGACGCTCGACGCGTTCGACTTCTTCATTCTCACGCTCGTCATCGACGACATCGCCGCGTCGTTCGGCCGGACGCGGCCGGACATCGCCTTCGCGCTCACCGTCACGCTCGCGATGCGGCCGATCGGCGCCGTCGTCTTCGGCATCATGGCGGATCGGCTCGGCCGCCGGCTGCCGTTGATACTGAACGTGATTTTCTACGCGGTCATCTCGGTGCTGTCGGGGCTTGCCCCGAGCTACCAGACGTTCCTGATCCTGCGGATGCTGTTCGGCATCGGCATGGGCGGGGAATGGGGCGTCGGCGCGTCGCTGGCGCTCGAGTCGGCGTCGCCGCGCGTGCGCGGCCTGCTCTCCGGCCTGCTGCAGGAAGGCTACGCGCTCGGCAATCTGCTCTCGGCGGTTGCGTTCCGCCTCGTGTATCCGTACTTCAACTCGCTGTACCCGGGGAACGGCTGGCGGCTGATGTTCTTCCTCGGCGGCCTGCCGGCGCTGCTCTCACTCTTCATCCGCGCGAAGGTGAAGGAGTCCGACGCGTGGCACGAGCATCGCACCGACTGGACGACCTATCGCAAGTCGCTGCCGCTCTATTGGCGCCGTTTCGCCTATCTCGTCGTGCTGATGACGATGATGAATTTCATGTCGCACGGCACGCAGGACATGTACCCGACGATGCTCGGGACGATCGGCTACAGCAAGGCACGCATCGCCGACATCACCGTGCTGTCTGCGATCGGCGCCATTCTCGGCGGCCTGTGCTTCGGATCCTATTCGGACCGGTCCGGCCGGCGACGGGCGATGCTCACGGCGATTGTCTGCTCGCTCGTCGTCGTGCCGTTCTGGATTGCCGGCCACAGCCCGTGGCGCATTGTCGTCGGCGTCTTTCTGATGCAGTTCTTCGTGCAGGGCGCGTGGGGCGTGATCCCGGCCCACATCAACGAGCTGTCGCCGAACCATCTCCGCGGTTTCTTTCCCGGCTTCGCATATCAGCTCGGCGTGATGTTCGCCGCGAGCATTCCCTACGTCGAATCGGCGCTCGGCGAGCGCTTCACCTATACCCAGGCGATGGGCGGGCTGGTGTCGCTCGTGTTCGTGATTGCGTTCATCGTCACGTTCGCCGGGCCGGAAGCGAAAGGGATTTCTTTCCGCAAGGAGGTCGGGGCCACGGGCTAGGGGCTGGGGGTAGCTACGCTTCCGAAATACAGCGAGCCCCGAGCCCCGAGCCCCGAGTCCCTGCCCGCGATGGATCTGCGTCAACTCGAAATCCTCCAGGCGATCGCCGAGACCGGCTCGTTCACCGCGTGCGGGCGGAAGCTCAACGTCTCGCAGTCGGCGATCAGCCGCCAGATCCTGCTGCTCGAAGAAGAGCTCGGCGAGCCGCTGTTTCTCCGGGTCGGACGTCAGGTGCGGATGACGCCCGCGGCCGAGAGCCTCGTCCAGCTCGGCAAGCGTGTGTTCCTCGACGTCCGCGAGACGGTCGGCGCGATCACCGATCGGACGCGCGAACTGCGCGGCACGCTTCGGCTCTCGGGCGGGATGACCGTCTGCATGTACGTCTTTCCGCCGCTCGTCAAGCACCTGCGGCGCGTACACCCGAACCTCGATGTCCGCCTCACGGTCGCGACGGCGGGCCGCTCGGTCCAGGAGATTCGTGGCGGACGGGTGGACGCCGGGCTGCTCACGCTGCCCGTCGAGGATGCGGACATGATCACGGTGCCGGTGCTCCGCGAAGAGCTGCTGCTCGTGACCACGCCGACGCATCCGCTGGCCCGGCGCCGGAAGGTCGCGCCGCGCGACCTCGCGCGGCTGCCGTTCATCCTCTTCGAAATGGGATCGGCGACGCGAAAAGTGATCGATAACTTCTTCGCCGGCCAGAACATCGAGCCGACCATCGTCATGGACACGGAGAACGTGGAAATCATCAAGGCAATGGTGAAGGCCGGCCTCGGGGCCGGGATCGTGCCGTATCAGGCGGTGGCGCGCGAGGTCAAGGCGGGACAGCTCTTTTGCGCCCGCCTCGAGGGGCACGAGCTCGTCCGTGAGACCGGATGGGTGTACGCGAAGGTCAACCGGGTGCCGCGGATGATCGGGGAACTGCTCACCGCCTTCGACGCCGTCCGCAACAAGCTGCGCCTGACGCCGCCCAGGGGCCGTCAGAAGAACCCATGACGCGATCAGATGGGATCTATCAGATCATTCTATTTTTTGCGATGGTCGGAGATACGTATTCTATTCGCATCATGAGCAACGACCGCGACCGAGTCATCTCCATCACCTTGTCGGAAGCCGAGTGGCAGGCGTTCGTCGCCCGCCATCCGCAGCCGGTCCACTGGCTCCTCGAGCGGATTCGCGACGAAGTGCGTGGCACGGTCGCCGTCACCGAATCCAGCCTCATGAACAAGGACGTCGGAATCTGGCACTGAGCGCCTGACGCGGCGCCGCCAGTCAGTCCTTTCCTGTTCAGGTCGGCCCCCGTTCGAAGGGCAACAGCATCTCGAAGACCGTACGCCCGGGCCCGCTCTCGACGGTAATCGTACCGCCGTGGCGCTCGACAATCGCCTTCACAATCGAGAGGCCGAGCCCGCTGCCGCCAGAGACGCCTTCGCGCGAGGCGTCTGCCTTGTAGAACCGATCGAAGATGTGTGGCTGGTGCTCCGGCGGAATGCCCGGCCCCCGGTCGGCGACCGTGATCGCAATGCCGCCGGCCCGCGGCCGCGCTGTGAGCGTAATCGGCGTCCCCGCCGGCGCGTAGCGGATGGCGTTGGCGGCGAGATTCTGCACCGCCTGCTCGAGACGATCGCGGTCGCCGACCACCATCTCCGCGCCAGGCTCGATGGCCGTCTCGACGGTGATGTTCGCCGCGTGACACGCGGGCTCATGACGTGCCACCACGCGCGCGAACAGATCCGCCACCGCGACGCGATCGAGCGTGAGCGTGCCGCCGCCGCCTTCGAGCCGCGCCAGCTCGAGCAGATCGCCGATCAGCCGCTCGAGACGGTTGGTTTCGTCGCTGATGATCGCGAGGTAGCGGGTTCGGGTCGCCTCGTCGATCTCGAGCTCCGGCATCGACATCGTCTCCAGGTATCCCCGCATCGCCGTCACCGGCGTCGTCAGCTCATGCGAGACGTCGGCGAGCAGCTGCCGCCGGATACGATCGGACGCGCTCAGCGCTTCGGCGCGCGCTGAGAGATCGGCCGCCATCGCGTTGAACGCCCTGGCGACCGCAGCGATCTCGTCGCCGCCGCGATCGGGCGCACGCGCCGCGAGGTCGCCCGCGCCAAGACGCCGCGCCGCCGACTCGAGCTCGCGAAGGCGCCGCCGCGGCGGACCGAAGATCAGTGCCGAGGTCGCGATCGTGCCGACGATCAAGACACCTGCCGCGACCAGCGCGAGCATCGGCGCAAAGCGGCCGAGGAGAAATCCGAACGGCGCCTGCGGTGGCACGACGACGATGCCAGCCACTCGTCCGCCGACGATGATCGGCGCCGGCCGGACGAACGGCATGCCGCCGGCGCCGCGCTCGAACCGCTCGCCGCGGCCGAAGAACGGCGGCGGAATGCCGCGCGCCGGCGGCTCGAAGCCGTCGGGCGGCTCCTCCGGCGGGCGTCCGAACCGCAGCCCGTCGCCGCGCTCGAAGCGCCGCATCGGCGGCCGTTCGGCCCATCGCGTCAGCTGATTGCGCGCCATCGCGAGCAGCGGTTCTGGAATCTTCTCGCTGCCGCTCGGGATCACGCGTCCATCCGCCAGCAGGACGAAGAAGGGATGGTTGTACTGCGCGTACTGTTCGTGCACGTACTGCACGAGGTCGGCCTGCGGATCGCGATCGAGCAGGCTCGCCAGGTCGAGCGCGATGGTCTGCCCGAATCGGATCGGCGACTGGCCGGGCAGGCTGCGTCCCGATTGCGATACCGCCCAGGTGAACAGCATCGCCTGCACGACGAGCATCGCCGCCAGCAGGCCGACGACGCCGAGCGCGATCCGGAAGTAGAGGCTGCGGTACCAGCGCACAGGGGTTCGGGGTTCGGAGTTCGGGGTTCGAGGTTCTGGTTCTGGTTCTCTGGTTCTTGGTTCTGGTTCCCATGCTAATCCCCAATCCCGAACCCCCAATCCCCGCCGCGGCGCTGTCACAGTCTTTTCACCTCCGCGTGGCAGAGCGGCTTTGGATAATTCCGATCATGCTGACAGTGGTGGCAATCGTGGCCGTGATCCTCGCGCCGGCTCCTCCCGCGGCTGCTGACAAGCCGTCGATCGCGGGCGCGTGGACGATGAACAAGGATCAGAGCGACGCGGTGCCGACCAGGAGCGACGAGTCGGGCGGCGAGCGCGGCGGCGGACAGCGCGGTGGTTACGGCGGCGGCGGTCGTCACGGCGGCTACGGCGGAGGCCGCGGCGGCTATGGCGGCGGCATGGGACGCGGCGGGGCGAGCGGCGGCGGCGGCCGGATGAATCCGGACGACGCAGCGCGGATGCGCGACGCGATCCGGGATCTCACCAATCCCTCCGATCACCTGACGATCAACGAGACCGACTCGATCATCGTGATCACCGGTGCGGACGGACACACGACGCGGCTGTCACCCGACGGGAAGAAGATCAAGGACGAGAACACCGGCATCGAGCGGAAGACGAAGTGGGACGGCACCAAACTCGTGAGCGAGATCAGCGGTCTCGGTTCGGGCAAGGCTACGCAGACCTTCGTGGTCGTTCCGGAGACGCATCAGCTCCGTGTCACCGTACAGATGGAGGGACGGGACGGACGCGGCGGCAATCAGCCGCGCACGATTTCGCACGTGTACGACGCGGACACACAGAAGTAGCAGCGCCGCCGCCGACTATTCGTCGTCGACGTCGTCGTGCGGCTTGCTGGTCGCGATGTCGTCCATATCCGGCATCTCGTCGTCCATCGCGTCGACGTCGTCGAGGCTGAACGAGCGGCCGGTCTGCTTCATGGGAATCGGCCCGCGCGGCTTGTCGTCACCCTGCTTCTTTTTCTTCGCGGCGCCAGGGCCACGCTGCGGCTTGGCGTCGGGGCCGAAGTTGCGGTTGCGCGCGGGGACGCTGCTCGGCGCGCTGCTGCCCGAGTCGAAGGGCCGCGGCCCTCCAAACGAGCCGGGCGGCCGCGGGGCGAAGCCGCCCGGACGCGGACCGGAGAAACCGCCCGGACGCGGGCCGCCGGGACCACGGTCTTCGCGCGCGCGTGCTTCGCTGACGGCGAGCGGCCGTCCGTTGAACACCTGCCCGTTGAAGCGCTGGATCGCCTGTTCGGCGTGCGCGCGGTCGGCAAATTCGACGAATGCGAACCCGCGCGGACGGCCGGTCTCCCGATCGACCGGCAGCACGACTTGCGACGGCGAAGCGATGGTCCCGAAGTAGCTCCGCAGATCCGCTTCGGTTGTGCTGTAAGCGAGATTACCGACGAACAGACGAACGGCCAATCAAGTCTCTCCTAATTGATAGAGGGAAGATAGGGACAAAAAGCAGAGTGGCAGGCTCACACACGCTGGCAGCCGGTTTTCAGTGGAAAAACCTTACCTGAACTTTCGCCATCCTGCAAGCGGAGGCTATAGTAGTGCCCGCACGGGATTTGCGAGCCGAAACCACCCGCCCGCCGATGGTTCCCCGCCAATGCACCAGGTGTGCACCTGATAATCACCAGGTGATCTCCGGGCCGTAATCACGATGTTATCAGGTTGCCAGCACACGTCGTCACGAGGGTGTCACTGATCGCGACCTGATCGTCATTTGGTTGACAAGTAGGCTGGACGGGCGAGGCCCGTCTGGGAGGAGCGATGAGACGAGCGCATGCGAGGGTTATCGGCTGGCTGTTCGCGGCAACCCTCGTCACGACTGGCCTGGCATCCGCGCGTGCTGCGAGCGGCGGCGCGGGATCGATCACGACGCGGGAACTGCACGAGTGGCTCAGCTACATCGCATCCGACGAGCTCGAGGGGCGTGCCGTGTTCAGCGAGGGATTCGGCCTGGCGGGCGGCTACATCGCCGATCACCTGCGGGCATGGGGAGTGAAGCCGGCCGGCGACCAGGGTGGATATCTTCAGGCGGTGCGCGTGCTCGGCGTGAAGACGACGTCGCACTCGACGATCACGGTGAGGGTTGGCGGCGAGTCGAAAACGTTCGCCGATGGCGACGGGATCACCTTTCCGAAGAACATGGGCGGCAAGCGGACGCTGACGGTCGATCGGGTCGAGTTCGTCGGCTACGGTCTCGACGCGCCGGGTGCGGGTCACTTGGACTACAGCGGGAAGGACCTCAAGAGCGCAGCGGTGATCTGGCTCGGCGCTGCCGGGCCCAAGGGGCTCGATCAGTCCGTCTACCGGCGCGTGCTCGCGGGACGGAACCGGTATGCGACCGAGCAACTCGGCGCCCTGGCGTCGATTGGGCCGGCGTTGGCTGGTGGGGCGGGACGGGGAGGAGGGGCTGGAGAGGCTGGACGGGCAGGAGGGGCAGGAGACGCAGGAAGGGCAGGAGGGGTCGCAGAGACGGGGCGGGCCGGAGGCGGGCGCGGGGCACCGCTGCCGGTGCCGGATTTCACGACCGTGCAGCGGCTCGACGCGCCCGTGCCTCCGAACGTGACCGCGTCGGACGCATTCTTCGAGTTTCTCCTGAGTCGCGCGCCCACGCACTACGACGAGCTCAAACGCAGAGCGGCGGCGCAGGAGCCGCTGCCGTCGTTCGCGCTTGCCGGCGTCACGCTCACGTTCACCGTGGATGCCGACTATGAAGTGGTCCGCACGCAGGTCACTCACAACGTGGTCGGCGTGATCGAGGGCAGCGACGCGCAGCTGAAGAACACGTTCGTGGCGTTCGGCGCCCACTACGATCACGTCGGCTACGCCGAAGGCGAGCTGCCGCGCACCGGCGGAGCGGCCGCGCGACGGCCCGGCGCGCCGGGGCGCGTGACACCGGGCGCCGAGGACGATCGCATCTGGAACGGCGCGGACGACGACGGGTCGGGCACGGTGGCGGTGATGGCGATCGCCCGCGCGTTCGCCGAAGGATCGAAGCCGAAACGGTCGCTGCTCTTCGTCTGGCACGCCGGCGAAGAGCGCGGCCTGTGGGGATCGCGCTACTTCGCCGATTATCCGACGGTGCCGATGGACAAGATCGTCACGCAGCTGAACATCGACATGATCGGCAGGAACCGCGACGACAAGGCGAGCGAGGCCAACACGGTGTACCTCGTCGGCTCGGACCGCCTCAGCACCGAACTGCACAACCTGAACCGCGCCGCGAACGCGGCGCTGCCGAGGCCGCTCACGCTGAACTACGAATACAACGATCCCACCGATCTGGAACAGATCTATTACCGCAGCGATCACTACAGCTATGCTGCCAAGGGCATCCCGATCATCTTCTTCACGACCGGCCTGCATCCGGACTATCACGCCAACACCGACGAGGTGTCGAAGATCGAGTTCGACAAGCTGGCGCGGATCACGCAACTGATCTACGAGACCGGCGGCCGCGTCGCGAACCTCGATCACCCGCCGGTCCACGACAACAAGGGCCCGCGCGCCGGGCGGCTCACGCAGTAGGCGACGGGATTCGGGTTCGGGGTTCGAACCCCCGAACCCCGAACCGCCGGTTGACCGTTCTCGAATAATCCGATATCGTAATAAAATGACGGGCGTCGAGATGGCCCGCGCGCTCGAGCGGGGGGAGGCGCCGAGCGGCGGATTTCACCATGCCGATCATCTGCGCGTCGCGTGGGCCTACCTCGAGGAATGCGGCACCCCCGACGCGGCATTGGCGCGGCTGGCGACGACGCTGCGGCGGTTTGCGGCGGCGGCCGGCCAGCCGGACAAATACTCGGACGCGCTGACCGGTTTCTGGATCTACCAGCTGGCGAGCGTCCGGGCACTGCTGCCGGACGCCGACGTCGAGACCGCGCTCCGCGCGTGTCCGCGCCTGCTGGACAAGAATCTGGTTCTCGCGTACTACTCGGCCGATGCCCCTCCGTCTCGTTCCGTCGATCCACCGCGCGACGCATAGGATCGGTCTCTACCTCTCCGACGCCGGCGACGACGGCCTGTCGCAGGGCGAGGCGCACATCCTCGCGCTGCTCGCGTCCGCGGCGCCGGCGACGATTGCGGATCTGCATCGCGGCCTGGCCCACAAGCGATCGACCCTCACCAGCATCCTGGATCGGCTGGCGGATCGCGGGTTCATCACTCGTACCGTCGGCATCGAGGACCGCCGCACGTTTCTCATTGCGCCGACCGCGAGAGGGCGCGCCGTCGCCGCGCGCGTCAAGCGTCACCTCGCCGACCTCGAACTGGCGGTCGCGCGCCGCGTGACCGCGGCTGACGTCGCCGCCTTTCTGAAGGTGGTCGCGGCCGTTGAAGAGGAAGCCCACGCCCGGACGAGACGCCGAGCTGCCGATCGCGCCGCCGGGCGGCGCCGGAAGGGCATCGCCGCACGAGGCCGCAGCCGCGCGTGATATCCTCGCGCGCGAGGAGAGTTCCAGGCATGCCACGAAGGGAACTACGGCCTGCGCGACATCCTGAGCGGCGCGCGATACGAGGAGAAGATCGCCGCCGAAACGCCCGAGACGAAGAAGAAGCCGTAGCGTGACGCCGACGCGCCTGCTGGCCTGGCTGGGTGCGGCGCTCCTCGCCGCGCAACCCGCCGCGCCGCTGTACGACATCGTCCTCCGCAACGGCCGCGTCCTGGATCCGGCGTCGGGCCTCGACGCCGTCCGCACGGTGGCGATCGCGGGCCGGAAGATCGCCGCGATTTCGCCGGACCCTCTGCGCGGCCGCACCGAGATCGACGCCACCGGCCTCGTGATCGCCCCCGGCTTCATCGATCTCCACTCTCACGGCCAGACGCCGGAGAACTACCGCTTCAAAGCGATGGACGGCGTGACGACCGCGCTGGAGCTCGAAGTCGGCGTATCGCCAGTCAGCGACTGGTACAAGGCGCGGGAAGGAAAGTCGCTGATTCACTTCGGCGCGAGCGCCGGCCACATCCCGGCGCGGATGGCCGTGATGAAGGACAGCGGCACGCTGTTGCCGCGCGACGGGGCGGTGAACCGCGCGGCAACCGCCGACGAGCAGCGCGCCATCGAGGCCGCGGTGCGCCGCGACCTGGACGAGGGCGGTCTCGGCATGGGCATGGGCATCGCGTATACGCCCACTGCCACACCCGACGAGATCCTCAGCCTGTTCTCGCTGGCGGCCGGCTTCAAGCGGCCCGTCTTCGTGCACATGCGCGGCGGCAACGTCGTCGCCTCGATCCAGGAAGTGATCACCGACGCGGCGGTGACCGGTGTGCCGCTGCACATCGTGCACATCAACAGCGCCGCGACCGCCAAGACGCCGCTGGCGCTGCAGATGATCGACGGCGCGCGCGCGCGCGGGCTCGACGTGACGACGGAGGCGTACCCGTACACGGCGTCGATGACCGAGATTGCCTCGGCGGCATACACCGGATGGGAGCAGCGCGAGCCCGAGTACTTCGCGCGGCTGCTGTGGCCGGCGACTGGCGAACGGCTCACCCGCGAGTCGTTCGAGCGCTACCGCAGGCAGGGCGGCTTCGTCATCCAGTTCGGCAACACCGAGGAGATGGTCCGCGCGGCGATCGCGCATCCGCTGGTGATGATCGCCAGCGACGGCATCATCGAGAACGGCAAGGGGCACCCGCGCGGCGCCGGCACGTTCGCACGAGTGCTCGGCAAGTACGTCCGCGAGGACCGGGCGCTGAGCCTGATGGACGCCGTTCGCAAGGCATCGCTGCTGCCCGCGCAGCGGCTCGAGTCGATGTCGCCGGCGATGCGTCAGAAGGGGCGTCTCGCCGTCGCCGCCGACGCTGACATCTCCGTCTTCGATCCGGCGCGGGTGATCGACAAGGCGACGTTCGAGAACGCGGCACAGTATTCCGACGGCTTTCGTTTCGTCCTCGTCGAGGGCACGTTCGTCGTGCGCGACGGCAGACTGCAGGACGGCGCCACGCCCGGACAGGCGATCCGCGCGCGCTGATCGCAGCGACACGAATGGAACCCGTATCGACATCCGCCGAGCACGACGCCGGGCGCCGGTGCGTGGCGGCCGGCCAGAAAAGCACCGCCCTCAGCGGAGAGTCTTGTCGCATAATTCTGGCAGTGATCACCGAAGGAGCTCGAGATGCCCGACCAGAAGCTCGTCGGCCAGGACTACACGACACCTGATCTGATTGCCAAGGTGACCGGCCGCGCGAAGTATGCCGAAGACTATCGCGCGGACGGCATGCTGTTCACGAAGCTGCTGCTCAGCCCGATGCCGCACGCGCGCGTGCGCCGCATCGACACGCGGGCCGCGCTTGCCACGCCCGGCGTCAAGGCGATTCTCACCGCTGACGAGGTTCCCGACCTGCGCGGGGCGGAAAAAGCCCTCACCAACGAACCGCTCTACCAGGGCGAGCCGATCCTCGCGCTCGCCGCCGTCGACGAACGCACTGCCGCGGAAGCGATCGAGAAAATCGATGTCGACTTCGAGCCGCTGCCCTTCGTCGTCGATCCGGTCGAGAGCCTGCGCCCGTCGGGCGCGAACGGGCGTACGGAAGGCAACGTCTGGTTTCCCGCGCCGCCGGCCGCGGGCGGCGCCAGCGGCGGCCCGCCGCCGCGTCCGAAGATTCAAACGCTGAAGTGGACCGACCAGGATTTCGCCGACGCACCCGAAGGCGGCCTGCCGATGGGCAAGGCGGCGGAGGAGTGGTCGTACGGCGATCTCGACGCAGGCTTCAAGAGCGCGGCGATTGTCGTCGACGAGACGTTCGTGGTCCAGTCGACGGGGCATCAGCCGATGGAAACCCGCAGCGCGATGGCCTACTGGCAGAACGGGACGCTGTACCTCCACGGCTCCACGCAGAGCGTCGCGCGGACGCTCGATCCCCTGGCCGGCTGGCTGGGCATCGACGCCTCGAACATCGTCCTGATCAGCGAGTACTGCGGCGGCGGGTTCGGCAGCAAGGGCGCCGGCGCGGTGTCGATGGTGATTCCGGCGCTGCTCGCGAAGAAGACGGGCGCGCCGGTGATGATGCGGATCAGCCGCGAAGAGGAGCACTACATCGGCCGGGCGCGCACCGGCATGGTCGGCCGCGCGAAGGTCGGCTTCGCGAAGGACGGCCGCATCACGGCCCTCGATCTGTTCATCGTCGAGGACAACGGGGCGTACGGGCCGATGGGCGATCATCGATCGGCGGCCAATGCCGCGTCGCTGATCTGGCAGCCGCCGGCGATGCGCTTCCGCGGCCTCGCGGTGATCACCAACACCCCGCCGCGATCGCAGCAGCGTTCGCCCGGCCCGATGCAGGCGAACGCGATCATGGAGCCGGTGGTCACGAAGGCGGCGAAGCAACTCGGCCTCGATCAACTCGCGATTCGGCGCGTCAATTCGCCCGAGGGCAAGGCGCTCTACGGCCCGCCGCGCCCGAACGGCAGCCGCGGGCACGTCACGAGCGCGTTCGTGAAGCAGGCGATCGATCGCGGCGCCGGGCTGTTCAAGTGGGAAGAGCGCAAGGCGCGCGCCGGCAGGCGCGAGGGGACGAAGGTCCGCGGGATCGGCGTCGCCGTCGGGCCGCACGGCGCCGGATCGATCGGCTATGACGGCCTGATGACGATTCGCCCGGACGGCAAGCTCTACGTGCAGTCGGGCGTCGGCAATCTCGGAACGCACTCCTGCATCGATCTCGCGCGTGTCGCCGCCGAGGCGCTGGCGATGCCGTGGGACCACGTCGTCGTCAACTGGGGGAGCACCGCGAAGAACATCCCGTGGTCGGCGATGTCGGTCGGCAGCCAGACGACTCACGCGATGACGCGGGCGAACCTGGCCGGCGCGGTCGACGCACGGCTGAAGCTCCAGGAGATCGCGGCAAAGGATCTCGGCGGACAGCCGACCGACTACGCGCTCGGCAACGAGCGCGTCTATCGTCGCGACAACCCGTCGCGCGGACTCAGCTACGCGCAGGCGGCGCAGCGCGCGATCGATCTCGGCGGGACATACGACGGCCACGAGCTCCCGGACGACATCCACGCGATGACGAAGAAGTCGGCGTCAGCGCTCGCGGGGCTCGGGCTGATGGGCGTCGCCAAAGACAACTACCCGCACGACGGCGACACCTATTCGTTCGTCGTCGGCTTCGCCGAAGTGGAAGTCGACGTCGAGACCGGACACACGACGCTGGTCGACTATCTCGCTGTCGCGGACGTCGGCGTGCCGATCAACCCGCGCAGCCTGCACGGGCAGATTCTCGGCGGGATCAACCTCGGCGTCGGCCACGCGCTGCAGCAGAAGTGGGTATACGACCAGCACTACGGCGTGCCGCTCGCCAAGCGCTTCTATCACAACAAGCCGCTGACGATCATGGACATCCCGGCGACGATGCAGACCGAGGTCCTGGGGCTGGCGGATCCGGAGACGCCGGTCGGCGCGCGCGGCGTCGGAGAGCCGCCGGTCGGCGCCGGTTACGGGTCGGTGATGAACGCCATTGCAAACGCGGTCGGTGAGGACGTCTTCCGCCGTGCGCCGGTCATGGCCGACATCGTGCTGATGTCACTCGAGCACGGGAAGCGGATGCACGAGCCGCTCACGGCGCATCTCTGATGCTTGCGCCCGTCAATGGCTCTGATGCTTGCGTCCGTCAATGGCTGATGGCTGAGGGCATATGGTTGATGGTCAATGGACCATCCGCCTTATGCAATCAGCCTTCAGCCATCAGCCATTGACGATTGTATAGAATGTTTGCATCACCGTGACGCGGCCGCTCGCCATCATCTTCCTTACGATCCTCGTCAACCTCATAGGATTCGGGATCATCATCCCGCTGCTGTCCTTCTACGCCGAAACGTTCGGCGCGTCGCCGTTCGTGGTCGGCCTTCTGTTCGCCGTGTTTTCGCTGTGCCAGCTCGCGGCCGCGCCGGCGCTGGGCGATCTCTCGGATCGCTACGGCCGCCGTCCGGTGCTGATCTTCAGCCTGCTCGGCACGGTGGTGTCGTTCGTCATGCTCGCCGTCGCCCATAGCGTCGTCATGCTGTTCGCGGCGCGCATCGTCGACGGCTTGTCAGGGGGAAACATCTCGACGGCTCGCGCGTACGTCGCCGATGTCACCGAACCGAAGGATCGCGCGCGCGCCTACGGCCTGATCGGCGCCGCGTTCGGCCTGGGCTTCATCCTCGGTCCCGCGCTGAGCGGCGTGCTCGCCGGCGTCAGCTACACGGCGCCGATCTGGGCCGCCGCCGCACTGACGCTGGTGGCGACGCTGATGGCCTGGCTCTGGCTTCCCGAAACCGTGCACCGCGCGCGCGCGGGAGCCGGCAATCCGTTCAGTTACCTGCCCGAGCTGCTGCGTCGGTCGCAAGTGCGGCGCGTGCTTGCCATCGACTTCGTCTACTGGTTCGCGTTCGCGATGTTCCAGACGACGTTCGCGCTGTTTTGCGCGGCGCGATTCGGTTTCGACGCCGCGCGGACCGGCTACTTCTTCGCCGCGTTCGGGCTGCTCGGCGCCGTCATCCAGGGCGGCTTCATCCGCCCGGTTGTCGCGCGGCTGGGTGACAAACCGGTCTTCCGCCTCGGGCTCGGCTTCGGCGCGGCCGGGCTGCTCGGCGCCGCCGCCGCGCATTCGGTGGCGTTGTTCACGATCGCGCTCGTCCCGCTCGCATTCGGGATCGGATTCGGCCATCCGACGGTTTCCAGCCTGGTGAGCCGGGTCGCGCGTGGCGACGAGCAGGGACGCGTGCAGGGCGCGGCCAGCGCCGTCGAAAGCCTCGGACGCACGATCGGCCCGGTCTGGGGCAGCGCGTCACTTCAGCAGTACGGCGAATCGTCGCCGTACCTCTCCGCGGCTGCGTTCCTCATGGTGACGTTGGTGCTCAGCGTCGGCCTGCAGGTCGGCGAGGCGGAGTCGGTGAGTTCGATCGGCAAGCTGTAGTCAACGCGCTCGTCGCCGACCTGGACGCGCATCGTCAATGCGGCCGCACGAGGCCGAGCAGGCTGCGGAGGCCGTTGAGCGTCTGGATCATCGTCGCAATCAGCGTCGAGTTCGCGCTGTCGCGCGGGAAGATCTGACCCACGGCCAGCTCGAGGCGGCTGATCAGCTCCTCGGCTTTCTGGCGTTCCTGATCGGTCACGTGTCGTCTCCTTTCGCCCTGTCGGCGCGTTCGAGCGCCGTGCGCTCTCCGTTCGAGGGCACAGCCGGGGCACGACACGATATCAAATCCCGACCCGGCCGCCGGTCAGCACGCGGCTAGCCGGCGCGGCGCAGCCAGCTGGTGGTGAACACGCGCTCCCGGCGCCGCTCGGCTTCGAGGATCCGCGTGCGCGCCGTCAGGAGATCGTTGAGAGCGACGACGCCCACCGCGCGCTCGTTGTCGCGAGCGACGACGGGCAGCTCGGTCACGCCGGTCTCCGCCATGCGGAACACGACGATCCGCAGCGGCTCGTCCTCGTAGGCGAAGACCCGGCTGCCGCCGGGCAGCGGCGCGCCGTCGGGGACCGGACGCATCACTTCGCGCGCGAAGATGATCTCGAGCGGGTCGATCGCGTACTCGCGGCTCACGTGGTACCCGCGCCGGCTGATCTTCTCCGTGAGAATCGACCGTCGCAGCGTCAGGACGGTAAAGCCGTGCGCGATCGTCACGGCCAGGAGCAGCGGCAGCAGAACGGTGATGTCGTGGGTGAGCTCGAGTGCGAAGATGACGCCGGTGAGCGGCGACCGCATCGTGCCGCCGAGGATGGCGCCCATGCTGACGAGCGGCCAGAAGCCAATCCCTTCGAACGGCAGGATGTGCGCCTCCAGGCCGCCCAGCGCGCCGCCGATCATGAGGAGCGGCGCGAGGACGCCGCCCGACGTCCCCGATCCGAGCGAGACGGCCCAGATCGTCGACTTCACCAGCAGCACGCCGAGGATGATCTTCGTCGGCAGGTCGCCCTGGAGCAGGCCGCTGATCACGTCGTAGCCGACGCCGAGCGCCTGCGGGAAGAACAGCCCGCCGATTCCAATCGCGAGCCCGCCGAGCGCCGGCCACCACATCCAGTGGATCGGCAGCCGCGCAAAGGCATCTTCCGACGCGTAGACGGCGCCGGTCAGCGCCGCCGAGAGCGCGCCGGCGAGCAGGCCGACGAGGACGCAGCCGGCGAGCCCGGCGAAGCCGATGTAGGTGGCGTGCGCCGGCACGGGAAAAATCGGCCCGAGCCCGAGAATGTGCCGCCGCGTCGCCGCAGCCGTCACGCTCGCCAGCGCCACCGGGATCACGCTGCGCGGCTTCCATTCGAACAGCAGCAGTTCTACCGCGAGCATCACCGACGCGACCGGCGCAGCGAAGGTGGCTGACATGCCGGCCGCAGCGCCGGACACCAGCAGCGTCTTGCGCTCGTTGCTGGTCAGGTGGAACAACTGTGCCACCAGCGAGCCGAACGCGCCGCCGGTCATGATGATCGGCCCTTCGGCTCCGAACGGGCCGCCCGAGCCGATCGATATCGCCGAGGACAGCGGCTTGAGCAGCGCGACTTTTGGGGCGACGCGGCTGCCGTGCATCAGGATCGCCTCGATCGCTTCCGGAATCCCGTGTCCGCGGATCCGCTCGGAGCCATAGCGCGCCATCACGCCGATGATCAGGGCGCCGGCGACCGGCACCAGCACGACGAACGGTCCGAGATGATGGCCGGCGGGTGAGACGAGCTCGGTGCTCACGCGCTGAAAGAAGAACAGGTTGGTGCAGAGGCCGATCAACTTCAACAGGCCGGCGGCGACGAACGCTGCCACGAGTCCGATGACGACGGCGAGCAGCGAGATCGAAATGACGCGCGGTGAGGTGGTGAAGTCGCCGAGGTGGTCTAGCTTGGCTGCCTGAGACGATCGCATCTCTTCACTGTAAGTCGTTCACCACGCGTCTGTATACTGTGCGCGGTGAACGCACGTCCTCCGGCGGGGCGAACCGGCGACAAGCCCGTAATTCGGAAAATGGATACAATGCGCTCGGCCTGGCCGGCAGACTGTCAGCGGTACTGCGTTCCGAGTCGGCGGGCCACACGCGCGCGCAGGTCGGCTTCCGATCCGATGGCGGTGATGTCCATGCCGCTGTCGATCAGCGCGTCGATCAAGGCGCGGATGATTTCAGCGCGGTTGAGACTCTTCCCGGTGCGCGCGCGCGTCGCCAGGCGATCGAGGTGAAGGATCTGGCGATCGAACAGCACCACCGAGACTTTCGACCACGTCTCGTTGTGTACCGGAGGTCGCCCGGGGCCGGGCCTGTGATTGCGTGTAGGCGCGGGGCGTGCGCGCACCGGTCGGGCCCGTTTTTTCGGCATCGGGTCTGCGCCTGTTGGTCGCCAAGTATACAGGGCAGTTGTTGGTAGCACAAACACAGCCGTAGTCGGAACTCAACGTTTAATCACCTCTGATCGCATGGCACCCAAGGTTCCGAAACAACGCCGCCGCATCGGTCGACCGCCGGCGGGCGCGCGCGAAGGCGAGAAAGTGAAAGATTATCCGCAGCTCAGCATCCGGCTGCCGACTGAAGTGAAAGCGACGCTCCAGGCGCTGAGCCTGATCGCGTCCCGTCCGCAGTGGCGGATCATCACCGACGCGATCGACTGCTACGTGCGGGAGCGCAGCGACGCCGAGCGCCGCATGGTCGATGAACTGGTCGGGCGCTCGCGCGCACGCGCGCGGCGCAGGAGCTGAGATCGGCCGTCAGGATTCGGGAATGCCGACGCGCTCGGCCCCGACGCGTTCGAGCGCTGGCGGCGCCACGGCCGGGCTCTCCACTGCGGCGGGCGGTGCCGGTTCCGGTGCCGCGGCAATCGGAAGATAAATCAGGAACGTGGCGCCGCGTCCGCTTTCGCTCGTGACCGTGATGTAGCCGCCGCTCTGTCTCACGATTCCATAGACGATCGACAGGCCGAGCCCGGTGCCTTTTCCCTGTTCCTTCGTCGTGAAGAACGGCTCGAACAGCTTCGCGCGCGTCGCCTCGTCCATGCCGGTGCCGGTGTCGGCGACGCTCAGTCGCGCGTAGCGTCCCGGCCGCCCTTCGACGAACGCCGCCGCGCCGTCCTCGTCCAGCTCGACTTCGTCGATCCGCACCGTCACGCGGCCGCCGTCGGGCATTGCGTCGCGGGCGTTGACGACGAGGTTCATCACGCACTGCTCGATCTGGCCCGTGTCGGCGACCACGCGCAGCGGTTCCGCCGGCACGACGATCTCGAAGTCGATCTCGGGCCCGATCAGGCGGCGCAGCATCGTGTCCATCCCGCGGACCACGTCGCCGACGGCGAACAGGCCCGGCCGGGTCGCCTGCCGGCGGCTGAACGCGAGCAGTTGCCGCGTCAGGCCGGCGCCGCGCTCCACCGCCTGCTTGATCTCCGCCGCCTCGTCGCGTGCGGACTCGTCGGGCGACATCTGCATGAGCATGAGGTCGGCCGCCCCCATGATGCTCATCAGGATGTTGTTGAAGTCGTGCGCGACGCCGCCGGCGAGGCGGCCGATCGCTTCGAGCTTCTGCGATTGACGGAGCTGCTCTTCCAGCGCGCGGCGCTCGGTGATGTCGCGGAAGAACCCGGTGAGCTCGGCCCGGTTGTCGCTGCCGATGCGCGCGACCGTCACCTCCAGCGGGAACTCGGTGCCGTCGGCGCGAACCCCGTGCAGCTCGATCTGTCGTCCGGCGAGCGGACCGCGGCCGATTCGCTGATAGTCGTTCAGCGCCCGGACCCGCTGGGCGCGCTCGTCGGCGGGCAGCAGCATCTCGACGTTCCGGCCCAGCACGTCGAGCCGCGCGTAGCCGAACATCTGCTCCGCCGCGGGATTGAACTCGCGGATGTTCAGCTCCTGATCCATCGTGACGATCGCGTCGTGCGCCGCTTCGAGAATCGCGCCCTGGCGCGCCTCGCTCTCGCGGCCGGCGAGATACATCCGGTAGGTGAGGTAGAGCGGCGCGGCCGCGAGGAGCAGCGTGAGCCAGTAGCCCGACGTCTGGGTGACCTTGATCACCACCGCCGCCGCCGCCGCGCCGAGGAGATAACTCGGGGCGCTCGACGCGAAGTCGGTCTTCCAGATCCGCCACGCGCTCTGGTTGGTCGTCAAGGCGATGGCGACGGCGATCGGGATGGTGTTGACGAAGAAATAGGTCAGCGCCATGCCGGCGAGCGGCATGATCAGCGCCGCCGGCTCGGCATCGGGCCTGCCGCCCAGCCGCTGGAACACCTGGCCCGCCGCCTGCGCGGTGAGGATCAGCATCGACATGTTGAACAGCGTCCGGAACGGCGGGTTCGGCGTTCGCGAATTGAGCGTGGTCTGACTCCACCCGGACGCGGCGCCGACGATCATCCCCGTGTGCGGGCCGCGGAGGATCAGCGCGGCGATGTCCACCACGTACGACACCGACATGTTCGAGCCGCTCGCGATCGCGAACTGGACCTTGAACGCCGAGGTCAGCGACGACAGCAGGACGAGGAAGAACAGCGGGACGATCGGCGTGAACGTCGCGCGTGGCACCAGTGCGCAGAACGTCACCGCGCCGAGGCCGATGACGAAGAGGATGTACCAGCGAGCGCGGGCCGGCAGGTCCCGGAGCAAAACCTCACAAGTATAACCGTGTTGACACGGTTCAAACACATGTTTTATACATTTGTTTGAGAAGACCGACATGCGCAAACGACTGCTTGTCCTGGTGATTCTGGCCGCGGCCGCCGGCGCCGGCGCGTACGCGTACACGCGGATGGGCCCCCCGGCGCTCGTCCTCACCGGCATCGTCACCACCAACGACGTGATCGTCAGCCCGCAGATCGGCGGACAGATCTCGCAGCTGCTCGTCAACGAGGGCGACACCATCGCCCGCGACCAGCTGGTCGCGGTGATCGCGCCCGACGAATTGAAGGCCGACACCGCGTACTACTCGCAGAACGTCGCCGGCCTGTCGTCGCAGGTGCGCGAATCCGAGGCGGCGCTCCGGCTTCAACAGCGGCAGCTCGCCGATCAGATCAGCCAGGCCGAGTCGACGCTGGCGTCGACCGAAGCGCAGGTCGCCGCCGCGACCGCCGATCTCGAGAACCTCCGCCTGATCTACCAGCGCACGCAGGATCTGTCGCGCCAGGGCGTCGTCTCGCCGCAGGAGCTCGATCAGGCGCGCACCGCCGCTGCCTCCGCGCAGGCCAAGCTCGACGCGCTGAAGAAGCAGGTGGAGGCGCAGCGCGCGGCCGTGGCCATGGCCCGCGCCAACGCGGAACAGGTGCAGGTCCGCCGCAGCCAGGTGCAGGCCAACGAGCACATGCAGGCGGCCGCCAGCGCGCAGCGGGCGAAGGCCGACGTCCGCCTCCGCTACACCGAGATCCACGCGCCGATCGAGGGCATCGTCGACGTGCGCGCGGCGCGCGTCGGCGAAGTGGTGACGCCCGGCCAGCCGATCGTGACGCTGATCAATCCCGACGATCTGTGGGTGCGCGCCGACGTCGAGGAGAGCTACATCGATCGCGTGCGCATCGGCGACACGCTGACCGTGCGACTGCCGTCGGGGGTCGAACTGCCCGGAAAGGTCTTCTACCGCGGCGCCGACGCCTCGTTCGCCACGCAGCGGGACGTGAGCCGCACCAAGCGCGACATCAAGACGTTCGAAGTGCGGCTGCGCGTCGACAACAAGGATCGCCGGCTCGCCGTCGGCATGACCGCGTACGTGCTCCTGCCGGAGTCGTGAACGGAACGGCGTCGTGATCACGGGTGCGTAGCGGGACGCTTCAGCCGAACATCAGCATGGCAGCTATCGACGTCCGATCGATCGTCAAGAAATTCGGCGACTTCACCGCGGTGAACGGCATCAGCTTCACGGTGGACGACGGCGAGATCTTCGGTCTGCTCGGACCGAACGGCGCCGGCAAGTCGACGCTGATCCGGATGCTGGTGACGCTGCTGCCGCCGACCGCCGGCACCGCGGTGATCCACGGCTACGACATCGTCAAGCAAGCCGACGCCGTCCGGCGCACGATTGGCGTCATCCCGCAGGCGATGACCAGCGACCTCGAGCTGAGCGTCGAGGAGAACCTGATCATCTTCGCGAAGCTGTACGGCGTGCCGCGGCAGAAGCGCGAGCGCCTGATCGAGGAGCTGCTCGAGGCGGTCGAGCTCACCAAGTGGCGGACCGCGCCGGTGAGGAACCTGTCCGGCGGCATGCGGCGCCGCGTCGAGATCGCGCGCGGCCTGGTCCACGAGCCGCGTATCTTCTTCCTCGACGAGCCGACGACCGGCCTCGATCCGGTGTCGCGCGTGGCGGTGTGGGAAATGCTGGAGAAGATCAAGTCGCAGCGCGACCTGACGATCCTGATCACCACGCACTACATGGACGAGGCCGACAAGCTCTGCGATCGGATCGCGATCGTCGACCACGGCGAGCTGAAGGCGCTCGACTCGCCGCTCAAGCTGAAGGCGTCGATTCCCGGGAAGAACGTCATCGAAGTGAGCTTCGGCGAGATGCCGCCGGCCTGGATCGAGGAGCTGCAGCGGCTGCCGCACGTCGACGCCGTCTCCGGCGAGGATCACGTGTTCCGGATCTCCTCGGACAACGGCCCGGCGACGACGATGGCGCTGGTGGACACGGCGGCGCGACGCGGCGTCATCGTGCAGTCGCTGTCGGTGCAGAGCACGACGCTCGACGACGTGTTCGTCCACTACGCCGGCCGGGCGCTGCGCGACGCGCTGCAGGAAGCGGCGCCGCAGGATCGGCAGGGGTTCATGGTGCGGAAGCAGTAACGGGGTTCGGGCTGTCGTCAGTCGCAAGTCGGGAGTCGTCAATCCGGCGGCACCGGGCAGGGTTGTCGGTCCTTCAGGACTGACGACTGTCGACTGGCGACTGACGACAATCCAGAACCCCGAACCCGTGAGGTGCTGGTATGGGTCGAACCTGGGCGATCATCGAGCGCGAGCTGCGGCGGTTCCGGCGCAGCCCGGTGCTCATCGTCATGTCGATGACGTTTCCGATCGTGCAGCTCGTCGTGCTCGGGTATGCATTCGGCGGCAACGTCAAGCACCTGAAGGTCGGCGTCGTCGACCAGGATCACGGCGTGCCGGCGGTGAAGGTGCGCGAGCTGGCGTCGGCGCTGGCGTCGGGCGCGCGGACGATCGATCTGGTCAACTACACCGACCAGGGCGACGCGGTCACCGACCTCCGCAACGGCCGCGTCAACGGCGTGCTGACGATTCCGCCGGACTTCTCGCGGCGTGTCCTCGCGCGCAACCAGCCGCGGGTGGCGCTGATCGAAGACAACACCGACAACTTCGTCTCCAGCGCGCTCGCCGCGACCCTCGGCGGAATGCTGGTCAGCTACAACCAGCCGGTGATGGCGCCGCGTATTGCCGGACAGGCGGCGCTCGACGTCGTCGAGGTCTACCCGTACGTGCCCTACATCCAGTACCTGCTGCCGGGGTCGGTGGTGATGTCGATTTTCATGATGGTGATGATCGGCGGCGGAATCATCTTCATCGACGACAAGGCGCGCGGCCTGCACGAGGGCTATCTGGTCACGCCGATCAAGAAGTTCGAGTTGATCGCCGGCTTCAACATCTCCGGGACGATCAAGGCAGTGATTGCCGGCATGTTCCTCGTCGTGATCGGGTCGCTGATCGCCGGCGTGCCGGACCCGTTCGACCCGATGCGCCTGATCCGGCTGTTCGTCGTCGTCGTGGTGACGGCGTTCGCGCTGATCAGCCTGATGTTCCTGCTGATGGTGCGGGTCAGCGATCCGCTGCTGCCGCGCGCGGTGTTCGGCATCCTGAACACGGTGCTCTACTTCCCGAGCGGCGCGGTCTACCCGCAGCAGGGATTCCCGGGCTGGATGCAGGTGATTGCCGTCGCCGATCCGTTCACCTACGCGGTGCACGCGTTCAAGAGCCTGCTGCTCAAGAACACCGGGTTCGTGGCGATTGCCGGCGACCTGACGTTCCTGATGCTGTTCGCGGCGGTCGCGATGAGCGCGGCGACGCTGCTGTTCAAACGGACGCTATGACCAGCCGCGCCAGGCTTCGCGTCGCCGTCGACGTCGAGACCCGCGACCGGCTGCTGCACGCGGCCGAGGCGTTGTTCGCCGAGCGCGGCTACGGCAACGTCACCGTCCGCGACATCTGCCACGCGGCGCGCGCGAACGTTGCTGCGGTCAACTACCATTTCGGCGACAAGCTCGGCCTGTACCGCGAAGTACTGCAGATCGCCATCGACGCGGTGCGGTCGACGACCGAGGCGGGGCGCGAGGCCGGCATCGGGCAGCCGCCGGAAGAGAAACTGCGGCGCTACATCGCCGTGTTCCTGCGCCGGGTGCTGTCGTCGGATCACCACACGGTCCACCAGCTGATCCAGCGCGAGCTCGACGATCCGACCGAGGCGCTCGACGCGCTCGTCGAGCAGGGCGTTCGGCCTCGTGTCGAGTACCTCGCGAGCCTCGTCGCCGACATGACCGGCTGCAAGCCGACCGATCAGCTGACCCTGCGCTGCGTCGGCAGCATCATGTCGCAGACGCTTATCTATATCCGCCGCAATCCGATCGCCGAGCGGCTGGGATTCACCTTCAACGGCACGGCGAAGCAGATCGACGAGGCGGCGCGGCACATCACCGAGTTCTCCGTCGCCGGCATCCAGGCGGTCACGGGTCGCTCCTAGTTCACCCGGACTACACTCAAGAGATGATCCGCCGGCGCGCGACGTTGACGCTGCTGGTCGTCGGTCTCGCGCCGGCCTTCGCGGTGGTGAACGGACTCGTCGCGATCGCCCGCACGACCCGCGCGCGGCTCGAGCGCGACTGGGCCGCGCGCGGCGCCGCCGATCTCGCGGCCAACCGTTCCAGCGACGCGGCTGATGACTACTATGCCGCCCAGGCCTACGCGCGCGATCACACCCGCTATCGACTCGACCTCGCCCGGGCGCTGATCGCGGCCGGGCGCGACAGCGAGGCGCGCGCCGAGCTCGACACGCTGTGGACCGACGCTCCGGGCAGCGGCGTGGTCAACCTCGAGCTCGCACGCGTGTCGACGAACGAGGGCGATGTCGATGCCGCGGTGCGCTACTACCACGGCGCGATCGACGGCGCGTGGGAACACGATCCGGCGGCTTCCCGGCGCGGCGCGCGTCTGGAGTTCGCGCGGATGCTGGCCGATCGCGCGATCCTGCCGCAGGCGCAGGCCGAGGTCGCGATTCTGCTCGCCGATCCTCCGGTCGATCCGCGCGCGGCAGCGCTCGCCGGCGCGATCGCGTTCACGCAGGCAGACTACGCCGTCGCCGCCGCACGGCTGCGGGACGCCCGGTCCGGAGGCGCACTCGACGCCGGGGGCACGCAGATGCTCGACGTCAGCCTGCGGGCGCTTGCGCTCGACCCGGACGTCCGCGGCATCACGTCGCGGGAGCGGGTCCGGCGGGTCGTGCGCCTGTTCACGATCGCGCTGACGCGATGGCGGCGGTGCGCAACCGACACGGCTGCGCCGATGCGGGCGCGGCTCGAGTCGGCGGCGCCGACCGTCGTCGAGCGCACGCTGGTGCGTGACCCCGACGCGGTCGACGCCACGCTGGAGCTCCTGACCGCCGCGAACGGCGCGCTGAGCGCGGCGTGTTCCGCCGCGGATGCGGACGAGCGCGCCGTCGAGCTCATCCTGCGCCACGCCCGGACGTAGATGACGCGGCGGCGCGACGAACAGACGTTCCTGCTCGTGGCCGTGCTCATCGGCATCTACTCGGGGCTCGCGGTCGTCGCGTTTCGCCTGGCCATCGAGTGGGTGCGGCTGGCGCTCTTCGGATCGTCGCTGGAGCCGCCGCGCGATCGCGTCCTGTTGGTCCCGGCCATCGCCGGGCTGGTGATCGCGGCGCTGGTCGTGCGGTTCTTTCCGACGGTCCGCGGCAGCGGCGTGAACCAGACCAAGGCCGCGCTCTACATCTACGACGGCTACATTTCGATCCGGACCGTGGCCGGCAAGTTCGTGACCTCCGCGCTCGCGATCGGCAGCGGTCAGTCGCTCGGTCCCGAGGATCCGTCGCTGCAGGTCGGCGCCGGCCTCGCCTCCGCGCTCGGACGCGTGCTGACGCTGCCCCGCGATCTGCGGCGCTTCATCGCGCCCGTCGGCGCGGCGGCCGGCCTCGCGGCCGCCTTCAACTCGCCGATCACGGCGGTGCTCTTCGTCATCGAGGAGGTGATCGGCCGCTGGAGCGCCGGCGTGCTCGGCGCGGTCGTGCTGTCGGCCGTCGCGAGCGTCGTCACCGAACAGTGGTTCCTCGGCGACGAGCCGTTGTTCCGCGTGCCCACCTACCACCTCGTCCACGGCGCCGAGCTGCTCGCCTACGCGGCGCTCGGACTGATCGGTGGCGCGGTGTCGCTGGTCTTCGTGAAGCTGGTGGCGTCTCTGCGTCCGCGGATGCGCGCCCTGCCGCCCTGGACCTGGTACGTGCAGCCTGCGGTGGCGGGGCTCGTTGTCGGCGCGATCGGCTGGCGCTTCCCGCAGGTGATGGGCGCCGGCTACGAGTACATCGACCGGGCGATGCACGACGAGTACGGCTGGCGGATGCTCGTCGAGCTGTCCACGCTCAAAGTCGTGGCGACGACGGCGTCGTTCGTGAGCGGGACGCCGGGGGGACTGTTTGCGCCGACGCTGTTCATCGGCGCCATGCTCGGCGGCGCGGTCTGCGCAATCGAACGGCAGATCGCGCCCGGCGTCACCGGACCGATTGGCGCGTACGCGCTCGTCGGCATGGGGACGCTCTTTGCGGGCATCCTGCGCGCGCCGATCACCTCCGTGTTCATGATCGTCGAGGTCAGCGGCAACTATTCGATCATCCTGCCGGTGATGATCTCCAACACGATTGCGTATCTGGTGTCACGCCAGTTCCAGCATCACGCGCTGTTCGACGTGCTGGCGCGGCAGGACGGCACGGACCTGCCGTCGATGGAGGAAGAGCGCGAATCCGGCGTGCGCTCCGTCGAGCACGTCATGCGGCCCGCCGACGGCCTCACGCTGACCGCCGACGAAGCGATGCTGCTCGCCGACGCGCGCGCGGCGCGCGTGTACCTCTATCCCGATCAGTCGATCGATACGGCGCTGCGCATCCTGCGCGCCCGCAAGCTGGTCCCGGTCGTCCACCGCGCCGATCCGCAGCGCCTGGTCGGCGTCGTCGCACTCGACGATGTCGTGCGAGAGACGCGCCTGTGACCGCACGCTCGTCTGCTGCGTGCGCCTTCGTGCCGTCGTGTATTCTGTCTTGCGAGATCGCGGTCCGTCTCGAGCCGGATACGTGCGTCGCCGAAAATTCGAGCCGCCACTTCGTGGCTTCGTGGGCGGACGCACACGTCGCAGCGTGACAGCGTGCCGACGATCCGGCGTCGATCGTCCCGAATCGGTAGAATGCGGCATGCCGCCACTGGATGGAATCCGCGTCGTCGACCTGACGCGCGTCGTTGCCGGGCCGTTCGCCACGATGATGCTCGGCGACATGGGCGCCGAGGTGCTGAAGATCGAAGAGCCCGCGCACGGCGACGACTCGCGCGGATGGGGACCGTTCATCAACGGCGTCGGCGCCTTCTTCTTCGAGCTCAATCGCAGCAAGAAGAGCGTTGCGCTGGATCTGAAGACGCCGGACGGCGCACGCGCCCTGCGCCAGTTGATCGAGACCGCCGACGTCCTGATCGAGAACTTCCGCCCGGGCAGCCTGGCCGAACTGGGCTTCGACTACGCCGCCGCGTCGGCGTTGAACCCGCGGCTCGTCTACTGCTCGATCGCCGGATACGGTCAGACCGGGCCGTGCGCCGGGCTGCCCGGCTACGACGCCGTGATTCAGGGTGAAGCGGGCATCATGGACATGACCGGGTTTCCCGACGGCGCGCCGACGCGTGTCGGTGTCGCGATCACCGACTACCTCGCGGGGCTCTACGCCGTTCAAGGCATTCTGCTCGCGCTCCACGAGCGGACGACGAGCGGGCGCGGGCAGCACGTGGACATCGCGCTGTTCGACGCGATGCTGTCGGTGATGCGGCTGCCGCACTCCGTGCTGGTCGCGACCGGCACCGAGCCGACCCGCGCCGGCAACGATCACCTGACGATCGCCCCGTACGAGGCGTTGCGGGCGAAG
>DATFWL010000002.1:0-7843 GCA_035259385.1 Vicinamibacterales bacterium | reverse complement strand
ACGACGAGCGCATCGCCGTCCCACCGGCCCACCGAGTGACCGTACCAGCTCGGATCCGGATCCTCGGGATGCTTCCGGCCGTCGAGGAAAATCTGGCGATAGCTGTGGATGTTGCCCTCGAACAGGAAGTACATGTGCGTCCCCGTCTGGAGGATGCGCCACGGATACGGCGCTTGCCGAGGCACGCCGGTCGGCAAGCAATGCGCCTCGGGATCGTCCTTCGACAGGCGCTCGCGGGCGACTTTCTCGGCCCACGGCTGGATCGGCAGCGAGTCGCCTTTCTTCAGGGCGTCGTGGATGTCGTAGATGAAATTTCGATCCGGACCCCAGATGCCTGAAAAGTCCACTTTGCCGTCGGCGGTACGCGGAGCGGGCGCGGCCTGGACGATCTCGACGCGCTTCGGACGCGCGCGGCTTTCGTCCTGCTGCGCCGAGACTGATGGGGCCGCAGCCAAACAACCGAGGGCTGCGATCATGGCGACGATCGGACCTGCGACCCGCGGATTCATGCGGCGCCTCCTTCGTCTGTCGACCGGCATTCTATCGAACAATACGATCAGACATCGTCCCTGCCGAGATTGACGATGAAATACTGGGCGCGCGTCGATCCCACATTCTTGGCGTTGTGGAGCTCGTTCGAGCCGATGTATCCCACGTCGCCGGGCCCAAGCTTCAACGGCTTCCCCGCGATCGTCAGCTCCATCGTGCCCTCGCGGACCAGCATCATCTCCTCGCGGAGATGCTGGTGCGGCGCGTGATTCACCTCGCCAGGCGCGATATCGCTCTGGTGACTCTCGAGCTTGAAGCCAGTGTGGGTCTTGCCGGTGAACATCGGCCGCTGACGATTCTGGCCGTTGGTGGTCACTGGCAGCTCATTAAAGACGTAGGCTTTGGTTCCAAGCTTCGGCAGCTTCTCGACGGAGGTTTCGGCTCCCGCCTGCGCGCCACCCTGCTTCCCACCCTCCGCCGAGGCGCCGGCGGCCATCAGCGCGGGTAGCAGCAAAGCCAGGTCTCTGCGTGAGTACTTCATCTGCGGCCTCCTGAGTGTGGCGCAGTGCGCCCGCGCGACATGCCCTGAGCCTGCCGAAGGGGTCGCCTCCTCCAGCCCGTAGAGATGGGGTCGACTCGCCCATGCCGACGCTGCCTTTGAGCGATACGATTTCGTACGGGCCGAGTCGCGCGCCCACCACGAGGGCCATGACGGATTCTGAATGAGCGCGTGGCGCTGATTGTAGTGCGTCCGTCAAGGGACTGAGAACGCAGGAGGGGTGTCAATTCGGCGGCCCTGGATCGCCTGACACCGCTCGTCTACGAGCGGTTGCGCCGTATGGCGCGCAGCTACATGGCAGATTTCGCCTCAGACCGTCATGCGGGACTGGAGGCTCGCGCGCGCCTGGCTCGCGCGCGAGCTCTCGCAGTGATGCAACCTTCAGGGCGGGCAGCTGCTCGGCTCCCTCGTCGCGTTCACTTCTATCTGCAGATCCGTCGCGTCGACTTTACCGTCCCGATTGAGGTCGTACTTCGGGTCCCGCGAACCGCTCGCGATGGCCTGGCGCAATATGTTGAGGTCAGTGCCGTCGATGACGTTGTCGTGGTTGAAGTCACAGCGGCTGAATGTCGGCGGTGGCGGTGGCGCGGCGGCGTCTTGATTGACGGTCAGTCGAGCGCTGCCACCAGCCCAGTTCACGACGATCGAGCCGGACCGCTGGTTCGTATTCGGGTTTGGATCCACGAAGAACGCCACCGTCCCGTTGCCATTGCCGGAACTCCCGCCGGATATCCCGATGTAGGATGCCTCGCTCGTGGCAGTCCAGGCGCACCCGCTCGCCGCCGTCACGTTGAAGGTAAAGGATCCGCCGTCCCTGCCCGCGGTGATCACCGACGGTGACAACGTATAGGTGCACGGCTGCCCTTGAGTCACCGTGACCGTTTGATTCGCGATCGTCACAGTCCCCGTGCGCAGCGGCCCGGTGTTCGCGTCGACCGTAAACGTCACCGTGCCGTTGCCCGTTCCGGCCGCACCGGCCGTGACGTGAATGAACGGCACGTTGCTCGCCGCCATCCAGGCGCATCCGCCGTCCGCCGCCACCGTGACGCTCAACGATCCGCCATTCGGCGACGCATTCAACGACGTGGGTGATACGGTGTACGAACACAGAGACGCCTGATTGAAGGTGATCGTCTGTCCGGCGATGGTCAACGTTCCCGTGCGCGGTGCGCCGGGATTCGCGTCGACAGTGAACGTCACCATACCCGGTCCGGCCGTGGAGGTCGCGGGCACGTGAATCCACGATTCGTTGGCGGCTGCGGTCCAGACGCATCCGGCCGCGGTCGTCACGGTGACGGGGAAGGATCCACCATTCGGGTAGCCGCTGATCTGCGATCCGATCGACAGCGTGTACGAGCACGCCGAGGGTGCCGATTGAGTCACCGTGACCGTCTGACCTGCTACGTTGACGCTGCCGACGCGCGCAGAGGTCGCGGCATCGACTGCGAGAGTGACTGTTCCGGGCCCGGTGCCGGTATTTCCGCTCGTGACGCGAATGAATGGCGCGTTGCTCGATGACGACCAGGTGCAACCGGCGCCGGTCGTCACCGTGACGGTGAGCGATCCCCCGTCCAACGGCGATGTGAGCGACAACGGCGACACGGTGTAGACGCACGTCGCCGACGACTGATTGACCGTGACGGTCTGGAGGCCGATGGTGAACGTGCCGGTTCGTGCGGGCCCGGTGTTCGCATCGATGTTGAGCGTCACTGTCGCAGGGCCACTTCCGGAGGCGCCTGGCGGCAAATGAATCCACGACGCATCGGTGCTGGACGTCCATGCGCACCCGGCACCGGTCGTCAACGTGACAGGAACCGTCAACCCATTCGGATACCCGTCGATCGCGGGTCCAACCGACAAGGTGTACGCGCACGTTATCGGCGTCGGCCCGGATCCTCCTGGCGGCGCCTTGAGCTGAACGGCCGTGGGGTCACCAGGACACGTTGAACGAAATCCCGGAGAGGTCCACTTGATGCCGGCGGCCGCGTCGATCGTGCCCGAGAACGGTGCCGTGCCATTGCAGTTGCGCCCGCCGAGCGGAGAGGTGAGGTAGGAGAGATTTCCGGAAAACGCTCCGCTCTCCAGCGTGCCGGAAAGCGTGCCCTGAACCTCACCGGTGATGCCGTTGCTCGTCGCATACGTCCCGGTGATCGACTGCCCGCCGCCGGGGGCGGCCGTCAGCATGACGTCGATCGTCGACTGCGCGTAATTGCCTGTGGCAAATGTACCCCGGTAGTTCTTGGAGGTTGGCGAACTAGGGCCGACTGTATTCGATGGACCGCTGGCGCATCCGTGCATAACAAGGGCGCACGCGACGATCGACGACACGTAAACGGTTGAGCTTTTCATTTGGATCATTTGCATTCTTGTAATCGGGTCTCACTCGATGTAACCCATCCCATCCAGACAACGAACCGGTCGGTCAACCCGAACGACAAGCGAGGAGATCGGTTCACAGTTCCGGATCTCGCGATCAGCACGCCGCGAGTGCCTTGATCACGTGATCGTCTTGAACACGGCTGGCTTACGGCGGGTGTTGAGCCGGTACGTGGAGGATTACGAACGATCGCGGACGGTCCTTCGTCGGTTTGCCTCGGACTGGAACCTGCTATTGGCCAGTGTTCGGGAGGGAATTTCTCACGGATTGTTCACGCTTCTCAGAGCTTGACGGCAGAGCGGACGGAATTCTTTCGGAGTACAGCCGTCCGACGAGCTCGATATCGCGGCCCAGTTGCCGGCGTCGGCGGAGCGCCGAGCGGTCCCTCAGTCGTACCGCAGCGCAATCATTGGATCGACTCGAAGCGCGCGGCGTGCAGGGAAATAGCACGCCGTGAGACCCGCAGCGGTCATCACCGCGACGACAAGCATCAGCGTGAGCGGATCGTGCGGCGAGATGCCCCAGACCTGGCTCGAGATGATACGCGTCACCGCGAAGCTGCCCGCGAAGCCGATGACGACGCCGATTCCGACGAGCTGCAGACCGTTCTGCGCGACCAATCGCAGGACGTCCGCGCGGCCCGCGCCGAGCGCGATCCGGATTCCGATCTCGTGCGTCTGACGCGAAACGGAGTACGCGATCACGCTATAAACGCCTATCGCGACGAGCAGCAAGCCGACGCCGGCGAAGACGCCGAGCAGCGTGAGACTGAATTGCGGCTCGGCGTACGAGAATTGTTTCAGGAAGTCGTTCAGCGTTCCGGTGTTCGTCAGCGCAACGTTGCGATCGACGGCCCAGATCTCGCGCCGCACGCTGTTCAACAGCGCCTCGGGCGGACCGCTGGTACGGACGAGCACCCCGCGTTCGAACGCGCCTGATACCGTGTACGGCACGAACGCCTCCGGCATCGGCGGGTCCTGGATGCCGCGATTCTTCGCGTCGGAGATGACGCCGACGACCTCGAACACGGGATCAGGCAGCGATCCGTTCGGCAGCGTTTCGAGCAGCTTGAATTTGATCCGCTGTCCGATGACGTCCTCGCCGGCAAAGAATCTCGCCGCGAGCGTTTCGTTGACGACCGCGCTCTTCCGCGCGTCGTTGACTTCGGAGGCTGTCAGCAGTCGGCCGCGGCGCAATCGCAAACCAAGCGTCTGGAAGTAGCCCTCGCTCACGAGCTGAAACATCGCGTCCCAGCGCTCGCTGTGCGTCTTGCCGGGAATGTCGATGTCGCTCGTGATGCCGCCGTACGGCGGAAGCGTGGTCGTCTCCGTGGCGGAGACGACGCCGGGCAGCGCGTGCAGTCGAGGCAGGAGCGTTTGAAAGAAGCGCTGCTTTTCCGAAGCGGTCGTGTACGACCCGCGCGGCAGCGGGAGCCGCGCGACCAGAATGTTGTCGGGGTTGAGCCCGAGATCGACTTGCTGCAGTTTGACGAAGCTGCGCATCAGCAGTCCCGCGCCAACGAGCAGCATCAGTGACAAGGCGACTTCGACGACCACGAGCGCGCTGCGAAGCCGCCCGCCGCGCGATCCGCCGCCGACGCCTTTACTCGAATCCTTCAGTGGTTCGACGACGTCGCGCCGCGCCGTCTGCAGCGCCGGCACGAGGCCGAACACCAGCGCGGTGACGAGCGTCACCGCGAGACTGAAGAGCAGGACGGGAACGTTCAGGCGGATGACCGCTTCGCGCGGAATCAGTCCGTCGGGAATCAGGAGCACGAGCCCTTTGATTCCCGCGTACGCGAACAGACAACCGAGGACGAGGCCGGCGAGCGCCATCATCACGCTCTCGACGAGCAGCTGTTGCACGAGTCGCGGCCGTCCCGCGCCGAGCGCCGCGCGAATCGCCATCTCCTTGCCGCGCGCCGCGCCGCGCGCGAGCAGCATGTTGGCGACGTTGCTGCATGCGATGAGGAGCAGCAGCGCGACAGCCGCCGCGAGCGTGTACAGGGATGTCTTGAACTGACCGACGAGGCTGTCGACCCAGCTGACGACGCGGACGGTGAACTGCTTCGGGTACAGTTCGGGATATCGCGGCGCGACGCGACGCGCGATCACGTCGATATCGGCCTGTGCCTGCCGCAGCGTCACGCCGGGCTTCAGACGCGCCTGGAACATGAAGAAGCGTGGTGCGATTTCGGGGTCGGCACGATCGAGGCGGACGGGCCGCCACAAGTCGGCCGCGTTCTTCGTAAACCGCGCCGGCATGATGCCGACGAGCGTCGTCGGCACGCCGTTCAGCACGTACACCCGTCCGACGATACTCGGATCGAGCTGGTGCTGACGGAGCCACATCTTGTATGCCATCACGAACACCGGCGGCGCGCCCGGCTTCGCGTCATCAGGCAGCAGCGTGCGTCCGAGGACCGGCTTGACGCCGAGGAATTGAAACGTATTCGGCGTCACGTAGCCGCCGACGAACTGCTCGGTGCCTTCACCCGTTCGCTGCAGGACGTCCTCGCCGCCGCCGCCGATTACCTCTTCGAAGACGTGGTTCTGCGACTGGTATTCGAGGAATTCCGCCGTCTGAAATCCGGTGCGGCCGCCGGGCCGGCTGCCGGTCGCGTCGCGAATCTGAATCATGGCGACGCGCTGTGCGTCGGTGTACGGGAACGGATCGAGCAGGACGTTCTGGATGACGCTGAAAATCGTCGCGGTCGCGCCGATGCCCAGGCCGAGCGTCAGTACGGCGAGCAGCGCGAAGGCGGGCTGTCCGCGCAGTCCGCGCCATCCATGCCGGAGATCCTGCGAGATGGAGCGCATGGCGTTGAGCATACAAATGACCGTCCGATTTTGCGCGCCGACCCGTCGAACGCCGGCCGGCTCGGTGCGACTTGGCTCGAATCCGCTCCCGTCACAGCCGCGCTCGCTCGTTCGCCGGAGGGCGAGAGTTCTACGTAGCTCACCGTCCGGGATGTTCACAAGCGCGTCGGGTCCGCCCTCTTTAACTGATTCCTTCGTTGACAACCGTCAATCCGCGCGACAGAGTCCAAGCTTCTTGTAGGAGAGGGGTATGAAGTCAAGAACGCGAGGAGCATTTCTATTGGGCCTCGTCCTCGTTGCCGCTGTCCACCTAGTGCGCAGCTCCTCGGTCGAGCACGCCTCAGCCGCGCGTGTGGCGCAGCAGCGCCCGGACGGGTTCATCCCCGGCGTGCCGACCGTGCTGAACACCCCGCTCAGCCTCATCAAAGCGATCGCGATTCCGGGCCTCCCCCTGGCGAGCACCGATCTTGTCTGGGTCGATGAGGCGTCGGAGAGGCTGTATTTCGCCGACCGGACGAATTTCGGTATCGACATCATCGATGCCGAAAACGATTCGTACTTGGGGCGGATCACCGGCTTCGTCGGCCCCACTGGTCCGCGCGGCGGCGGGCCCAACGGCGTGCTGGTCACGCCAGACAACAAGCTCTGGGCAGGCGATGGCAACAGCTTGGCGCAGGTGGTGGACCTGAATCTCAATCCGCCACGCATCATTCGCTCGGTCGACACGCGCGGAAATATGCGGGCCGATGAGCTCGCCTACGATCCGGCCGATCACGTGATTCTGATTGGCAACGACCGGGAAACACCTCCGTACGCGACGCTCATCTCGACCGACGATTACAGCATCATCGGACAGGTCCCGTTCAGGGATGCAACGGGGCTCGAGCAGCCGGTCTGGGATCCGCAGCTTCATCGGTTTCTCCTGAACGTGCCGGCGGTCAGATCCTATATCGCCGTCATCGACCCCAAGACGCTGACGGTGACCACGACCTATCCAATCGGCAGCTGCGGCGGGACCGGCCTCGCGCTCGGACCATTTCAGCGGATGCTCGTCGCGTGCGGCACGCCGTACATCATGAATGCGGTGAACGGCAGCGTCATAAACAACGTCACGCAGGTCAACGCCGGAGACGAGGTCTGGTACAACTCGGGTGACGGCCAGTTCTACGTGACGTCAACCGACAACACCGGGGCGACGGTCCTCGGCGTGATCGACGCGCAATCGGGCCGGTGGTTGCAGAACGTGCCGGCGCCGGGCGCGCGGAACGTGGCCGCTCTCGCCGGGAACAACCACGTGTTCGCCGTGGTCCGTGCGCCGGCCGCCGGGGTGGCCGACACCACGGTGTGCGCGCAGTTTGGCATCCGGGGCACGGGCTGCGTCGCGGTCTTCGCCCATCAGTAGGTCGGCGATCGAATTCACAGGAGGAGTTGCGATGCGCGCCCGGACCGCCCTGCTTGTCGTCGGCGTGCTCATCAGCCCGGTGGCTGCACACGCTCAGGACCTGCCACGGTACGAAATCGCCGTGGGCTACTCGTTCCTGCGCGACCAGGACAGCTCGTACAACTTTCCTGGCGGGTGGGTCGTCTCTGCGGCCGCGG
>DATFWL010000001.1:0-28459 GCA_035259385.1 Vicinamibacterales bacterium | reverse complement strand
TCGGGCCGCGGCTGCTGAAGTACTCGGCGGTGCGATTCGAGGTGTCGAGGCACGATTCGTTCGGCACGCGGTTCGAGAAGAACGACGCGGCCGCCGGCGACGCCGAGCAGATCGCGCCGACCGAGACGACGCTCACCGGCGTGCCGCCGGCGTCGCTCTGCGCCGAGATGCTGCGGGTCGCGGTGTTGAAGTTGTGCCGCTCGTGCAGCGGCGGCGCCAGCGTGAGCGGCCCCGCGGCGGCGCATTCCGGCTCGAACGAGAAGACGTTCAGATCGCGCGGCTGCGCCGCGTCGCGCACGTTCTGCACGATGATGCGAAAGAAGTCCTGCTGCCCCGTCCGGTTGACGTAGTCGATCGACTCCACCGGATCCTGCCGGCCGCTCTGCACGTCGGTGCTGCTCGCGACGACCCGTCCGGTGCTCTGCTGCACGAGATAGAGGTCGTAGTTGTTGCTGGACCCGCCGAAGGGATCGTTCCAGGTGAGGAAGATCGCGACCTCGCCGTTCGCCGGCAGCGCGATCAGGTTGTACGGCTGCGGGCCGAGACCGAGCACGTCGGTGGTATCGCCGGTCCGCTGGAACAGGTGAAGGCGCCCGGGATTCGTGATGCCGCTCACCGAGGTGCCGTCGACGCCGGAGCTGACGTAAGTACCGTAGTAGTGCTCGTCGGCGTCGTTGCCGACCGCCGTGAAGTAGGCGCGGATCGGATAGTCGGGGTTGTTCAACGCCGCCGCGGTGTTCTGCGAGACCGCGCTCGTGCCGTCGTACGCCTCGCCGAGGAAGCCGATGTCGTCGAGCACGATGTCGTTGGACGCGGCGAGAAAGTTGACCGCCAGGTTGAACGCGAGATCGGTGTCGAAGTTCGCAAACGACAGCCGCGCGCCGGGTGCGATGTCATGGACGATTTCGAGGAGCGCAGTCCCCTCGGCCCCCGCACCTGGAAATGCGCACGCCGGCGTGGCCGGCGGCAGACCCTCGAGATCGCCGTTCGCCTGAAACGATCGAGCGACGATGCCGCCGCTCGACGACGTCAGAACGCCGCCCGCGTTTCGCACGCCCGCGGAGGCGGGCAGGTCGCCCGAAGCAACCGGGCCGCCGACGGCGCCGGGGCAGGTGGTGGTGCAGCCAGTCGCGAAGACCCCCTTGAGGCCGTCGGAGATGACGCCGACGCGCACGCCGGTGCCGTCGAGCGACAGTTGCTGCCGCACCGCGTCGGCGAAGAGGATCGCGTCGCCTTCGGTCGTCGCGCTGCCCGCGCGGCGGCGCGCGTAGGTCGGCAGACGGATCGAATCGACGACGTCGAGCTGTGCCACGCTGTTCAGCCGGGAAACGGGCAGGTGCGCCTGGACGCGATGGTGTTGGGGGTCCCGGATCTCGATCGTGACGCCGGCGTCGGTGAGCTGCTTCACCGTCTCATCCGTGACGGCGGACATCAGGATGTAGACCTGCACTTCGTTGTTGGCGTCGATCCGCAGGCGCCGTCCCCGGATGGCATCCTGCACGGACGCCGGCATCGATTCGAGCGACAGCGCGGTCTGGGAGCCGGCCGGCGGTGCGGCGCGGACGAGATCAGCGAGTACTCCGGTCAGCTTCGAACTCTGTGCAGCGGCGGTGGCGGTCAGCGAAAGGGAAAAAAGGCAAACAAAAAGCGATCGCATGATGTCGGATGGTCCCAATTATGACGTCGGACCTGTGGCGAAAGTGTGGCAGCAGAGCCGGAAACCAGAGGCTACGACAGCGTGGGACCAAACATCAATCCAAGAGCCGCGGCGATCGCAATCGCCAGCGCCCAGCCGACGACGCAGACCGCAATCGCCCGTGCCGTGCTCGTAAAGTCGAGCGCCTGACGGACGGCGATGACCATCGCGATCAGCATCCAGATGGACGTGATGACGAAGGCCGGCATCGCGGCGCCGGGCACGATGGCGAACACGCGCAGCATACCGGGCGCCGACGAAAAGCCGATCGTCCGCACCAACTCGCCGACGTCCGCGCGTGTCTGCGGCTCCCGCAACAGCGTGGTGCCAATCTGATAGGTGATGAAGGCCCAGGTGAGCCACGCAATCGTGGCGACCGCGCCGATGAACAGCACGCTCTGCAGCGATCCGGTGCCGAAGCCCCGCGCGCCGATTCCGGCAGCGATGCTGGACAGCACCACGACGAGCACCGCCTGTCCCGTCGCCGTACGGTCGGCCTCAACCTCTTCAAACGTCAGCGGATCGGCCGATATGGCGCCGATGAGGCGCATTGGAAAGCTCGTCGACGGAGCGGCGGCAGTGGTCATGACTCGCTGCTATGCAAGGAGCCTGCTAACGGCCGGGTTGACCGCGGCCAGGTCATCGTTTATTTCTCGCCGAAAATCACCGGGAGTCCGGTCTTCGAGTTGCCGATCACGACCACCTTGGTGTTGGTGCTCGCGGCGAGCTTTTCCGTCGCCTCGATGCCCTTCCATTCGAGCAGTTGCGCACTGATGCCCTGCGCGACGATGCGCTGAAAGTCGGCGATGCCCTGCGCCTCGATGCGCTTGCGCTCGGCTTCCTGCTGCTCTTTCTGCAGCACGAACTTCATCTGCTCGGCTTCCTGTTCGCGGCGCAGCTTTTCCTGGATCGCGTTGGCAACGACCGGCGGCAGACCGATGCGGCGCAGCAGGACCTGTTGCACCAAGATGCCGCGGTCGCCGGCGAGGCGGCGGAAGAGCGTGAAGATCTCGTTGGCAATCTTCTCGCGCTCGGCGGAGTAGAGCGCCTTGGCTTCGTAGGACGCGGTGACTTCCCGGAGCGCAGAGCGGAACTGCGGCTCGACGATCGTCCCCACGTAGCTGCTGCCCACCGTGCGGTAGATCTCGGCCGCCTTGTTCGGGTCGAGCTGGAACAGCAACGACGTCTCGAGGCTGAGAATCAACCCTTCCTGTGAGGGCACCTCGGCGACTTCCTTGATCTCCTGCGTCTGGATCGACATCTTCACCACGCTGGTGAGCGGCATCACCACGTTGATACCGGGCGGCAGCGTCGACGCCGACACGTTCCCGAAGAAGTCCTTGACGCCTACGTGTCCGGCGGGGACGGTCCGGAACGGCCCGCCGACGGCGAACAGCAGCAGGCCGAGCACGACGAGCACGAAGATCGCGACGGCACCGATGCCGCGGCGGCCGGAGCGGTCGATCACATCGTTATGCATGGATTGGCCTCTGGCCAGTATCGCCGGAAGCGCGCGCGTAGATTACTTCGATCGGCGCTGATTGTGCACGGCGCTGCACGAAAGGTTTCCAGGCGTGACACTACGGCCTGGTGAGACGCTGCCAGATCTCCGCCGCGCGGCGGCCGGCGTTCTCGCTCGTCACGACGCGCGCCGGCCAGCGTCGCAAATACCCCTCGGACGCCCACTTCCTCGTCGCGTCGATGCCCATCTTCCCGCCGTACGCCGGCAGATCCGCCGCATCGTCGAGATCGTCCACCGGCCCTCTCGTCATCTGGATGTCGCGCAGCGGATCGATGTGCGTGCCGACGATCCAGGCAACCTGGCTGAGGTCCTGCACGTCGACGTCCCTGTCGACGACGACGATCGTCTTCGAGAACATCAGCTGCCCGAGCCCCCAGAACGCGTTCATGATCTTGCGCGCGTGACCGGGATAGCGCTTGTCGATCGAGACGATCACGAGGTTGTGAAAGATCCCCTCGGCCGGAAAGTGCATGTCCCGGATCTCCGGCAGCGTCTTGCGGATCATCGGCAGGAAAATGCGCTCGCTGGCGAGCCCGAGGTAGTAGTCCTCCATCGGCGGCACGCCGACGATGGTCGTCAGATAGGTCGGCCGCCGCCGCTGCGTGATGCAGGTCAGGTGAAACACCGGAAAGTCGTCGGGCTGCGAGTAGAGGCCGGTGTGGTCGCCGAATGGGCCTTCGCGGCGGCGCTCGCCGGGCTCGACGTAGCCTTCGAGCACGATGTGCGAGCTCGCCGGAACCTCGAGATCGACGGTGACGCATTTCACCAGATCGATCCGCCGGCGTGACAGGAATCCGCCGAGCAGCAGCTCGTCCAAGCCCTCCGGCATCGGCGCGGTCGCACAGTACGGCAGCACCGGCTCCGCGCTCAACGCAACGGCGACCTCGAGCCGTCTTCCGAGCCGCTCGGCGACGCGATAGTGCTGCGCGCCTCCCTTGTGGCGCTGCCAGTGCATGCCGGTCGAGCGTCCGTCGTAGACCTGCATGCGATAGGTGCCGATGTTCCGCACGCCGGTCTCGGGATCCTTGGTGAACACGAGCGGAAAGGTGATGTAGCGGCCGCCGTCCTCCGGCCAGCACTTGAGGATCGGGAGCGTGTCGAGCGTGCCGTTGCGATCGACGATCTCCTGGCACGGGGCGTCTTTCACCGTCCGCGGCATGAGGTCGCGGAGCCGGCCGACCATCGGCAGCATCTTGATCGCGTCGATGATCCCGGCCGGGATCTGCGGTGTCATCAGCTCGTCGATCTCCCTGGCGAGGTCGTCGAGCGTCCGGACGCCGAGCGCGAGGCACATGCGGTCGTAGGAGCCGTAGACGTTGGTGGCGACCGGCATCGTGAAGCCGCCCGGCCGCTCGAACAGCAGTGCCGGGCCGCCGTTCGGCGACTTGCAGGCGCGATCGGTGACGGCGGCGATCTCGAGATCGGGGCTCACCGGCTCCTTGATCCGCGCGAGCATCTTCCGTCGATCGAGGTCGGCGAGAAGGTCAGTCAGGTCTGAATACATCGCGGTTGGGATCTGGGTGTCTTCGTGTCTTCGCGGCGGCTCCTATTCTATCGGTGATCTGCTGTGCGACTTCGAGCGCGCGGCGGCCTTGTTCGCCGGTGACAGCCGGCGCGCGGCGCGACACGACCGCGTCCACGAAATCGGCGAGCTCCCGCTTCAGCGGCTCCTCGTTCGCCACGGCGACGTCGCCGCCATGGATAGTCGGCGTCGGCCCGCTGCCCTGGTCGACGCGGTACATCTCGATCTTCTGCGCGGCGTAGTCGATCGACACGTAGGCTGCCGGCTGAAAGAACCGGATCTTGCGCACGCGGTCGCGGCTGATCCGGCTCGCCGTCAGGTTGGCGATGCAGCCGTTCGTGAAGCGGAGCCGCGCGTTGGCGATGTCCACGCGTCCCGTCAGCACGGGAACGCCGACCGCGTCGATGTCCTCGACCTCGGCATGTACGAGCGAGAGGACGACGTCGAGGTCGTGGATCATCAGGTCGAAGACGACGTCGATGTCGAGGCTGCGCTCGGGAAAGGTGCCGAGCCGGTGCACTTCGATGAAGCGCGGATCGGCGAGGAAGGGGCGCGCCGCTTCGACCGCCGGATTGAACCGCTCGGTGTGGCCGACCGCCAGCACCGCTCGACGACGCGCGGCGGCCGCGATGATGTCGTCGGCCTCGGGCAGCGTCCGGGCCAGCGGCTTCTCGACCAGCGCTGCGATCCCCGACTCCAGAAACGGACGCGCGATGTCGCGGTGGATCTCGGTCGGCACCGCAATCGTGACGGCGTCAACCCGTCCGTCGAGATCCCGCGCGTCGAAGAGCGCCTGCGTCCGATGCGCGGCGGCAATCTCCTCGGCACGAGCTCGGTTGGTGTCGACGACGGCGATCAGCTCGACGCCCGGCAGCGAGGCCAGAATGCGCGCGTGATGCTTGCCAAGATGCCCGACGCCGATGACACCAATTCGCAGCATCAGAGAGGCGCCCACGAAGGCACGAAGGCACGATGATTCTTTGTACAAGACATTCTTCGTCCTCTTCGTGTCGTCGCGTCTTCGTGGGAAACCGCAGGTCTTTTCACGGCCGTGATCCCGGCGCGCGGCCCACGATGGAGATACCGGCTTCGTCGGCGGCTTTGACAATCGCGTCGCCGTCGATCATCAGGGTCTTGCCCGCGTCGACCGACAGGACCGTCGCGCCGGCGGTCTTCATCGCGTCGATCGTCGAGACTCCGACCACCGGGACGTCGAACCGCATGTCCTGATTCGGCTTGGCGACCTTCACGATGCAGACGCCGCCGCCGGCGAGTTGTCCGGCGCGAGCGATCACCGTGTCGGTCCCCTCCATCGCCTCGACGGCGACGACCGCCGCCGACTTCACCGCAATGGTCTGGCCGATGTCGAGGCCGGCGATCGTGTCGGCAACGCGGTAGCCGAACTCGAGATCGGCGCGCTCGACGTCGGTCGGGGCGCGCCGGGTGAGCACGCCGTCGCGTGCCATCAGCGGCCCGAGGAATGCGGTCGAATGCAGCAGCTCGATGCCGTGATCGCGCAGCACGTCGGCCACGCCGGAGATGATCGAGTCGGTATTCCTCGTGGCGAGGCGCATCAGCACGCGTCCGAGCGTCCAGTCCGGGCGGATGTCGAACAGCTTAGTGTGTTTCACCTGGCCCGCCATCACCGCCTGCGTGACGCCGGCCGCCTTCAACACGTCGATGCAGGTGCCAAGCTGCCCGAGCGAGATCCAGTGCAACGCCGCCGGCGGCTGCCGCGCCGCCGCGTCGGCGAGCTCCGGAAACGTCTCCTCTTTGAGGGCGACGATGGTGACGTCGTGCCCGGCGCCGCGCGCCGCGTCCAGTACGAGAAACGGAAATCGTCCATTACCCGCTATGAGACCCAAGTGCATGTCAATGGCTGATGGCTGATGGCATAGGGTCGATGGCAGATGGCCCATTATCCATAACCCATATGCCATCAGCCATCAGCCATCAGCCATGACGGGTCTCTTTACTCATCCGCGACCACTTCTTCGGCGCGGCGGGAAGGCCGCCGCAGGATGACGCCGCGCGGCGACGAGCGGATGAAGTCGATCACGTACTGCACCTCGGGGCAGGCCAGCGAGCGATCCTGCTCGATCTGCTGCAGCGCGCGCGTGGTGTTCAGCTTCGACTGCAGCAGATAACGCAGCGACCGCTTCAGCTTCGTGATCACGTCCTGCGTGAAGCCGCGGCGCATCAGGCCGATCGTGTTGGCGCCGTAGATGCGCGCCGGGCGGCTGCCGACCGTGCGCGCGTACGGCAGCGCGTCCTTGGTCACGACCGAATAGCCGCCGATGAAGGCGTGGCGCCCGACCCGACAGAACTGGTGCACGCCCGAGCCGGCGCTGATGTTGACGAAATCCTCCACCGTCACGTGGCCGCCGAGCGTCGCCATGTTTCCGAAGATCGTGTCGTGCCCGACGTGGCAGTCATGCGCGACGTGGACGTAGGCCATGAACAGGTTGCGATCGCCAATCGTCGTCGCGCCGCCGCCGCCCTGCGTGCCGCGGTGGATCGTGACGAACTCCCGGAAGATGTTGCGCCGGCCGATCGACAGCCGCGTCTCCTCGCCCCGGTACTTCAGATCCTGCGGCGCCAGGCCGATCGACGCGAACGGGTAGATCTCGCAGTCATCGCCGACGTCGGTCCACCCTTCGACGACCGCCGAGGCGCCGATGCGGCAGTTGGCGCCGATGCGCACGTGCGGCCCGACGACCGCATTCGGTCCGACGCTCGTCCCCGCGCCGATCTGGGCCCCGGGATGCACGAGCGCCCTCCGGTCGACGACGGTGGCATCCGCCACGAGCCCGAGCAGCAGTTCCGCCTCGGCGACCACCTGATCGCCGACGTAGGCGGCAGCCCGCGTCCGCGCCAGCGTCGAGCGCCGCTGCGCCACGCTGACTTCGAGCTTGAGCCGATCGCCGGGTACCACCTGGCGCCGGAATTTCGCATGGTTGACGCCGCGCAGGTAGACGCGCGTGTTCGGCGGCGCGCCGTCCCGCTGCAGCAGCAGCATCGCCGCCACCTGCGACATCGCCTCCAGCATCAGCACGCCCGGCATCAATGGGACGCCTGGAAAATGGCCCTGGAAGAATTCTTCGTTGACCGTGACGTTCTTGACCGCCACGAGGCGCTGGCCCTGGTCGTGCTCGGCGATCGCGTCGACGAGAGCCGACGGATACCGATAGCAGAGCCGATCGAGGAGGATGGGGATGTTCAGAGACGGGGACGCGGACGGAGACATGGCTGAGGGCTGATGGCTAGCGGCACATGGTCGATGGCTCATGGTATCCCATCAGCCATGATCCGTTAGCCATCGGCCATTAGCCATCAGCCATGTCTGCGAAGGCCTAAGGTTTCGGAGGCGCCGAGGGAGTCTTTGACCCGTCGAGGCGCTTGATCACGTCGGGCGTGAGGTCGAGGCCTGGCGCAGCCCAGGAGATCCCCGACTGGCTCGCGTTGAACACGAGATGGAGCCCCTTCTCCGCCGCGAGCGCGTCGATGATCGGCGACAACCTCTTCACGAAGTCGTTCTGTACTTCCTGCTGGAGTTCGTTGATCTCTGCCTGCGCATCCTGCTGGAAGCGCTCGGCGTCCTTCTGCTGCCGCTCGATCTCCTTCTCGAGCTGTGAGCGCGCCGCTTCGTTCATCACGCTGCCGCTGGTCTGTAGCTTCTGCTGGTTCGCCTGCAGCTGCTTGGCTTTTTCGCTGTTCTCGTTCTGCTTCTTCTGGACGAGCGCCTGGACGCGCGCGAGTGCGGCCTTGCCATCCGCCGAGTTCTGGAAGGCGACCTCCGGCTGGAAGAAGGCGATCTTCGCGCCGGCCGGGAACGGCGCTGGCGGCTGCGGAGGTGGTGTCGTTGCGGCAGGCGCTGCCGGCTGCGCCGGTGGCGTCGCCGGCGGCTGCGCCGGCTTCGGCTGGGCGGTCGGCGGTGGCTGCGCCGGCTTCGGCTGCGCGGGCGGCTGCGCGAACACGGGGGCGGCGCTCAGCGCACAAGCGAGCGACGCGGCAATGACAGAACCTTTCATCCTTCTGAATCCTTTCGCGTGTAACGGAAGTCCTTGATTCTACACCATTAGAAGACCACTAGAAGGTCGAGCCCACCGCGAAGCGGAACTGGAAGAACTTCTGCGGCTGCAGCGTGTTGTCGAGCACGCCCGAGCGCTGCGGGTTCATGGCAAAGATCAGGCGGAACGGCACGTTCAGCACCGGCATGAAGAAGCGGATTTCGAGGCCTGTCGAGGTCTTCCAGTCCTGCATGTTGAAGCTCTGCCCGGGCCGGACGACGATATCGGTCGGCCCGCCGATCGGGACGTAGGCCGGCGGCCCCTGCAGCGCCGGTCCGGCCTGGACCTGGCCCGCGTCGTAAAACGCAATCAGACGAACCGGGCCGGCGATCGTAATCTGCTCTTCGACGTTGAACAGCAGGCTCTTGTTGCCGCCGAGCACGAGCCCTGTCGCCGGGTCCTGCGGCCCGACGGTGCGGATGTCGAAGCCGCGGATGCTGTACTCACCGCCAAGGAACAGCTTCTCGAAAATCGGCAGATCGAACGCCTGCTGCGTGAACGCGTGGATGTACTCGAACTGCCCGCGCATGCCGAGCGTCAGGCGCGGCGCCTGATGGATGTACCAGACGCTTTCGAGGAGCGGCTTCCAGAAGTTGGTGTTGCCGCCGAGGCCGGCGAGGTCAATCGACGCGGTGAAGCGCTTCCCCGACGTCGGAAAGATCGGCTGGTCGACCGTGTTGTAGACGTACGACGGCACGACCTTGCTGATGATCCGCTCGCCCTGCTGTCCGATGAGCAGTGAATCGCGCAGGAAGGGATTGCGCGCGAGCACGGCCGGATCGGTGTAGACGTCGTTGATCTCGGTGACCCGGACGCGCTCGTAGCTGTAGTTGACGAACATCCGCGAGAAGCCGCTCCTCAGCGGAAAACCGAACGTCAGGACGGCGCCGGTCGAGCGCTGCGTGAACTGCCCGATGTAGCGGACGTCCTGCCGGAACACGTTGAAGCCGCCGGTGATGTTGCGATCGAACAGGAACGGCTCCTGGAAGGCGAGCGAATAGTTCTGCGCGCGCGAGCCGGCCGACATCGACAGCGTGAGGCTCTCGCCGCGGCCGAGGAAGTTCGCGGTCTGGAACGAGAGCTGGCCGAAGAACCCTTCGAACTCGGACACGCCGGCGCCGAAGGTGAGCTGGTTGCGGTTCTGCTCCTCGAGCTTCAGCTTGACGTCGACCTTGGGCGGCGAGGTGTTCGGCACCTTCTGGACGTCGACGTCCTTCTGTCCCTCGAGCGCCTTGAAGTAGCCGAGCTGATTGAGCCGTTTGACGCTGTACTTCAGCGCCTCGGTGTTGAATGGCGCGTCTTCGACGAGCCGCAGCTCGCGCCGGATCACGTTGTCGCGCGTCGTCGTGTTGCCGACGAAGGTGATGCGGTTGACGAAGAAGCGCTCGCCCTCCTGGATCCGCATCGTGACGTCGACGAGCGGCGCCTCGCCTTCCTTCCCCTTGCCGTTGGTCGGCGCCGGCGCGCGCAGCGCTTCGGGCGCCTCGGGCACGTTCGGGTTCGGGTCGTCATGGAACTTGTAGTCGGGGAACCCGGTGAAGTCCATGTAGCCGCCGGTGCCGTAGATCTCGCGCGCCTTTTCCAGCCCCTTGCGGATGCGTTTCTCGCCGTAGTACTCGCCGGGGTTCATCTTGAAGAGTGGCTTGAGGAACTCGCTCTTCACGACGGTGTTGCCGGCGACGTCGAAGGCGCCGACCTTGTAGCGCGGCCCCTCGGTGACCGGAATCTTCAGCTCGATCCAGCGGGTCTTCTTGTCGGCCGCGTCCTCGATCGTCTTCATCTCGGGGACGCCGACGTTCGCGCGCAGGTAGCCGTGATCGCGGTAGAAGGCGACCACCTTCTCGGCGTCGTCGTCGAACTTCTGCTCCTGGTAGGTGCCGTGGTCCCCGATCATCGACATGAACCAGGTCGGGAAGTGGATGAAGTCCTGGAACGATCCGCGCTCGGTGTTGTCCTTCAGCTGGCCCTTGAGCGCGCCGTCGCTGAACGCCTTGTTGCCGACGAAGTCGATCCTGCGGATCTTGACCTTCGGCCCCTCGTCCAGGTTGAAGGTCACGTGCACCAGTTTCGGGCCGCCGGGGATCTCCTTGATGTCGGGCGTGACCTCGGCGAACTGAAAACCTTTCTCACGCAGCATGTCGCGGACAATGCCCGAGACCTTGCGGATCAGCCCGGGATCGATGAACGTGTCGAGGCGGATCTGCGCGTTGGCGTCCTTCAGCTTCTCGTCGATCTTCGAGGTCTCGACGGCCTTCGAGCCGACGTAGTCGACGATCTTGACGCGCTGCCGCTCCTCCATGTTGTAGGTGACGACCTTGCCGATCGTGCCGTTGGGGAACTTGTAGTCGCTCGCCTCGACGAACAGGTTGTCGAGGAAGTTGGTGTTCCACAGCCGGTGAAAATCCTCCTCGATGACCTTCTCGCTGTTGTCGTCGTAGGGGATCCAGACGCCTTCGGAGGGACGGCTCTGTTTCAGCTGAATGTAATAAAGATAGGTCTGCGGCTCGATGACCGACGTGCCGCCCTGCCCTTCGAAGCACGGACCGAACGCGAGCACCACGGGGGGCGACCCGGCGGGAGGCTGCGCGCGCGGCGCCGCGGCCTGCTGACCGCAGAACGGAATCGGCGGCAACGCCTCTGCCTGGCCGGCACCTGGCTGCGCGCTCGCCGGCGCCGGGGTCTGCGCCGCGAGCGGCGCGGCGGCGCCCAACAGCGCGGCCACCACGGCCGCGCGGACACACGTGAACATCCTGGGTATTTTAGACTGAGGAGCGGGCCGTCTGGCCGCGAGACAATCAGGCGAGCTTGCGGCCCGCTTCGAGCTCGCCGGCCGGTCGATAGGCGAGCTGCCCGGCATCCAGATAGACCTCGATATCGCCGCCGCGCAGGTGCCCGCGGATGAGCTCCTCAGACAGCGGATCTTCCACGTAGCGCTGGATCGCGCGGCGCAGCGGACGCGCGCCGTACGATCGATCCTTGCAGGTGACCTCGATGATCCAGTCGATCACCTCGGGCGTGAGCGCGATCTTGAGCTTGCGGTCGGTGAGATTCTCGTTCAGCTGCGCGACCAGCAGCCCCATGATCCGGCGCAGGTCCTCGTCTCCGAGCGCCTCGAAGACGATGATCTCGTCGATGCGGTTGATGAACTCGGGGTTGAAGGTGCGCTTCACCTCGCCGAGCACCATGTCGGACACGCTCTTGTCGATGGCCAGCGTGTCGGCGGCCTGAAAGCCCATCGAGCTCTTCTTCTGGATGAAGCGAGCGCCGATGTTCGAGGTCATGATGATGATCGTGTTCTTGAAGTTCACCCGGTTGCCGAGGCCGTCGGTGAGGTGGCCGTCCTCGAAGACCTGCAGCAGGATGTTGAAGATGTCCGGGTGCGCTTTCTCGATCTCGTCGAGCAGCACGACCGAGTAGGGATTGCGCTTGACCTTCTCGGTGAGCTGGCCGCCTTCTTCGTGCCCGACGTACCCGGGCGGCGAGCCAATCAGCTTGCTCACCGAGTGCTTCTCCATGTACTCGGACATGTCGAAGCGGATCAGGGCATGGTCGCTGCCGAAGAGGAAGTTGGCCAGCGCGCGCGCGAGCTCGGTCTTGCCAACGCCGGTCGGACCGAGGAACACGAAGCTGCCGACCGGACGGTTCGGGTTCTTGAGGCCGGCGCGCGAGCGGCGAATCGCACGCGAGATCGCGGAGATCGCCTTCTCCTGGCTGATCACCCGCCGGTGCAGCTCCGCCTCCATGCGCAGCAGCTTGTCGCCTTCGTCCTGGTTGATCGACGCCATCGGGACGCCGGTCCACTTGGAGACGACCTCGTCTATCTCCGCCTTCCCGACGATCACCTTCCGCGCGTTCGACTTCACGTCGAACTGCTGGCGGACGAACTGCAGGTTCTCGCGCGCGGTCACTTCCTGCTCGCGGTAGAACTGCGCCTTCTCGAAGTCCTTCTGGCTGACGGCGCTCTCCATCTGCTCGACGGCGACGCGGATGCTCTTGTTGATCTCGCCGAACTCCTCGCTGTAGCCCGCCTCGCGCAGCTTGGCGCGCGCGCCGGCTTCGTCCACGAGGTCGATCGCCTTGTCGGGCAGGAACCGGTCGGTGATGTAGCGGTTCGACTGGTAGACGGCCGCCTCGATGGCTTCGCGCGTGTACTCGACGTGGTGGAAGTTCTCGTAGCGGTCCTTGACGCCGAGCAGGATCTCGATGGTCTCGCGCTCGCCGGGCGGGTCCACCTTGATCGCCTGGAAGCGCCGCTCGAGTGAACGGTCCTTCTCGATGTACTTCCGGTACTCGGCCGGCGTCGTCGCGCCGATGCAGCGGATCTCGCCGCGGCTGAGCGCCGGCTTGAGGATGTTCGCGGCGTCGAGGGAGCCCTCGGCCGATCCCGCACCGACCAGCGTGTGCAGCTCGTCGATGAAGACGATGATGTTCGGGTTGTCGGTCAGCTCCTTCATGATCGCCTTCAGGCGCTCTTCGAACTGACCGCGGTACTTGGTGCCGGCGACGATCAACGAGATGTCGAGCGCGAGGATCCGCTTGTCGGCGAGGAAGTGCGGCACGTCGCCGTAGACGATTTTCTGCGCCAGGCCTTCGACGATCGCGGTCTTGCCGACGCCGGGCTCGCCGATGAGGACGGCGTTGTTCTTGGTGCGGCGACACAGGACCTGCTGCACGCGCTCGAGCTCGTGCTCGCGGCCGACCAGCGGGTCGAGCTGGTTCTTCATCGCCGACTCGGTGAGGTCGCGGCTGAACTCGGCGAGCAGCGGCGTTTCCTTCACTCGCGTCAGCGTGGTCTTCTCGTTGAGCAGCTGAACGATGTCCTCGCGGACCGTGTTCAGCCGCATCCCTTTCTCCATCAGGATCGACGCCGCCACCGAGCGCTCCTCGCGCAGGATGCCGAGCAGCAGATGCTCCGTCCCGATATAGTTGTGCAGCAGCCGATCGGCTTCCTCAGCCGCGAACTGCAGCACGCGCTTGGTTTCAGCGCTGAAGGGAATCTCGACCGACGTCGACACCTTCTCCCGGAACACAGTCCGGCCTTCGATCTCCTTGCGGATGTTTTCGAGCGAGAGATGCGAGCGCGCGAAGATGCGGCTCGTCAGACCTTTGCCTTCGCGGATGAGGCCCAACAGGAGGTGTTCGGTCTCGATCGAGATGCTGCCCAGCTGGCTTGCTTCGTAGCGGGCGAAGAAGAGGACTCGCCGAGCCCTTTCGGTGTACCGTTCGAACATCCGGCCTACCTACGTGAAAGCAGATGGAGTTGGGGTCACGGAAAACGTGACCACATTATACGGCATGCGCTATCGGAAATCCGAGAGCTATCTGCGATAACTGACTGCTACGCCGAGGGTTCTCCCCCCACTTTAGTGGACGCTCCAACCACGCATGGCGGTGCATCCAATCCGCTGAACCGCGTCGCGCGCTCTGCATGGGCATTTGACCTCGCTCGATTGCGATCCGGTGCGCACCAGATGGTGATCCGGCGTGCACTTCCGTTGCATCGGATGCGTACCGATCGTCCTCTGCTGTGCACCCGAGTCCGCCGACGGCGGACACAACCGTCACCGCAGGACGGTTCTAGTCGACGGACAGCCGGCCATCGCGCAGCCGGAATACCCGATCGCACGCCGCGGCGAGCCGCGGGTTGTGGGTCGCGATGACCGAGGTGAGCCCGAAGTCGCGGTGCATCTCGCGCAGGAGCGCGTGCAGCGTTTCGGCGGTCGCCTCGTCGAGATCGCCGGTCGGCTCGTCGGCCAGGAGGACCGACGGCTGCATCACCAGCGCCCGCGCGACCGCCACGCGCTGCTGCTCGCCGCCCGACAGCATGCCGGGCCGATGCGACAGGCGCTCGCCCAGGCCGACCCGGCGCAGCAATTCTTCGGCGTGCGGCCGCGCGTCGAAGAGCGGGACCCGCGCAATCCGCATCGGCATCTCGGCGTTCTCGAGCGCGTTGAACTCCGGCAGAAGGTGGTGGAACTGGAACACGAACCCGACGTGACGATTCCGGAACGCGACGACCTCCCCGTCCGCGAGCCCGGTGAGGTTGGTGCCGTCGATCGCAATCGTTCCGCGATCGACGCGATCCAGCCCGCCCAGCACGTGGAGCAGCGTGCTCTTGCCGACACCCGACGCGCCGACAATCGCCACCATCTCGCCGGCCTCCACCGCGAGATCCAGATCGCGCAGCACGATCAGCGAGCGCCCGCCCACGGTGTAGCTTTTGACGATGCCCTGCGCTTCGAGGAACGGCATCAGGATCTTCGTGCCTTCGTGCCGTCGTGCCGTCGTGGCTTCCCCATGTATCGCGGCCTACTCGTATCTCAGCGCCTGCACCGGGTCGAGCCTGGCAGCTTTGCGCGCCGGGTAGATCGTCGCGAGGAAGCAGATCACGATCGCGGACAGCACCACGAGGGTGAAGTCGAGCGGCAGGACGCGGAACGGAACGTACGGCATCTGGTAGACGTCGACGGGCACGCGAATGAGCTTGTAGCGCGTGAGGATGCTGCACAACACCCACCCCGCCGACGCACCGACGATGGTGCCGACGATGCCGATGATGAGTCCTTGCATCATGAATACGATCGTCACGCTCCTCATGCTCGCGCCCATCGTCTTCAGAATGGCGATGTCGCGGTGCTTCTCCATCACCAGCAGGATCAGCGACGCGACGATGTTCAACGCCGCGACCATGACGATGAGGCCGATGGTCAGCGAGATCGCGATCTTCTCGAGGCCGAGCGCCGAGAAGAGCGATTTGTTCATGTCGGCCCAGTCCTGCGTGACGTAGTTCGACCCGAACCGTGCCGGGATCGCTTCGGCGATGCGCGGGGCGGCGTAGATGTCGTCGACGCGCAGCTGGATCAGATCCACCTGACCTTTGTCGAGCAGCCTCTCGGCGACGTCCAGCGAGACGAATCCGTAGGTCGAGTCGAACTCGATCAGGCCGAGCGTGAAGAGGCCGGCCACGCGCAGCCGCCGCGTTCGCGGCAGCAGGCCGGCCGGCGACAACGTCGTGCCCATGGTGAGCGAGACCGAATCGCCGGTCGTCACGCCGAGCTTCGCCGCAAGATCCTTCCCGAGCAGAATCGTGTCCGGTTGGTCGGCGCTGACGTTGAGCGCATCGAGGCTGCCGCTCGTGATCCCTTCGGCCAGGTTCGTCACCTGCTGCTCGAGCGCGGGGTCGATGCCCTTCACCTGGAGCGGCTGCGTCTCGCCCGCTGCGGACACGAGCCCCTGGCCGAGAATCGCCGGCGCGGCCCCGACGACGTGCGGCACCCCGCGCAGCTTGTCGGCCTCGGCGCGGTAGTCGGCAATGCCCTTGATGTTCCAGACGTAGATGTGCGGATTCGATCCGAGGATGCGGTCGCGCAGCTCCTGCTGCAGGCCGGTCATCAGCGCGAGCGCGATCACCAGCGCCATCACGCCCACGGTCACGCCCAGCGTCGAGATGAAGGAGATCACCGAGATGAACGCCTGCTTGCGTTTCGCGAGGAGGTAGCGGAGCGCGATGTGGAGCTCGAACGGAAGATCCACGCCGGGCCTGAACCGCGGCCCGACGGGAATCGCAGACACCGCAGGGAGCCGCTCGCTCGGCGTTCCCCCGGACGCTGACGGCTGATGGCCATTCATTCTCGTTTCCTCATCAGCGGAAACAGGATCACGTCACGGATCGACGGGCTGTTGGTCAGCAGCATGACGAGCCGGTCGATGCCCACGCCTTCGCCGCCAGTCGGGGGGAGCCCGTACTCCAGCGCGCGGATGTAGTCCTCGTCCATCGCATGGGCCTCGAGGTCGCCGCGCGCGCGATTGCTCAGCTGGGTCTCGAACCGGCGCCGCTGCTCGGCCGGATCGTTCAGCTCGCTGAAGGCGCTGGCCACTTCGAACCCGCCGATGTACAGCTCGAACCGTTCGACCGTGTCGAGGTCGTCCGGCTTCTGCTTCGACAGCGGTGACACGTCAGTCGGAAAGTCGTAGACGAAGGTCGGCTGAATCAGCTGGTCCTCGCACAAACGCTCGAAGATTGCCGTCGTGATTTTCCCCGCGCTGTCGCCCGGATCGACCTCCACGCCGAGACCGCGCGCGAGGGCGGCGGCCCGGTCGCGATCGCGCAGATCGGCGTCGGTCACTTCGCGGTCGAGGCGGCGCGATGCCGCATCCCGCGCCGCCGCCCGGAGCGACAGCCTGGTGAAGGGCGCCGCCAGCGAGATCTGGTGCTCGCCGAACGTGATCTGTTCGGTGCCGAGCACCCGCCGGGCGACCGACGAGATCATCTCCTCGGTCATCCGCATCAGCACCTGATAGTCGGCATAGGCCTCGTAGAACTCCATCATCGTGAACTCGGGGTTGTGCTGCGTGGAAATCCCCTCGTTCCGGAAGTTACGGTTGATCTCGAAGACCCGTTCCATGCCGCCGACGGTGAGCCGCTTCAGGTACAGCTCGGGCGCGATCCGGAGATACAGCTGCATGTCGAGCGTGTTGTGGTGCGTCACGAACGGACGCGCCATCGCACCACCGGCGATCGGCTGCATCATCGGCGTCTCGACCTCGAGGTAGTCGCGCGCGGTCATGAACTCGCGAATCGCGGCAATCACGCGGCTGCGCATCTCGAACACGCGGCGCGACTCCGGGTTGACGACCAGGTCGAGGTAGCGCTGGCGGTAGCGAATCTCGACGTCGCTCAGGCCGTGCCATTTCTCCGGCAGCGGCAGGAAGCACTTCGCGAGGAAATGCAGCCGCGAGGCCCAGATCGTGAACTCGTTGGTGCGGGTGCGGAACAGCCGTCCCTCCACGCCGACCCAGTCGCCGAAGTCGAGCAGCTTGTAAATCTTGAAGTCCAGCTCCGGCATCGAGTCCTGCCGGATGTAGACCTGCACCCTGGCGCGGCCGTCGGACAGCACGAGGAAATTCGCCTTGCCGAAGGCGCGGATCGCCAGGATCCGGCCGCTGGTGATGGTCTCGATCCGATCGGCCTCGAGCTCGTCGTGCGTCCGCTGACCGTACGAGTCGACGAGCTCCGAGATCGTGTGCCGACGATCGAATCGCCGCGGGTAGATGTCGACGCCGAGCCGCTCGAGCTCAGCGAGATTCGCTCTCCGCTGATCGACCTGTTCTTCCTGCGAAGTCATGCTGCGTCAGCGCATCGCATCAATTTTCTTGCGGATGGCATCCAACATCCCATTGATGAATTTTACTGATTCTTCGGTCGTGAACGTGCGCGCCAGCTCGAGCGCCTCGTTGATGACGACGGGGCGGGGCGTGGACCGGTCGCGGAGCAGCTCGCAGGCGGCCATGCGCAGGATCAGCCGGTCGAGGACGGCCATGCGCTCCGGCCGCCACCGCTCCGCTGTGTCCGCAATCAGCGGATCGATCTCGCCCAGGCGATCGACGGTGTCGACGGCGAGCCGCGTCGCGAACGCGCGCAGGTCGTCGGCCGGCGCGGCGGCATCCGGCCACTGGCGGGTGAAGAACGTCTCGGCCGACTGCTCCGCCGGCCGGCCGCCGATTTCCCACTGGTAGAGAATCTGGAGCGCCGCCTCGCGCGCGCGATGCCGCGGATCCTTCCGCGTCCGCGCCATGGCGCTAGCCCTTCGGCGCCGGCTGGCGCGTGAGCTGCGCGATGATCTCGGCCATCTCGATCGCGGCGGCCGCGGCCTCGCGGCCCTTGTTGCCGCTCCCCTCGACGGCGCGCGCCAGCGCTTCCTCGACCGAGTTCGTCGTCAACACGCCGAACGCCATCGGAACGCGAGTGGCGGCCGCCGCGGCGGTGAGTCCGTACGAGACGGCCGACGAAATGTACTCGAAGTGCGGCGTCTCGCCGCGGATCAGGCAGCCGAGGCAGACGATCGCGTCGAAGCGGCCGCTCTCGGCCGCGTGCTGCGCCGCCAGCGGGATCTCGAACGCGCCCGGCACGCGGACGATCGTCACGGCGTCGGGCGCGACACCCGCCGACTCGAGTGCCGCGAGCGCCCCCGCCTGAAGGCGATCGGTGACGAAATCGTTGTACTTCGACACGATCACCGCGAACCGCAACCCGGTGGCACGCCCCGAACCTTGAATCGTCTGCATCGTGAGTTGGGAACGCAAAAGAGCGCAAAGACCGCAAAGACAGATGAGCCTTGCGGTCGGTTACCTGCCGCCTTATTTGTCCGTCCGACCTACCCGACCCACCCGACCCACCCGACCCACCCGACCTACTCGACCTACCTGACCCACCCGACCTCCTGACCCACTCGACCTACCTGCCGGTGAACGCCGCCTTTCGTTTCTCGAGAAACGCTTTCGTGCCCTCGCGCATGTCCTCGGTGGACGAAACGAGGCCGAACAGCGTCGCTTCGTACTGGCACGCGTCTGCAAACGGCATCTCGACGCCCTTGTTGATCGCGTTGATGATGTAGCGCATCGCGATTGGCGCGTTCGACGCCAGCTGCGCGGCCAGCGTCCGGGCTTCCGCCATCAGGTCGGCCGCCGGCACCACCCGGTTCACCAGGCCGATGCGCTGCGCCTCGTCTGCGGAGATGGGAGTCCCGGTGAGGATGATTTCCATCGCCCGCCCCTTGCCGACCAGCCGCGGCAGCCGCTGCGTCCCCGCGTAACCTGGAATGATTCCGAGCGTGATCTCCGGCTGGCCCAGCCTGGCGGTATCCGCGGCAATCCTCAGCGTGCAGGCCATCGCCAGCTCGCAGCCGCCGCCGAGCGCATAGCCGTTGATTGCGGCGATCACCGGCTTCCCCATGTTCTCGATGAGATCGAACACGTGCTGCCCGGTGAGGCCGTGCTCGCGGCCCCCGGTCGGCGTCTGCACCGCCAGCTCGTTGATGTCTGCGCCGGCGACGAACGACTTTTCACCGGCGCCGGTGACGATCACCACGCGAATCGCCTCGTCTGCCTCGAGCTCGAGGATCGCCCGGCGCAGTTCGTCGATCGTCGGGCCGTTCAGCGCGTTGAGCACCTTGGGACGATTGATCGTCACCGTCGCGACTGCGCCGTCGCGCTCGAGCAGAAGATTGTCGAAAGCCATGAGGAACCTGCGGCTAGAGCGGGAACGGATACATCAGCCAGCCGAGGACGACGGCCGAGACCAGGAACCCGGCGAACATCATCCCGCCGAATCGCAGCTGCTCGCGCGGGTCGTCCTTCGCAATCACCGCGAAGACCAGCGACACGAAGAACGCGAAGACCGCGAGCAGGCCGAGATGGCTGCGCATCATTTGCGGCCCACCGCGACGTCGTACGCGTCGATGACGACCAGGAGATTCAGCAGGCCGGCGACGATGAGATACGCGTTGCCGTATTCGTAGGTGACCGCGCGCACGTCGCCGAGGCCGTAGCCGAGCGCCGAGGCGATGAAATAGGGCACGCCGATCCCGAGGTTGGCCATCGCGGCCAGCGGCACCAGCGGATCGGACAGCTCGAACGGGAAGAGCCGTCCGCGGATCGCAAGGCCGATCGCGAACATGATCGGCAGCGCGGCGAGGAAAATCAGACCCTTGGCCCGTCGGCCGAGCCAGAGATGGCCGGCGCCAGGAATCGCCCACGACGCGAGGCACAACAGGACGAGCGAGCCCGGCTGCGTCTCGTCAGCCGCGGTAGCGCGCACGGCGGCTAGTTTACCTGATCCGTCGTAGCGCTCACGATCGCCCACACGACAGCGACGCCGATCGGAAGTCCTGCGGCGAACCGCACGGTGTTGGACGGCGTGACGCCGGTGGTCCATTCGTAGACGAGCGTCGCCGCCGTCGGCGCGGCCGCGGCCGCCAGCCACGCACGCGCGCGCACGACGCTCCGCGATCGCCACGCGCAGCCGCTGATGAGCTGCGTGAACGGCGCAACGATGGCCGAGAGCGCAGCGCCGAAATAGATGCCGGTACACCGCGCGCACACCGGCATCTGCGCCGACCACAGTCGGTACGAGCGCTCCGCGAGCTGATGACAGACGAGGCTGCCGATGCCGTACACCGCGAGGACGAGCGCCGTGCCTGGCGTGGACGCGTGCGGCCGGCTCGTCAGGTACGGGGTCAGGACGAGCAGCGCGGCCCACGCGATCGAGGCGGCGATGAACGCACGGCGCACACTCGACATCACCAGCTGCCCCCCACAACGCGTGAGCGCACTAGCACGACCGTACTCTCAGCGACGACCGGGAACGCGCCGTCAGGACGCATCGAGGAGCGAATGGTAGACTCACGCGCATGTCGTTCGATTCGCGTCGGGAGACGTCGAGGCCGACTGTCCGCCATCTGGCCGGCGTCGCGCTGGTGTCCGCGACGCTGCTGATGACCGAGCTCGCGCTGACACGAATCTTCTCCGTCGTCATGTACTACCACTTCGCGTTCCTCGCGATCTCGATCGCGCTCTTTGGTGTGAGCGCGAGCGGCGTGTTCGCGTACGTGGCGCGGCGGCGGTTCGAACGGTACGACACTGAGACGCTTCTCGCGGTGCAGTCGCTGATCTACACCTGCTTCACCATCGGGGCGCTGTTCTGGCTCGTGCGGCTCCGCGTCGGGTTGAACTACTCGCCGCAGAACCTCGTGATGATGCTGACGATTTATGCGTTGGCGGCACTTCCCTTCTTTACGGGCGGGCTGGTCGTCACGCTCGCGATCTCGCGCCTGTCCGCCCAGGTGAACGCGGTCTACGCCGCCGATCTGATCGGCGCTGCCGCCGGCTGCCTGGTGCTCATCCCGCTGCTCGACCGCCTGGGCGCGCCCGGCGTCGTCGTCGCGGCGGCCGGTTTGTCGGTCGCGGCAGCACTCCTGTTCGCGCCGGCGGCGCTGCGCGGCCGCATCGCCGTGCGCGGGCTCGTCGTCCTGGCGATCCCGATCGTCGGCCAGCTGTCGGGCATCGGCGGCTTCGACGTGGTCGATACGAAGGGCCATCGCGGCGATCGCGTGCTCTTCAGCAAATGGAATTCCTTCTCGCGGATTGGTGTGTACGAGCGGACCCACGGCAACTGGTCGCTCAGCTACGCCTACAAGGGCCCGCTTCCCGATACGCGGTTCATGGACATCGACTCCGCCGCGTCCACACCGATCCTCCACGTGGCGTCGGATCTGTCGAACGCGCAGTTCCTGCGGTACGAGCTGACGGCGCTGGCGTACCAGCTCGTCGGCGCCAGGACAGCGGCTGGAGGCTCGGGGCTGGGGGCTAGCCGTCAGGCGCAAAGAGATGGCGTCGTGAGCGCGCCTCGTCACCTTGCATTTAGTGCCCAGTCCCCGGCCCTTGCCCTCGATCAGCTGGCCCCCAGCTCCGAGCCCCTAGCCCCCGGCGGAAATCAGCTAGCCCCGAGCCCCGAGCCCCGAGCCCCGTCAGGCTTCACCGCGCTCGTCATCGGTCCGGGCGGCGGTCGCGATCTTGCCTCGGCACTGGTATTCGGCGCCTCGCGCGTGGACGGCGTCGAGATCAATCCGATCATCGCAGACGACGTGATGCGCGGGCGGTTCGAGGAATTCTCGGGCGGCATCTACACGAACCCGCGCGTCCGAATCGCCGTCGACGATGGCCGCAGCTTCGTGCGGCGGTCGTCGGATCGCTACGACGTGATTCAGGCCTCGCTCGTCGACACCTGGGCGGCGACGGCGGCCGGCGCGTACACGCTCACCGAGAACACGCTCTACACGGTCGAGGCATTCAACGACTACCTCGATCACCTCACCGACGACGGCATGCTGACGATCACGCGCTGGGTTGCCGACGGACTTCGCCTGGTGTCGCTCGCGCAGGCCGCCTGCGAGCCGCGCGGCTGGTCGGCCGCCGATCGCCTGGCGGTCGTGCGGCAGGATCAGGTTGCGACGTTTCTGTTGAAGAAATCGCCGTTCACCGCAGAGGAGATCGCGCGCCTCCGCAGCGTCTCGGATCGACTCGGGTTCGACATCTTGTATACGCCGTCACCGGCGGACCCCGACGGCGGCGACGATCGGCCGCAGGCGACACGCCCTGCGCAGGACGTCTACGTGGACGGGGCGGCGACGGCCGACTACGGGCGGCTGATACGCGCGCCCAATCGCGAGCAGTTCTACGAGAGCTATGCATCCGATGTCCGGCCGACGACCGACGATCGGCCGTTCTTCTTTCACACGACGAAGCTCGCCCGGCAGTTCGACCTCGCGTTCGGCAAGTCGATGCTGTTCGGCAACGGGTTGAGCGCGTTGATGACGCTGCTGGCGATCTCCACGGTGCTGGTCGCGCTCTTCGTCGTCGGACCGCTGGCGTTCGCGGACCGCGGCCAGGCGCGTCCGTACGGCTGGGGCGCGTGGCTCGCCTACTTCGGCGCGCTCGGCGCCGGCTTCATGCTGATCGAGGTGTCGGTGCTGCAGCGGTTCGTGCTGCTGCTCGGCCACCCGGTGTATTCACTGACGGTCACCCTGTTCTCGCTTCTTCTCGGAACGGGCCTTGGCGCCGCGTGGAGCCGCCGATTCGATCTCGCAACTTTGCGGCGCACCGGCGCGATCGCGATTCTGGTCGTCGCGGCAGTCGCCGTGCTGTTCGTCGCGGGCGCCGAACCGATCGTCACCTGGGCCATTCCCTTGTCACGCGGAGCACGGATGGCGGTCGCGGCGGCGCTGCTCGTGCCAATCGGCATCGCACTCGGCATCCCGATGCCGACGGGGCTTCGGATGCTCAGCCGGACGTCACCGCAGATGGTGGCGTGGGCGTGGGGCATCAACGGCGCGCTCTCGGTCGTGGGCGCCACGCTTGCCATCTTCATCGCGATGAACTGGGGATTTCGGATAACGCTCCTCGCCGCGTCTGCAACTTACCTCATCGGTTGCATGGCGCTTCTTACCGCAACTCACCGTATCAAAAGCGCTTAACACAACATCTCGCTCGCTTTCACGGTTTTTCCGGGAACTCAAACGGCGTTTTAGCGTCAAACGATGTTAGGCTTGTGAACACCGTTCACTAATCGAACCGGATTCAACACCTGAGCGTCATCTGACAGGCATCTGATGGGTATCAAAGAGAGACAGGAGCGCGATCGCGAGGCGGTCCGGCGGGCGATCCTCGACGCGGCCCGCGAACTGTTCGTCGCCGAGGGATTTCAGAACGTTTCGATTCGCAAGATCGCAGAGCGGATCGAATACAGCCCCGCCGCCATCTACGGCTACTTCGCCGGCAAAGACGACATCTTCTTCGCGCTCGCCGAGGAAGGGTTCCGTCTGCTGGGCGATCCGTCCAAGGGCGAGCGCCGCGACCAGCTGGCGACGCTCGAGCCGCTGCAGCGCATCCGCGCGGTGTTCTGGCGGCTCTACGAGTTCAGCCGGCAGCAGCCGCAGTATTTCGCGCTGATGTTCCTCGATCGGTCGGTGCCGCGGATCAGCCGCGAATACGAGCGGTTTGCGTTCGCGCACGAAACCAAGCAGCGCATCATCGAAGAGCTGGCCCGGTGCGTCAAGGCGAAGGTCTTTCCGTCGACGGTGAAGCCGAGCGTGGCGATGCGCGTGCTCACTGCCGGCATGCTCGGCGTCGCCGCGCTCAAGCTGTCGGAGCGGATGGCGCCCGGGGAAGACGCCGACCTCCTGGCAAGCGACGTCCTCGATACGACGCTGGCGGGGCTGCGTGGAGGCGTCACGCTGCAGTCGCCGGAGCGGGGTATTTCCTGTCTAGCTGAACCTATTGCCGACCAACAGGCTTCTTAACGTAGACCGAGGAGTTGTCTTCATGAACCGCCGATTCGTCCCCTCCATGCTGCTGGCAGCCGCCGTGGCCGCAGCCGCCGCGGGTGCGGCGTGCAGCGCCGGCGACGCCAAGGCGAAAGAACAGGCGGCGGCACCGCCCCGTGAGGTCGCGGCCGTGGCCGCCACCGAGCAGCCGATCGCCCGCTTCATCCGCGCGACCGGCTCGTTGATGGCCGAAGAGCAGGCGGACGTTGCCGCCGAAATCGCCGGCCGCGTCGTCTCGGCGCCGGTCGAGCGCGGGACGCCGGTCGCGCAGGGAGCGGAGCTGGTCCGGCTGTCGCCCACCGAGACAGATGCGCAGCTGCGCGAAGCCGAGGCCAACGCGGCGCAGATCGAAGCGCGTCTCGGCCTCACCGCGTCGTCGACCTTCGACGTCAATGCCGTGCCGGAAGTGCAGAACGCGAAGGCCGGCTACGATCTCGCGCAGGCCGAGTTCGCGCGCATCCAGTCGCTGCTCGATCAACGCGTCGTCTCGCAGTCGGAATACGACCAGCGCCGGACGCAGGCCGAATTGGCGCGGCAGCAGTACGACGCGGCGAAGAACGGCGCGGCGCAGCAGTACCAGATGCTGCAGGCGGCGCGCGCGCGGGTCGCCCTCGCCCGCAAGGCGGTCGCGGACACGGTGGTACGGGCGCCGTTCAACGGCTCGGTCGCGCAGCGGCTCGTCTCAGTCGGCGACTACGTCAACAAGGGCACGAAGGTCGTCGTCGTCGTCCGGGTCAATCCGCTGCGCGTGCAGCTGACCGTTCCCGAGCAGTTCATTTCCGCCGTCGGCGTCGGCCAGCCGGTGAACTTCGAGGTCGACGCGTATCCGGGGCAGCAGTTCACCGGCACGATCAAATTCGTGTCGCCGTCGCTGCAGGCGGACCAGCGCGCGCTCACCATCGAGGCGATCGTGCCGAACCCGACCGGCGTGCTGAAGCCGGGCCTGTTCGCGACCGCCCGGATCGAGCGCGCCGAACGCACGCGCGGCGTGGTCGTGCCGCGCGACGCCGTCCAGGTGACGGCCGGTACCAGCCACGTGTTCGTCGTCACCGGCGATCACGTCGAGGAGCGGATCGTCACGACCGGCGACGCGGTCGGCGATCTGGTCGAGATCACCAAGGGCTTGAAAGCCGGCGAGCGCGTCGCCACGAAGAACGTGGCGCAGCTCGCCGATGGAACGAAGGTGTCGTAGTCATGCAGTGGCTAGCCGCGCTGTGCGTCAAACGGCCGGTCTTCGCGACCGTCCTCATTCTTTCGCTCACCGTCATCGGCGCGTTCTCGTTCTCGCGCCTCGGTGTCGATCGGTTCCCGAAAGTCGACTTCCCGACGATCACGGTGACGACGGTCCAGCCGGGCGCCGCGCCTGAGCAGATCGAGACCGAAATCACCGACAAGATCGAGGAAGCGGTCAACACCATCAGCGGCATCGACGACCTGCGATCGATCTCGTCCGAAGGCATCTCGCAGGTGATCGTCTCGTTCGTGCTCGAGAAGGACACCGACGTCGCCGCGCAGGAAGTCCGCGACAAGGTGAACGGCGTGCTGCCGCGGCTGCCGAAGACGATCGAGCAGCCGCGCGTGGACAAGATGGATCCCGACGCCTCGCCGGTGCTCAGCCTGGCGCTCAGCGCGAACAAACCGGTGCGCGACATCACCGAGTACGCGGACAAGACGCTGCGCCGTCAGCTGGAAAGCGTCAACGGCGTCGGCCAGGTGCTCATCCTCGGCGGGCGGCAGCGGCAGGTCAACATCTGGCTCGACGCCGATCGGCTGCGTTCCTACAACATCACCGTCACCGACGTGTCGCGCGCGCTCCAGGGGCAGAACATCGAGGTCCCCGGCGGCCGCGTCGATCAGGGACCGGAGTCGCTGACGCTGCGGACGCGCGGGCGCGTGCCGACGGTCGCGAGCTTCAACGACATCGTCGTGCGCGAGAAGGACGGCCATCCGATCCGGATTGGCGACGTCGCCCGGGTCGAAGACGGCGAAGCGGAAGCCGAGACGCTCGCGAACGTCGACGGCACCGGCACGGTCCTGCTGCAGGTCCGGCGGCAGTCCGGCACCAATACCGTGGAAGTCGTCCAGTCGGTCAAGGAGCGGCTCGCCGAGCTGAAGGGCGCGCTGCCGCCCGGCTACGGCGTCCGCGTGGTCCGCGACTCGTCGGAGTTCATCGAGGCCTCGATCCACAACGTCGAAGAGCATCTCGTCGTCGGTTCGTTCCTCGCCGCCGTCGTCGTCCTGATCTTTCTGATGAACTTCCGCTCGACGGTGATCTCCGCGATCGCCATCCCGACGTCGATCATCGCGACCTTCGGCCTGATCTGGTACATGGGCTTCACACTCAACCTGATGACCATGCTCGCGTTGACCCTCTCGGTCGGCATCGTGATCGACGACGCGATCGTGGTGCTCGAGAACATCTACCGGTTCATCGAGGAGAAGCACGACGACCAGATTCACGCCGCGATCGACGCAACCCAGGAGATCGGGCTCGCCGTGCTGGCGACGACGCTGTCGCTGGTGGCGATCTTCGTGCCGGTCGGGTTCATGGGCGGCATCGTCGGCCGCTTCATGAAGAGCTTCGGCCTGACGATGGCGTTCGCGATTCTCGTGTCGCTGCTGGTGAGCTTCACGCTGACGCCGATGCTGTCGGCGCGCTGGCTGAAGGTCGAGAAGCACGGCGCGGACAAGCACGATTCGAAGGACTCCCGGATCTTCCACGCCATCGACGTCTTCTACACCAGGCTGCTCGAGTGGTCGATGTCACACCGCGCGATCGTCGCCGGCTTCGCGGCGCTCGTCCTCGCGTCGAGCGTGCCGCTGTTCATGGCCGCGAACAAGAACTTCATGCCGCAGGACGATCAGTCCGAGTTCGAGGTCAACCTGCGGGCGCCGGAAGGGACCAGCCTCGAAGCGACCGAGGTGATTACCAATCGCGTCGCCGCGACGATTCGCCAGCGTCTGCCCGAGGTCGACTACACGCTGGTCACCGTCGCCGGCGATCCGGCGAAGACGCGCAATCTGGCGACGATCTACATCCGGCTGAGGCCGATCGAGCAGCGGACGCGGGATCAGTTCACGGTGATGAACGACATCCGCAACCAGATCCTGCCGCCGCTGGCCGCGAACCTGCGCACCTCGGTGCAGGAAGTCGCCGTGATCGGCGGCGGCGGCGCGCAGAACGCGACGATCCAGTTCACGATCAACGGGCCCGATCTCAAGAAGCTCGAGTCGATCGGCAATCAGCTGGTCGCGAAGGTGAAGAGCATTCCGGGGGTCGTCGACATCGACACCTCGCTGAACGTCGGCAAGCCGGAGCTGTCGGTGCAGGTCGATCGGCCGAAGGCGGCCGACCTCGGCGTGCAGATCGGCGACGCGGCGGAAGCGCTGCGCCTGCTGGTCGGCGGCGACCAGGTGACGACCTACAACGAAGGCGGCGAGCAGTACGAGGTGCATCTCCGGGCGCGCGCGGAAAACCGCTCGACCGAGGACGCGATCGGCGCCTTGACGGTGCCGTCGTCGCGGCTGGGCAGCGTCGCGCTCGAGAACGTCGCCGATTTCGAGCCGGGCACGGCGCCATCGGACATCAACCGCCAGGCGCGGCAGCGCCAGGTGACGGTGTTCTGCAACACGCTGCCGTCGGCCTCGCAGGCGACGATTCAGAACGCGATCCTCTCGGAGTTCCAGAGGATGAACCCCGGCGGCGAGTACAAGGGGGTGTTCGCCGGCCGGTCGCGCGAGCTCGGCCGCGCCGCGCAGAACTTCGTCACCGCGTTCCTGCTCTCGCTCGTGTTCATGTACCTGATTCTGGCGGCGCAGTTCGAGTCGTGGCTGCACCCGATCACGATTCTGCTGTCGCTGCCGCTCACCCTGCCGTTCGCGCTGCTGTCGATCATCATCTTCAGGCAGTCGCTGAACATCTTCTCCGCGCTGGGGCTGCTGGTTCTCTTCGGCGTCGTCAAGAAGAACTCGATTCTGCAGATCGACCAT